>DXHJ01000031.1 GCA_019113475.1 Candidatus Dorea intestinavium | reverse complement strand
CTTAGTCCTACTATATTTGATTTTAGGCTCATCCAAAAGGGATGTTTATTTTCTATACACTTTTTTAAGTCAAAACTTTTTTTAAAAAATTTTTCTTTTTCTATTGACTATTCATAGTTGGTCTCCTTTATGAGAAATGTTTCTTTCTTAGTAGTTACGATAGCTAAAATGCTGGTTTTTGTCAATTAATCTAAAAATGTATTTGTTAAATACAAAAAAATACTTGCCTTTTCCTGGCGAAACATGTTATACTCTTTGAGTCGCACTGATTAAGAGTGCTAAATGGCCCCGTGGTCAAGCGGTTAAGACATCGCCCTTTCACGGCGGTAACACGGGTTCGATTCCCGTCGGGGTCATCTTTATAATAAGGCGCAGTAGCCAAGTGGTAAGGCATGGGTCTGCAACACCCTGATCACCAGTTCAAATCTGGTCTGTGCCTCTAAGCAAATACTCTAAGTACTTTATCTAGTACTTGGGGTATTTTTTATTGCTAGAAAGTATCTTTTATTGTGTCCCTATTAGTGATAGAATTAGGTGATAGTATAGAAGGAGTTTTTTATGAAAATAAGATTAGCAACAAAAGAGGATATCCCCACTATTTTAGAAATTTACCGTGAATATATTAAGACTCCTATTACTTTTGAATATGAGTTACCTAGTAAGGAAAAGTTCACTCAAGAATTTAGCGAAAATCATCACCACTATCCTTATTTAGTAGGAGAAGTAAAGGGAGTGATTTGTGGCTATGCTTATGCTCATAAATTTAAAGAAAGAGTAGCCTATAAATGGGGAGCAGAGTTATCCATTTATTTAAGCCAGAAAAAACTGGGACAGGGGCTTGGCAGAAAACTTTATGAGACTTTAATTGAAATCTTAAAGAAACAAGGTTATAAAACGGTTTATGGCTGTATCACCTTACCTAATGAAAAAAGTGAGGCCCTACATCAAAAACTAGGCTTTAGGGACGTAGGTATCTTTCATCAGTCAGGCTTTAAGAATGATGTTTGGCACGGCGTGATTTGGTATGAAAAAGTAATCGGCAATATGAAAGAAATACCTAGGGAGCCGATAGAGGTAGAAAAGGTTTTAGCATGCGAAGAAGAATAAGTGGTTTTTGGGTCACTATTGAATACAAAGCCATTAAAAATATGAATCTATACATTAAACCGCCTGATGGTCATCTTTTAATTACTACGCCTAAAGGAACGCCGCTAGGACATATTGAAGCTTTTATTGAAGCAAAAAAAGAGTGGATTATAAAAACACAAAAAAAGGTAGTAGCAAGAAATAGTAAGGAGGAGAAGGCCGATAAGCCGACCCCTAAAGAGCTAGAAAAATTAAAAGAAGAAATAGAAGAATTAGCGAAAATTTGGGAACCCAAGATGGGCGTAGCGGCTACGAAGTACACCATTCGCGATATGAAAACAAGATGGGGAAGCTGCACACCAGCTAGAGGAACCATTCGTATTAGCAGTCGTTTAATTCCTTATCCGCAGGAGTGTCTTGAATATATTGTGGTCCATGAGTTGTGTCATTTAATTGAACCTAGTCATAATCAGCGTTTTAAAAAATATATGACCAGATTCTTACCCGATTGGAAAGAAAGAAGAAAAAAACTGGAGGAATGAAAAATGAATGAAGCAGTTAAAAAGAAAAATGAGTTACTAGCACAAAAAGTAATAAAAGGGTTAAAAGGAAGAAATATGACAGGCTTTTACGCAGCTAATAAAGAAGAAGCCCTAAAGATGGCCCTAGGACTAATTAAAGAAGAAACCACAGTTGGTTGGGGCGGTTCGACTACAGTAGAAGAAATTGGTTTAAAAGAGGCTCTTATCAAGGGTAATTACCAAGTGATTAACAGAGACCTTGCCAAAGATGCTAAAGAAAAAAGAGCACTAGAATTAGCCGTTCTTGGCACTTCGACTATGGTAGTTGGTAGTAATGCGATTACAGAAGATGGAGAACTAGTTAATATTGATGGCAATGGTAACCGTGTGGCCGGAATTATTTATGGCCCCGAACAAGTGGTAATTATAATGGGCATGAATAAAGTCTGTAAAACACTTGAAGATGCTATAAGCCGCGCACAAAATATGGCAGCGACGACGAATACAAAGCGTTTTGCCATTCAAACCCCTTGTAATATAACCGGTAGCTGCGCTAAATGTAAGACACCGGAAACCATTTGTTGCCAATATGTGGTAACGAGATATTCAAAAATAAAAGACCGCATTAAAGTGATTTTGGTAAATGAAAATTTAGGTTTTTAGGGGTTAAATATTGACTAGATGAAAAGGGTTTGCTATACTATGTGAGTACTTAAGGCGCAGTAGCCAAGTGGTAAGGCATGGGTCTGCAACACCCTGATCACCAGTTCAAATCTGGTCTGTGCCTCTAAAAAAACTCTCAAGAATCTTCTTAAGAAACTTGAGAGTTTTTTGTTATTTCTAGACATTTTTTTACGAAAGAAGAAGCATCTTCTAAATCTTTTCTATCAGGATGAGTAAGAGCACTATCAAAAGCCTTTAATAAAGCTCTAGAAGAACCTTTCCCCATAGAACTGCAAAAATGTTCACATTTACAGCGCAGGGACATGGGAATCTTTCCTTGACAGATAAAAGCGCCAAGATAGACATTGTCATCTTCTATCCAAGCACTTACTGTTTGAGCAATATGCTTTTTATATTCATCACTATTTCCCATACTACAAGTAGCAAAAAGAGCAATGGCCTTTTTGCTAATGGAACTTAAAAGACTATTAATTTCTAAATGACAACTTCCATAATAAATACCAAAGCCAATAAAGTAAACGCGAGCTTCTGGTAGGGAAGTACATTCGGATAAATCAATAATGTCTTTTGAATTTCCAGGAAGAGAAGAAAAGATTTCCGTAGCAACTTTCTTAGTATTGCCAGAAAGACTTTCGTATAAAACTAAATAATTAATCAATCAGATTACCTCTTTCCTGCATATAGGTTTAAGTAAAGCATAGAACTTTACCACCTTAAGTTCAATTAAATGGGCATAAAGCCCTATTAAATTTGCATAAACAAGATTGAGAAGAGATTCTCTTTCATGCTATAATACACCCGTAAACAAAGTGCTTAAAAAGGTTATAGGAGAAAAGATGAAGCAAAAAAGAGAGAAAAAGCGAAGAAAAAAAAGTGGTTGGTTTTCTAATCTAATCTTAATTATTGCCTTAGTGGTTTTTTGTGTGGCTGGTTTTCAATTATTTCAAATTGGCAAAGGCTACGTGGCTGGCCGCTCTGAATACAAAAAGATTACGAAGCTTGCTATAACAGGCGAAGCAAAAGAAGAACAGTTTCAAGTAAATTTTGCTGAGCTATTAAAAATTAATCCTGATACAGTAGGGTGGTTGCGTTTCTTTCCCCAACCCGAAATTATCAACTATCCCATTGTTCACACCAATAATAATGACACCTACTTAACGAAAACATTTTCTCAAAACGAAAATACAGTAGGAGCTATTTTTTTAAATGCCTATAATCAGTCACTAGAGGATAAACATTGTATTATTTATGGTCATTATATGAATGATGGCAGCATGTTTCATAAATTATGGGATTACGAGAAAAAAGAGTTCTACGATGCAAATCCCAATTTCTATATTTATACACCAGATGGCAAAGAAAAAACCTATCGTATTTTTTCTGTTGCTAGAGTAGATGAAAATGATCTAACTTATGGCATCCAATTTGACACGCCAGAAGATTTTGATACTTTTATTAAGCATAATCAAGAAGTTTCTATTTACGATACCGGGGTAGAAGTTAAAAACACCGATCAAGTGGTTTCTCTTTCCACTTGTACAAGTCTAAATGATAGTACCGATCGCTGGAAAATAGCCGGAGTTCTAATTGAGACAAAAGAGATTAATAAAGAATAAGGAGGCCAGCTATGGCATATACATACGAAGTAGGTGATATCGTCACCTTAAAGAAACAACACCCTTGTGGTAGTAAAGACTGGGAAATCTTAAGAGTTGGTGCAGACTTTCGCTTAAAGTGTAAAGGCTGCGATAGACAGATTATGGTGGCCAGGAAGTTGGTAGAAAAGAACACCAGAGATTTAAAGAAAAAGTCTTGATAGAAGCAAAAAACTGTGTTATGATAATAATCTGTGAAATAATGATAATTCCGTAAGCGCAAGCTTGCGGTCTATCCTTGCTCATAATTATTTATGGGCCACAAGACCAAAAGGAGGAAGCGTTAACATGAATAAATACGAATTAACAGTTGTTGTAAACGCAAAAATCGAAGAAGAAGAAAGAGCCAAAGTGATGGATAAGGTAAAAGCCTTAGTAGAACGTTTTGGTGGTACAATTTCTGATGTTGATGAATGGGGTAAGAGAAGATTAGCTTACGAAATTCAAAAAATGACAGAAGGATTTTACTATTTCGTACACTTCGAAGCTGAGACAGATGCACCAGCTGAAATTGAGCAAAGAATCCGCATCATGGACAATGTACTCAGATATTTATGCGTTAAACAAGAAGCATAATAAAGAATGAGGTAAAATTTATGAATAAAGTAATTTTGATGGGAAGATTAACTAGAGATCCTGAAGTAAGATATTCACAAGGAGACAATCCTTTAGCAGTAGCGAGATTTTCTCTTGCTGTAGATCGTAGATTCAAACGAGACGGAGATCAAACTGCAGACTTCATAAACTGTGTAGCCTTTGGTAAACAAGGTGAGTTTATGGAAAAGTACTTTAGAAAAGGTATGAGAGCTGTAGTAAGCGGACGTATCCAAACTGGTAGTTATACCAATAAGGATGGCGTGAAAGTTTATACAACTGATGTTGTAGTTGAAGAAGTAGAATTTGCAGAAAGCAAAGGTGTCAGTGAAGCAAATGCAGGTGCATTTAGTAATACACCATCTCCAGAACCAAAAGTAGATGCAGGGGACGGATTCATGGATATTCCTGATGGAATTGATGAAGAATTACCTTTCAACTAATATTTTGAATTAGGAGGAATAAAGCGATGGCTTACGATAGAAATAACAGATCAGAAGGCGGCTTCAAAAGAAGAGGCGGCGGACGCAGAAGAAAAAAAGTATGCGTATTCTGTGGAAAAGAAAATAACGAAATCGATTATAAAGATGTTGCAAAACTTAGAAAGTATATCTCTGAAAGAGGAAAAATACTTCCTAGAAGAATCACAGGAAACTGTGCAAAACATCAAAGAGCTCTTACAGTAGCTATTAAGAGAGCACGTCACGTAGCACTTATGCCTTACGTACAAGATTAATCAAGACTATTAAAAACGTCTTTGCAAATATGCAAAGACGTTTTTTTATTACAGTCTTTTCTCAAAGTTTCCATCAATGGTACAGCCTTCGCTGTAAATTATAAAAGCAGCAGGATCGATATTTTTAACAATTTGTCTTAGTTGTGGCTTTTCGTATTTATTAATAATTACATATAAAATATAAGAAGTTTTCTGGGTATAAGCGCCTTCCCCGTCCCAGTTAGTTACGCCTCTTCCCATTTGTTCAATAATAGCTCGGGAAATTCCCAGCTTTTTTGTAAAGATCATAACACTAACATTAATATTTTGAATATGCACACGGTCAATAGCTAGGGAAAGAACAGTGGTGTAGATTAAGGAATAAACAACAATTTCAATATTAAAAAGGAATAAACAGATGCAATAAATCATCACATTCATCATAATATTAATTTTACCCACACTAATATTGGCTTTTTTCTTACTTAGGACGAGACCAATAATGTCTTGTCCACCGCCGGAAGTACGGGCTCGTAGTACTAAGCCAGTTCCGGTACCAGCAATAAGGCCGCCGATGATACAGGCAGTTAGATAATCCTCGACAATAGGAGAGCTGGGAATAGGAATGACAGAGAGGAAAAAACTCTGTACCGTAACGGTTATTAAAGTCTTAATGGTGAAATTGCGTCCTAATTCTTTGTAGCCAAGTAAGAAAAGAGGGACGTTGATAAGAAAATAAATAATACCAGTAATATCGATGGTACTTGTAAGCTGAATATGAAAAACAGTATTCATAAAATAGCGAATTAACTGAGCGATTCCCATAAAGCCGCCATTATATAAACCAAGAGGCATAATTAGGACATTGACCCCAAAAGCAAAAATAAAGCTTCCAAGGATGGCATAAAGTATGGGGACAGCAGTGTCAATCTGACGAAGTTTTTTTAATTTGGACATAATAATTGCCTCCTGTGGTTAAAGTAAAGGGACTGATTCCTTGGTGCTATTTTGATAAAGCGGACTGGGAGTGTTTACAGTAAGTAATTTGACCACCTTATTGGTGTCATTGATCCAGTTATGATTAACGAAGGATTTAAACTGAACACAGTCACCAGGATTTAAAACTTGTTTACGATCATCTAAAAGTAAGGTAATAGTTCCCTCCAAGACATAAATAAATTCTTCACCGTCATGACTATACATTTCAATTTCTTCCTCTTTGCTGCTTGTTTGGGGCATGAGTTGTGTAAGGCGAGGCAGCATCTTAAAAGAGGCGGGATCATGACTTAGGATGGTTTGAAATATTTTCGGTGCTATTTGGCTGTATTTATGGTCAAAGCTATAAATAATTGGTTCGTTACTGTCGCTAGGTTGATCTGCAAAAAAGCTCGAAAGCGTGATGCCTAAAGCAGAAGAGATATTCTCCAGGCTATCAATGGCAATGGAGGAGATGCCTCGTTCTAGCTGAGAGAGTAAGCCAGTAGAAAGCCCAGTGCTTTCGCTTAATTGTTTTAAAGTGATATTCTTAGAAGTTCTAATTTCTTTTATTTTCTCTCCAATGGTTTCAGATGGGCTCATCGTGATACTCCTTTCTTTTATTCTTTTTCATTATAAATCCAATTACTTTTTTGTCAATAAAAATAAGAAAAATAATTCATTATTATAAATAAAAAATTCATAATAATGAAAAATAGTTAAATGTTAAAAATAAAACGATAATTTATTGACAAAGCACAAACGAAATGATATCTTTAGACCATAGTATAAACCGTAGTATAAAAATCAAAGAGGTGAGGAAATGAGTTTAATAACTGGGATACAAAAATATTCCATCCACGATGGTGATGGCATTAGGACAACGGTTTTTTTTAAGGGTTGCCATTTAAACTGTCAGTGGTGTCATAATCCGGAGACGAAAGGCTTTCGGCCACAAATTTTAATTGATGAGGAAAAATGCGTCGCTTGTGGTAGTTGTATCGAGGCTTGTGTACAAAAGGCTAATAAAATTGTCGATCAGCATATTGTGTGCGATCGAAGTGTTTGTACAAGTTGTGGTAAATGTATTAATAGCTGTCCTTTAAATATTCGCGAGATCGCCGGAAAAGAATGGGAAGTAGGCGCCCTATTTAAAGAACTAAAGAAAGATGAAATGTTTTATGAGGAATCGGGCGGTGGCGTAACCTTATCTGGTGGCGAAGTTATGGCCAATGATATGGATTTTGTCTGTGAGTTAGCCCATAAGCTTTATCGTTATGGCATTAATGTGGTTGTTGATACCTGTGGTATGGCGCCTTGGCATAATTATGAAAGGATTCTACCCTTTGTCGATACTTTCCTTTATGACGTTAAAGTTATCGATGAAAAGAAACATAAAGAATACATAGGCGCTTCGAATAAAGAAATCCTAACTAATCTAGAAAAGCTCAATGAAAAAGGGGCAAAACTATTTATTCGTATCCCCGTAATTAAAGAAGTAAATGGCAATGAGAAAGATTTAGGCGAGATTATTAATTACTTGAAAGACAAACAGATTTCCCCTAGTAAAATCAATCTCTTACCTTATCACCATACTGGCTCAAGTAAATACAGTCGACTGGGCGAAGCTTATCAAGGCGAGGATTTTACTGCCCCTACAGAGGTAGAAATGCAAAGATTTGTGGAACTTTTTCAAAGTAATGGTTTCAATAATGTTAAAATAGGAGGATAAAAAATGGAACGTGGAATGAATGAAAGAATCAAAAGGCTGAGAAAAGAAAGTCTAGCGACACCGGCTCATATCGATCTTGAAAGAGCAAAGATTATGACCGCAACTTACGAAGAGTATGAAGGCAGCCTATCAATCCCGGAATTAAGAGGGCAGGTACTAAAAGACTACTTTAGCAAAAAAACGCTTTATATTGGCGAGGGCGAACTGATTGTGGGAGAAAAGGGTGATTCACCACAAGCTTCTCCTACTTTTCCCGAACTTTGTTGTCATACCGTCGAAGATATGCATGTTATGAATGATCGGGAATTAATTAGTTTTAAAGTTACGGATGAAGATATTAAGATTCAAGCAGAGACTATGATTCCTTATTGGGATAAGCGCAGTATTAGAAATCATATTTTAAAAGAAATGTCACCTGCTTGGAAAGATTGTTATGAATCAGGAATATTCACTGAATTTATGGAGCAAAGAGGTCCAGGTCATACAGTTGGTTCTTTTAAAATCTATGAAAAAGGATTTCTTGATTATCAAAAAGATATCGACGAGGCCATCGAAAAACTAGACTATTTAACTGATCCCGAAGCACTGGCTAAGAAAAATGAGCTGCGGGGAATGAGACTTGCTTGTGACGCTGTTATTATTCTCGGTGAGCGCTATGCAAAATATGCGCGTGAACTAGCTGCTAAAGAGACGGATCCTGTACGAAAAGCAGAACTTTTGCAAATTGCAGCAAACTGTGATGTGGTGCCAGCGCACAAACCGGAAACTTATTGGCAAGCCATCCAAATGTATTGGTTTGTTCATTTAGGAGTAACCAGTGAGTTAAATCCTTGGGATGCTTTTAGTCCGGGAAGACTGGATCAACATCTTTATCCTTTTTATGAAAAAGACGTAGATGCCGGAAAATTAGATGATGAACAAGCGTTAGAGCTTTTAGAGTGTTTATGGGTGAAATTTAATAATCAGCCAGCGCCACCGAAAGTAGGAATTACACTAAAAGAAAGTTCTACTTATACTGATTTTGCTAACTTGAATATTGGCGGTATTACACCGGCTGGTGAAAATGGGGTTAATGAAGTCAGCTACTTAATCTTAGATTGTATGGATGAAATGCAATTATTGCAACCAAGTTCCAATGTCCAAATTAGTAAAAAAACACCCACTAAGTTCTTAAAGAGAGCATGCGAAATTTCTAGGAAAGGTTGGGGCCAACCAGCTTTTTATAATACCGAGGCCATCGTTTCAGAATTATTAAATGCCGGTAAGTCCTTAGCAGATGCTAGATGCGGTGGAACCAGTGGTTGTGTGGAGACAGGGGCCTTTGGTAATGAAGCTTATATTCTAACAGGCTACTTTAACATCCCTAAAATACTAGAGTTAACCCTTAATAATGGCTACGATCACATCAATAAAAAGCAGCTAGGCTTAAAACTAGGTTACGGAACAGACTTTAAGAGCTATGAAGAATTGTTTGCGGCTTTTAAGCAACAAATAGAGTATTTTGTTGATGTTAAGGTAACAGGCAGTAACCAAATTGAAAAGATTTATGCCGAAAAAATGCCAGCGCCATTTCTTTCAGTTATCACCAATGACTGTATTGAAAAAGGCAAAGATTATAATGCTGGAGGAGCAAGATACAATACGAAATATATCCAAGGTGTAGGAATTGGCACCATTACCGATTCCCTAAGCGCCCTAAAGTATAATGTCTATGATCAGCAAAATTTCACCATGGCAGAAATGATGGAAGCACTAGAAAATAATTTTGTGGGTTATGAATCCATCTTAAATATGGTGCAAAATAAAACCCCAAAATACGGCAACGATGATGAATATGCCGATGAGATTATGAAAAGCGTTTTTGAACTCTATCGCAGTACTGTAACCGGTCGCCCAAACATGTCTGGAGGCAGTTACCGAATTAATATGCTACCGACTACTTGTCATGTCTATTTTGGCGATGTTATGATGGCAAGTGCCAATGGACGATTAGCCCATAAGCCAGTTTCTGAAGGAATCTCACCGGAAAAAGGTGCTGATACCAATGGACCAACGGCTGTTATTAAGTCAGCTTCTAAAATGGATCATCTACAAACCGGCGGAACTTTATTAAATCAAAAGTTTACACCAAGTGTAGTAGCAGGTGATGAGGGGTTAGTACATATGGGTAATCTTGTACGTAGTTATTTCAACATGGACGGACACCATATTCAATTTAATGTAATTGATCGACAAACACTAATTGATGCGCAAAATCACCCGGAAGATTATAAAGACTTAATCGTTAGAGTGGCTGGTTATAGCGATCATTTTAGAAATCTAAGCAAAGCATTACAAGATGAAATAATAGGAAGAACAGAACAAAGTTTTAATTAGTAACTTGTTTTTGAGGAGGAAAGAAAGAAACATGAATAGAATGAATCCTGGAGAAAAAACCTTAAAGGACAAAATAATATCAGCAGCATGGGAGCTTTTTCGCGAGAAAGGTTTTAATCATACGACAATTGACGACATTATTAATAAGTCAGGAGTCTCGAAAGGATCTTTTTATTATCATTTTAATAAGAAAGATGATCTTCTTGATACCTTAGCACTGGTTCTTGATGACTATTACGAAGAAATGGAAAAAGAAATACCAGCAGAAACTAATAGCATCGAGAAATTATTGATTTTAAATTATAAGGCTCATGCCATGATTGAAAAAGATATCTCTTTGGAGATCTTGGCATCCCTTTATTCAACACAGCTATTAGCACAAGGACAAGGCAGCCTTTTAAACCGCAACAGAAAATATTACACCCTAGTCAATAAGATTGTGGAAGAAGGTCAAACAAATGGTGAGATTACTGTAGAGCTAACGTGTAATGAAATTACCAAGTATTACGCAGTATGTGAACGAGCACTTGTTTATGATTGGTGTTTATCAAAAGGGGAATATTCCTTAGCTGAATATTCCCGAAAGATGATGCCTTATATGATAGGAAAATTAAAAGCTTAAGGAGAGATTTGTGATGAAATTAGGATTTATAGGAACTGGAAATATGGCTTCAGCTATTATGGGTGGACTTATCAAGAAAGAAATATTAAAACCGACGGAAATAATAGGAGCGGATTTATCAGAAGCTGGTAGAGAACGAGCACATCAAGAATTTGGCATTAACGTAACGGGAGATAATAAGGAAGTGGTTAGACAGTCAGAAGTCATCCTACTTTCGGTAAAACCTCAGTATTATGAGGATGTTATTGGTGAAGTAAAGGACCTAATCACTGATCAGCAAATTGTCATTACCATTGCTCCAGGTAAGACGCTTTCTTGGCTTAGTGAACAATTTGGTAAACCCGTAAAAATAGCTAGAACCATGCCCAATACACCAGCTATGGTAGGAGAAGGAATGACGGCAGTATCCTTTAATGAATTACTTTCTAAAGAAGAGAAAGACTACGTTTTAACCTTATTAGAAAGTTTTGGTAAAGTAGAAGTTGTGGCAGAAAACTTAATGGATGGAATTGTAGCTTTAAGTGGCTCATCACCAGCTTATGTTTTTATTCTTATTGAAGCTATGGCTGATGAAGCTGTTCTTAGTGGTATTCCAAGGGCCCAAGCCTATAAAATAGCCGCTCAAGCGGTACTAGGAAGTGCGAAGATGGTCTTAGAAACAGGAAAGCACCCAGCAGATTTAAAGGATATGGTTTGCTCGCCAGCTGGAACAACTATTGCCGCAGTTCGTAGGTTGGAAGAAAAAGGCTTTCGTAGTTCTATTATTGAAGCGATGCAAGAATGTGTTAAGGTCTCTAAGAGTTTGTAGATAAAGGAGGGATTTCCTAAGTGAGCATAAAATTTTATAATGAGAAGGAACTTGATTTTTCCAAAGAAGAACAGGTAAAAGAGTTACAAAAAGCCTTTGCTAAGGTGGATGAATTAAAAGGCAAGACTTACCCCTTAGTAATAAATGATGAAAAGATTATTACAACAGAGACGATTCGATCCATTAACCCAGCAAAAAAAGAAGAAATCATCGGTCTTATTTCGGCAGCAGATGAAGCGTTAGCCAATAAGGCCATCCAAGCTAGTGCTAAAGCTTTTCAAACCTGGAGTAAAACCGCTGCTATGGAACGGATTAGCAAGGTGTTGCGCCTGAATGAGATTTTAAAGGAAAATCGTTATGAGCTCATTACGTGGATGGTAGAGGAAAATGGCAAGAACTGGCAAGAGGCTGATGGCGAAATTTGCGAGTTGTTAGATTTTAATTTAGCTTATGCTTGTGCAATGGAAGAATTAGAACAAGGAATTACTTACTTAGAAAAAGCCGAAACAGAAGACCGTTTGTGTAAGTATATCCCGATTGGTGTGGGAATTGCTATTTCACCTTGGAATTTTCCTTTATCACTAATTGGCGGCATGGTAGTATCGGCGCTTATTACCGGCAACACCATAGTCATGAAACCCTCTAGTGAAACAGCAATTGTTGCTTATAAATTTTTTGAATTGGTAAAAGAAGCAGGATTTCCTACCGGGACAGTAAATTTTATTACCGGCTCTGGGACAAAAATAGGTGACGCTTTAGTTTCTCATCCGCTAACTAGATTTGTTAATTTTACTGGCTCTAAAAAGGTGGGCCTTCATATCAATGAATTGGCAGCTAAAACAGGACCAGGTCAGATTTGGCTAAAGCGAGTGGTGGCAGAAATGGGCGGAAAAAATGCTATTATTATCGATAAATCAGCAGATATTGCAAAAGCCGTTACTGGCGTAATAAGTTCTTCTTTCACCTTACAAGGTCAAAAATGTTCGGCCTGTTCACGGGTAATTGTTCAGGAAGAAATTTTAGAGCAGTTTGTTACAAGTTTAATAAAGCAAACTAAGGATTTAAGGGCCGGTACAGGCAGAGAAAATGCTGAGGTTGGACCAGTAATTTCTCAACAAGCCTACGATAAAATTACGCAGTATATCGAAGATGGTAAAGTTAATGATGAACTTCTTTGTGGTGGTGACTACGATAATCAAAAGGGTTATTTTATTAAGCCAACAGTGTTTAAAGTAACAAAAGAGTCTAAAATTGCTAGAGAGGAAATATTTGGACCGGTTCTGGGCGTCCTAACCTATCATGATTTTGCTGAGGCAATCGAGCTAGTAAATTCCACAGAATATGCCTTAACAGGCTCTCTTTACACAAAAGACAAAGAACAAATGGAGATAGCAAAGAGAGAATTTCATGTAGGGAATCTTTATCTCAACCGTAAGTCCACGGGGGCCGTTGTGCATCAGCATCCCTTTGGTGGCTTTAATATGTCAGGAACCGATGCAAAAACAGGAACCGTTGATTATCTACAAAATTTCTTGCAATTAAAAACCATTTGTCAAGTCTATGAATAGAGTGTGATGATGAAAAAGGAGGATAAAAAGTGATTTATGCCAGCCAGTACTTACTAACAGGAGATGGAAAAACTTGTATCAATAATGGTGCCATTTATGTTGATCAAGAAGGAATAATAAAAGCAGTAGGAACAAGAGAGGAATTAACTGCTAAATATAAAGAAGAAACAGTAAAAGACTATGAGGATGCCACCCTTTTGCCAGGGCTTATGGACATGCATGTTCATTTTGGTTATTACTATAGTCAGCCTGATATTTACAATTTTGATGATTATATGATTGCTTATTATGCCCAGGAACAGGCCAAGATTGCACTAAGTCTAGGGATTACTACCGTGCGCGACTTGTCTTCACCCCACAATCTTTTAAAGCAACTACGTATTGCTGGAGAAAAGGGCTACGTTAAAACTCCGCGAATTATTCATGCCGATGCCGGACTTTGTATGACCGGGGGCCATGGTCATGATGATGGGATTCCTCAGGTAGATGGGGAATGGGAAATTCGTAAAGAAATAAGAAAACAGCTTCGTGATGGTGCTGATTGGGTGAAGCTCCTTACGAGTGGCAGAAGCGAAACTCCTGAATTTACTCAAGAAGAACTAAATGCCGCTGTAGATGAAAGCCACCGGGTTGGTAGAAAATGCGCAATCCATGCTGGTCTTGCACCTTCTTTGCAGATGAGTATTGATGCTGGATTTGACACCATTGAGCATGGCACCTTTTTGACTTTAGAGCAAGTAAAACAGATGGTCCAAAACAAACAAGCTTGGGTTCCTACTATGACGGCTTACACAGTTTTGTATGAATTTTGCCAGGAAAAAATAAAAGCTGGCCATAATAAAAGTGACCGAATTGCGGCAAAAGCAATTCATGATATGGCCTTCTTTAAACCAGCTTATGAAGCCTATAAAAATAATTTTAAAGAGTTTTATGATACCGGAGTCACTATTTGTACAGGTAGTGATATGGTTCTTTATGAGGCACCACCACTACCAATTAATCGCGAACTAGAATTAATGGTCGAGTATGGCATAACACCGGTACAAGCGATTGAAACCGCTACCTCTAATCCGGCTAAAGTATTAGGTATGGAAAAACAAATTGGAACCTTAACGGTAGGATTAGAAGCAGATTTTATTGCAGTAAAAGGTAATGTAGCACAAGATATTAAGGCTTTAAATAATCTTTTAGAAGTATTTATTAAAGGGGAAAAAGTATCTTAAAATTAAAAGTCGTCTTTGCGAGTAAGCAAAGACGACTTTTTTGCAGAATTTAAAGGAATTACCCTTTCCATTCACAAGAGTTCATATCAACGCGGTAATCAGAGAGAAATTTTATCCCCTCTTTTTTTAACATCTTCTTTCTAATATCAGGATGATTTCCCCCAGCTATGGTGCCATCCGACATTACCACTCGGTGCCAAGGTAAATTAGGCGGGCCAATCCGTGCTGCACGGCCCACCATCCTAGCCCCATGAAGACGGCCTAGCTTCCAAGCGATTTGTCCATAGGACATGACTTTGCCAGAAGGTATTGTTTCAACTAAATCATAGACTTGCTGATAGAATTCGTTCATAAATTATTCTCCCAAGTCGGGGCTATAGTTAGCTAATTGGTTACGACCATTTGTTTTGGCGTAGTAAAGGGCACGATCTGATTTTTCCAGAAAGTCACTTAACTCATCGCCTTCGGTGGGAACTTTTGTATAGATGCCGATACTAACCGTAAAACGAAAATCTTCTTTATCTTCAAATCTAGCATTTCTAAAACCAGTCAATAAACGATTGGCTACTTTTTGGATAATTTCATCGGGTTGACTAGCTAAGACTACCACCACTTCTTCGCCGCCATAACGACAACAAAGATCTGTTGGGCGCAAGGTTTTTCTCGTAATCTCCCCAAATTTTGCTAGAACTCGGTCGCCAAAACCATGACCATATTGATCGTTCACATTTTTAAAGTGATCAATATCCATAAAAAGAAGAGTAAAGGGTCTAGCACCATCAATACAATCTTCTAGTAGTAATTTGGCACTAGGCATAAAGGCATTTCGCGTCATTAAGCCGGTTAAAGGATCAATATCCGCCGTTCTTTTTGTCAGTGCTAAGGTTTTCATAACATCTAATTTATTTAAAGCTTCGGCTATCATCTTACTACCGGAGTGTAGAATGCTTCTTTCTTCCTCAGTGGTGCGGTGAATAGGATTATCGAAGATAAAGCCCACAAAGCCCCAGAAACGATCGTTGATAACTAGAGGAATAGTTAGCATGGTATTTCTGCCACCAGCTAAATTAAGCTTTTTAAATAACTTATCCGTAAAAGGAATATTTTGTTCCAAGTCCTCTAGTTGGTCAATAGAAGTATCCCACTGCGGCATATATTCATAAAGCTCGATCTCCACGTCAATATTGGCTGCTTCAAAGGTCTGACCTTTATGCCAACCAGAGAAACGTTTGGCAATGGGATTTGCTTCATCTTTAAAATCATTTAACCACATGGCAGCACGCACGGCTTTGACACTTTCACCCATTAGTTTTAGAGCCCGTTGAATAACGAGAGGAAAGTCTTTTTGCTCACTACCAAGTATTAATTCGGCAATGCGGTTAACGGAAGAAAGGAGTAGACTTTTTTTACGCAGTTCCATATTGTTTAAAAGAATTTGATTCGCGCTTCTAGTTCGAATAATGTTAGAAACCAATAAGACACTAGCAGAATTTAGCATTTGTTCCTCAATGTCTGTAAAAAGGTGTTCTGTCTCATAATCTTCAAAGGTCACAAAGCCCCAATGTTTACCACCAACATAAAGAGGGATAATTAAAACCGACTTGACACCTTTGGTGGAAAGTAATTTCTTTAAACTACGGGGCAAGTCATCCACAAAACCATTAATAATTTGGTTGTCAAACATATTATCCATTAAGTAAGGAAAATCATCGTAGGAATAAAGCGTCTCATAGGAGTTTTGGCTGCTTTCGGGATAAGCTTTATAAAGTTGAAAATAAGTTTCTTCAGCTTGTTCTTTATTTAGCCAAATTTTGGCACTGGAAATATTTAAAGTAGTAGTTAAAAATTCTAGTGAGCGAAAAATAGCACTTTCCGAACGATGTTCATTGGTTTCAAGAAGCCAACCAGAGACGGTATTTAAAGCATTTAAGTAAGTAGATCGTAGCGCTACTTTTTGCTCGGCATCTCTTAGTTCCCTTAAATCTTGAATATAAGAACTAACTACGTAAGTCCCATGCCAGAGAATACGGGATAACTTTACCTGAGTCGGGATAAGTTCGCCCGTGGAAGACTGGTGTAGCCATTCAAATTCATAAGAACCCCGCTCAAAAGAAATTTCTAATTGCCACTGGGATTTTTCTGAGCTTAAAGAACCATCAGGTTGATATTTAGGGGAAAAGTTTTCATGAAAAGACTCCAAAAGCTTATCTTTACTTTTTTCACCAAATAGACGCAGCGCAGCATCATTACAATCAACTACTTTATTGGCCTTGGAAAAAATGAGAGAAGAAAGAGGCGAAGAATTTAACATAATAAGGGCTAATTCTTCCCGGTTTTTGAGTTTTTCCGGATCCATAAAAGAAGTTCTAAAATCGTTGAGGAAAAAGGCAATATGAATTTTAGAATTTACCTTGATCCGAATCATCGTGATTTCACAGGGAATCAAAAGGCTATCTTCTAATTTTACAGTCCAAGGAAAAGTAACAGAGCCATTTTGTAGGGCCTCCACACAATAAACTTGAAAACTTTCTTTACTAAGAGAGCCATCTGGTTGTACTTCTGGATGTAAATGAACAATTTTTTCTAAAGCTTCCTTTTCATCTTTAGAATTGGTTAAAGTCATGGCCTTTAGATTGCACATAATAGGCCGAAAAGTCTCATCTAATAAAACACAGGCAAGAGGCATGGTTTTAAAGATGGTTGTTTTCGTATCATAAAGGGCCGGAATTCCGTCAAAATCATTAGGAGTTGGCCGTTTGGTATTGTTACTAATAATTTGGTTTCTTTTTATGTTACTAGAAAGATTAAACCACATACCTTTAATGATAACAGGTTCCTCTTGCTCATTTCTTTTAACCACATAGGCTGTTTCTAAAAACCAATGTTTTTCTTTCTTACTATTAACGAGTAGGTATTTACCCTCAAAAGTATCAAGAGCTCCTTCTTTAAACCATTTTTCATAGTCTTTTTCCAATTGTTTGTAACTAGCAGTAGAGTAATATTTTTTGGTATTACCTGATAATGTATTCATTTCTGCGGGATCATAACCTAACATAATGGCACAGTTATCAGAAAAATGATAAACCTTTTGTTCCAAGTCTCTAGTCCAAGTGCCAATACCAAAGGCTGGCTCTAGGTGATGTACCATTTTCTCCCTAGGGGAAGCAGGCCGTACATTATCGACGGATGAATCCTTGTTGTTATCCATACGAACCTCCAATATATGTAAGTTTTAATTTAAAACGAATCTTATACTAAAAGTTAATTTTAACATTTCAAGGCACTTCTAACAACACTTTGCCCCCAAAGAGAGAGGAATTTAGCATAAATCGCAAAAGTAAAAAAAGAACCTATTAAAAGCGGCTTTTATTAGCCATTTTTAAATAGATTCTCTTTTAAAAGTCGGATTTAAATTTAGAAACCGATAAAATATCCAATAGTATAGACAATAAAGGAAACAATCCAAGCAATTACGCATTGTCCTACGACCATAATAATTGTCCAAAGACCACCAAGCTCTCTTTTTACGGCAGAAACTGCTGCCACACAAGGTGTATATAACAGACAAAAGACTAATAAGGCCATTGCGGATAGTGGTGTTAAAAGGCTCGCAATGGCTGCCCGTGAACCAAAGAGCACGTTTAGCGTAGAAACTACACTTTCTTTAGCCATAAAGCCGGTAATTAAAGCGGTAGAAATTCGCCAATCACCATAACCCATTGGCTTAAAGATTGGAGCAAGAACGCCGCCCACCTTAGCTAAAATACTAGCACTAGAATCAGTGATTAAATTTAAGTGCGGATCAAAGGATTGTAAAAACCAAATCACAATGGTAGCAATAAAGATAATCGTAAACGCCTTTTGCATAAAGTCTTTGGCCTTTTGCCAAAGTAAAAGTAAAACACTTTTGGCTCCTGGCATCCGGTAATTAGGTAGCTCTAGCACGAAAGGAACTGCATCACCTTTAAACATGGTTTGTCTAAATAATAAAGCCACTAAAATGGCAATAATAATACCTAAAAGATAAAGACTAATCATAACTAAAGCGCCGTGACCCGGAAAGAAAGCAGCAGCAAAGAAAGCATAAATGGGAACTTTCGCCGAACAACTCATAAAAGGTGTGAGTAAAATGGTCATCTTTCGATCTCTTTCTGAAGGAAGAGTACGACTCGCCATAACACCTGGTACCGTACAGCCAAAACCAATTAGCATTGGGACAACGCTGCGACCAGATAAACCAATCTTACGCAGTAGTTTATCCATAACAAAAGCAACCCGCGCCATATAACCACTATCTTCTAAGATGGAAAGGAAGAAGAAAAGGGTAACAATAATCGGCAGAAAGCTTAGTACGGAGCCGACACCAGTAAAGATACCCTCGATGATAAGGCGGTGCAATACTTCGTTTACGTGCCATAAGCTAAGGGCGTGGTCAGTAATGGTCGTAAGCCAACCAATAAAATCTTCTAAGACACCTTGGAAGAAGGCGCCAATTACGTTAAAGGAAAGCCAAAAGACAAGGCCCATAATTAGGATAAACAAAGGAATGGCCGTATATTTTCCGGTCAGGATTTTATCCGCTTTTCGGCTGCGTTCGTGTTCTTTACTTTCTTGAGGTTTTACTACGGTTTGAGAACAAATACAGTTAATAAAGCGATACCGCATATCGGCCATAGCAGCAGAGCGGTCAAGCCCGCTTTCATTTTCCATTTGGGTGGTTAGATGTTTTAATAGTTTCTCTTCGTTTTCATCTAGTTGGAGATGATTTAAAACCAGAGAATCCCCTTCTAAAAGCTTGCTAGCAGCAAAACGAATCGGGATATCTGCTCTTTCGGCGTGATCCTCAATTAAATGCATGACCGCATGAATGGAGCGGTGGACTGCGCCGCCTACATTATTCTTGCTACAAAAATCCGTTCGGCGTGGCTTTTCTTGATAAGTAGCAGTATGGATTAAGTGATCAATTAATTCCCCTACACCTTCGTTTTTGGCGGCAGAAATAGGTACCACCGGAATTCCTAGTAGTTCTTCTAATTCATTAATATGAATCGAACCATGGTTATTTCTTACTTCATCCATCATGTTAAGAGCTAGAACCATGGGAATATCCAGCTCGATTAACTGCATGGTTAGATATAAGTTACGTTCAATATTAGTCGCATCAACAATGTTAATAATGCCTTTTGGTTTTTCTTTTAAAACAAATTCACGGGTTACCACTTCTTCACTACTATAAGGAGACATGGAGTAAATACCCGGTAAATCGGTTACTAAAGTATTGGGGTGACCTTTAATAATTCCGTCTTTACGATCAACTGTAACCCCAGGAAAGTTACCAACGTGTTGGTTAGACCCTGTTAATTGGTTAAACAAAGTGGTTTTTCCACTATTTTGGTTTCCCACTAGTGCAAAAGTTAATTTTTCATTTTCCGGCAGCGGCGTTTCGTTTTTCGAGTCATGGTAGCGACCACCTTCACCGAAACCAGGATGATCAATAGGTGTTTCAAAAAGTTCTATTTCTTCATCCTCTTCTTTTAAAGAGACTTTATGAGTCTTTGGCGCAACCTTGATTTTCTGGGCATCAGCTACGCGAATGGTCAGCGAGTAGCCGTGGATTAAAATCTCCATAGGATCCCCCATGGGAGCAAACTTAATAACGGTAACGGTTGCTCCTGGTAGAATACCCATATCAAGGAAGTGCTGTCTTAAAGCGCCTTCCCCCCCCACCTCTATGACTTTAGCACTGCTATTTAGAGGAAGATCGTTTAATGTCATGTTATTACCTCGTTTTCTTTTTTATTCTTCGTTAAGTGGTGACACTGCTTCGCAAGTTACGTCAATTCCTAGTTTGGCAAAGGTGCGTTTATCTACATCAGTTAGGAGAACACTGGAGTGAACTTGGCAACCTTTTAGCTTAGGTAACATGCTAAGAGCTTTTGAGGCATCTAGATTATTAGCGGCTGTTGCTGATAAAGCAATTAAAACTTCATCCGTATGAAGGCGCGGATTTCTACTTCTTAAATATTGAACTTTTAAGTGTTGAATGGGTTCAATAGCTAAAGGAGAAATAATCTTTTCTTCATGTTTAATTCCCGCTAGTTCTTTGATGGCATTTAAGAGAACGGCCGCGCTAGGTCCCAGTAGGGTACTAGTCTTACCGGTAATAATCTGGCCATCAGGAAGTTCTAAGGCAACTGCTGGTGCGCCCGTTTCTTTGGCTCTTAAAAGAGCCGGGGCAACGGTGCTACGATCATCAGGATTAATATTTTCTTGTTTCATTAAAAGCTCAATTTTAAATGCTTCTTCTTCGGTTTTAGTGCCTTCCATAATACCAGAAAGCGCTTTAAAGTAACGGCGAATAATTTCTTGTCTTGAAGCCTCTTTACAAGCTTCATCATCAAAGATACAATTTCCGGCCATATTAACCCCCATATCTGTTGGCGACTTATAAGGGCTTTCACCAAAAATCTGTTTAAAAATGGCGTTTAAAACCGGGAAGATTTCCACATCACGGTTATAGTTAACGGTGGTTTGGCCATAAGCATCAAGATGGAAAGGATCTATCATATTTAAATCGTTTAAGTCCGCAGTTGCCGCCTCGTAAGCTAGATTGACTGGATGTTTTAATGGTAGATTCCAGATAGGGAAGGTTTCATATTTTGCATAACCAGAACTGATTCCTTTTTTATGGTCATGATAGAGTTGAGAGAGACAAGTTGCCATTTTACCACTACCAGGTCCTGGTGCAGTAATAACAACTAAAGGTCTTGTTGTTTCAATATACTCGTTTTTACCATAGCCTTCATTACTAACAATGAGAGGAAGGTTGTGAGGATAGCCGTTAATGATGTAGTGTAAGTAAACATCAACGCCCATTTTATTTAGTCTTTTCTTAAAAAGATTAGCAGCCTCTTGGCCAGAGTACTGAGTAATAACGACACTACCCACATAGAAGCCTTTGGCTTGTAGCTCTTTGATGAGACGGATGGCATCATTATCATAAGTAATCCCAAGATCGCCTCGTATTTTGTTCTTTTCAATGTCAGAAGCACTAATCGCAATGACAATTTCTGCTTGATCTTGTAATTGTAATAGCATTTGTAGTTTTGAATCGGGCAAGAAGCCTGGTAAAACTCTTGATGCATGATAGTCATCAAAAAGTTTGCCACCAAATTCTAGATAAAGCTTTCCGCCAAAACTTTCGATTCGCTGCATAATATGTTCTGACTGCATTTTTAGATATTTTTGATTATCAAATCCTAATTTCATATTATTTATACCACTTTCTCAACAACTTTATTGTATTTCATACACTACTATTCTACTATAAGTACTATTTAAACATCAAGGAATAAGTGCTATAATATTATTATTCAACAAGAAAGGGGTAATGTCTTATGTTGAGTAAAAAAATTGTCGATTTATTAAATAATCAAATCCAAAAAGAGTTTCATTCTGCTTATCTTTATTTAAGCTGCGCTAATTATTATGACGAAAAAGGCTTAAAAGGATTTGCTAATTGGTTTCATGTACAGGTTAAAGAAGAAGTTGATCACGCACTTTATTTGAGAGCTTACTTAGTGAGCAACAATCAAAAGGTTGAACTTTTTGATATTGAAGCCCCAACAGAAACTTTTAATAACTTTAAAGATCCACTCGAACTAGCCCTTAAACATGAAGAGTACGTAACAAAATTGATTCACGAAATCTATCATGCAGCCCTAGAAGAGCATGATTACAGAACAAAAGATTTTATTACCTGGTTTGTAACAGAGCAAGGGGAAGAAGAAGAAAACTGCACAGAACTTATTCAAAACTATGATTTGTTTGCAGGAACTCCACAAGGTCTTTACCAACTAGATAAAGATATGGGTGCAAGAACTTATGTTCAATCTGCTACCGTAGCAGCAGCACTTACAAAAAACTAAAAGATTTAAAGCTTAAGGGTCGGCATGATTGCCGGCTCTTTTCTTATGGAAAAAGATATGTTATAATAACCTAGATTTGCGAATGAGTCGCAAATGTTACCGGGAGAAGGAAAGATGAAGAAATACGAAACGAAACAAAGAAAAAGGATTCTGGCTGTTTTAAAAGAACATACGGATCAACAATTTTATATTGAGGACTTAGAGGAAGCCTTAAAAGAAGAAGGCGAAATTAGTCGCAGCGCTATCTATCGTAACATTAAACAAATGGTAGAAGAAGGAGTTATCAAAAAATATGCTTCGAATAAAGGCAGAAAGTTTCTCTATCAATATTTTGAAAATGAGGTCTGTCTAGGCCATATTCATGCAAAGTGTTTGCGCTGCGGAAAAATTTACCATGTTGATCATCAGGTCAGTAGAGCTATTAGTGAAGAAATTTTAAATTCTCTTCATTTTACAATTGATAAAGGAGAAAGTGTTTTATATGGTATTTGCAGTGAATGTGCATAAAAAAAGAAAGGCAGCAG
>DXHJ01000006.1 GCA_019113475.1 Candidatus Dorea intestinavium | reverse complement strand
TAACAAACCGCAGATGGATGGAAAAACAAATGTTCAATTAGCATTTACCAATGTTTTAATCCTTGAAACACCAATTTCGGTAAGAGATGAAGTCGGCCATAAAGAAGTGGATTGGGATGGTGATGTCAATGCGGTTGGGTATTATCTATCCAATGGAACCATGCAAAAGATACATTGGCATAAAGAAGCAAATAACGAGTGGTCAAACCTTGTTTTTACTGATGAAAAAAATGAAAACGAAATCGCAATTAATAGAGGCAAAACCTATATTGCAGTAAATTATCCAGGACAAGTAACTTTTAAATAAACAAAAAAGCATTTATTACACAGACAAAATAGTGTAATAAATGCTTTTTTTATTCACTTCTAAGAGCTTCAACGGGATCTTTCCTAGCTGCTGCCGAAGAAGGAAAGAGTCCTGAGATAAAGGCTAAAAACATACTAATTAAAATGAGAATTAAGGCTGCCTTAAAGGGAAGACTAGCAATATTTTTAATATTTAAGCGATCATAGACAATAATGTTGGCGATTATACTTAATAAATAAGTGACAACAACGCCAATTAGACCAGCACTAAAACCAATAATTAAAGTCTCTGCATTAAAGACCCTTCGGATATCCTTTTTACTAGCACCGATGGCACGCAAGATACCAATTTCCTTTTTACGCTCCAATACAGAGATATAAGTAATAACACCAATCATAATAGAAGAAACGATTAAGGAGATAGAAACAAAGGCTACTAGAGCATAACTAATGGTATCAACAATATCGGTAACAGAAGACATCATGGTGCCAACGAGATCAGTATAAGTGATAGTTTTATCGGCTTTTTTTTCTTTTTCCATCTGTTTATTATAGTCAGTCAAAAAAGCGGTAACATTATTTTTGGTATTAAAGTCCTTAGGATAGAGGTTAATCTGGGAAGGACTATTTTCGTTGGCATAGCCAAATGCAATTAAATTTTTATCACTAGTGCTTTCACTTTGATTCATCATGGCTGTCATCAGTTCATAGATTTCATCTTCTGATAAGTTCATTTTAAAAGCATCAGCAAAAGCGGTGGTATCAATAGTTAAAGCATTTTGTAAACTAGCTGGAAGCTGTGTCATTAAAGCACTCATTTTCTCTTCAATTTGATTGCTTAACTGAGTTCTTATTTCATCGGTAAAAGTTTGGATATAATTTTCTAGGTTTTCTCTTATATAGGTATTTAAAAGCGTTTCAATTTGTTCTTCAATGCCAGAATCCTTGATAACTAAGGAGAGTTCGGAGCCAATTGCATTTTGGACTTCCTCAGAAGCAAAGTAAGTTTCCATATTTGCCATTATTTCATCAAGATCAGTAATACCATTATTGATTTGATCTTGTAAAAAAGTTGCCATAGAAGTCATTATAATATTAGAAATACTTTCAGCAGGAATATTTAGAGTTCCAGCAAGACTATCAGACATAGCATTCATATCCATAGTAGGTAAACTAAGACTCTCTGTATTAATACTTAAATCTGCTAAAGAAGAAAGGTCTAAATTAATTTTGTCAGGGTCCATACCAAAAGCATTTCTAATTTTATTTTCATCAATTTGAATCAAGTCCTTTAAATCAAAGTTTGAATTTTTAGTTTCTTCATTTTCTGCGACAAAGGTCTTACCGGAAAGAACATTGATGGTTGGATCTTTTAACTGCGCTTTAACTATTTCTTTGGTACTTGCTTCTTTCATTAAATGCGTAACAAGTTCTGGTGTGTAGTTAACCCCCGGTGAAAGACTAGTGGCTTTGGCATCTGGCTTGGCCTTTACAATACCGACAATTTTTAAATTCATAGAGTCTTTAATAAGTGCCGTCATAAAATCCTTATTATCCGACTTATCTGTCCAAACTCCATAAGTTTTATCATAGGTATAACGATCTGCCGCATTTATCACTTTAAGGTTTGCCCCTAATAATGTGTCATAAGAAGGGGTAGAGAGTTCCTCCTCATTTGTCTGAACTTCTTTTTTGTTAAGAAAGTCTTCTGACATTTTGGTCAAAATACTGCGGTCTTTAACGCCTAAAGAATAAAGGGTGTAGTCAGAAAGACTTCCATCTGGCATTAAGACTAAAATAGCTTCATTATATTTTGTAGGCCAACTACCCTTTTCTAGATTGTACTGCGACTGGTACATTTTACTTTCTGCTGGCAGTTGGTGAAAAATGCTACTCATTGAGCTAGCCATATTTGCACCCATAAAAGCACTCATAGCACTATCATCACTCATACCAAAGGTGCTCATCAAAGAGTCGGGATTCACTTGATTCACACCCTTGCTGGTATCCCCTAAGTAAATTTGGGGAGTAATAGGATAGAGGTAATCAATAGATTTCACATAGGGATTAATATCCTTGTCATTTTCTTCCAGATAAGCTTTAAGCGAAGTTAAGTCATTTTTATTTTGGCTTTTAAACATATTTTCCATAACGGGAACTTCTTTGACTTCCTCTTTCCCGGCTTTTTTACCAGAAGAAGTCATGCTTTTAGTTGTACTGGAAAATAAGCCAGAGAAATCGATACCTGAGTCCTGGATGGAGAGAGGATAGATACTCATAGTTTCTTCTTCTATACTGGCAATATAATTATTAATGCCACTAGCAAGAGCTAAAATGGCAGCAATACCAATGATTCCAATGGAACCGGCTAGTGAAGTTACGAAAGTTCGGCCTTTTTTAGTCAACAAGTTTTTAAAAGAAAGGGAAATGGCTGTGAAAAAAGACATTCCGACAGTCTTAGAAGTTTCTATTTTTGCTTCTTTCTTTTCTTCTAAGTGATAGGGATTGGAATCATTTAAAATCTCGCCATCTTTTAATTCAACGATACGATTTGCGTACTCATCAGCAAGAGCCGGGTTATGGGTAACCATAATAACCAGTCGATCTTTAGCAATTTTAGTTAGTAGGTTCATAACTTGGTGCTAGTTTGTGTATCCAGAGCACCGGTTGGTTCATCAGCGAGGAGAATTTCAGGGTCATTTATTAAAGCTCTAGCAATGGCGACTCTTTGCATTTGTCCACCAGAGAGTTGGCTTGGGAGTTTATTTAAATGCTCTTTTAAACCCACTTCTTCTAAAGCTTTTAGAGCTCTATCTCTTCGTTCTTTTTTAGAAATACCGCTTAAAGTAAGAGCAAGTTCTACGTTTGCTAAGATTGTTTGATGAGGAATCAGGTTGTAGCTTTGAAAAACAAAGCCAATACGACTATTACGATAAGTATCCCAGTTAGAATCTTTGTATTTTTTAGTCGAGATACCATCGATACTTAAGTCACCCCCATCATAGTGATCGAGCCCGCCAATAATATTTAGTAAAGTCGTCTTACCAGAACCAGAAGGGCCAAGGATGGCGACAAATTCATTATCTCTAAAAGAAATGGAAACTTCTTTTAAAGCTCTTTGAACAAAGTCGTAAGTTTTATATGATTTTTCTATTTTCGTTAATTTAAGCATTTAAAATATCCTCTCTTTATGATTTAATTATTGTAACAAAGTTTATCAATAAACACCAACTGTAAAATCAAGACGAAAGGATGCAAAAATGAAAAAGCTAGAGATAAAGATTGTTGCAATTTTGGCGATGTTATTGTTTATTTTTGTTCTACTGATTACTTCTTTTGAGGTAGCAATATATGGGGATAAAAATTATCAGTTTTATGAAAAAGAATACGAGAAATACGATGTTTTAAAAGACTTAGATATGGAAATGAAAGAGGTTATGAAGGTAACTTCTTACATGATGGATTATTTACGAGGAAGGGAACAGGAATTAAGCATTGAAACAAAAGTAGAAGGAGTAGAACAAGACTTTTTTAATGAACAAGATCGGCTTCATATGGCTGATGTGCAAAATTTATTTTTAAAAGGATTACTCTTTAGAAATGTTGCGGTAGGTTTATGTATCCTTCTTCTTTTGTTTCTACTATATAAAAAAGCAAAACTTAGAACACTGCTTCCCAAAGCTTTTGGCATTTCCTTTTTGATTATAGTAATTATTTCTGGCATTATTGGTTCGCTTTTTTATCATGATTTTACCAAGTACTTTACTATTTTTCATGAAATCTTTTTTACCAACGACTTATGGTTATTTGATTACGATACAGATTATATGATAAGAATGTTACCAGAAGGTTTTTTCAATGACTTTTTAGTTCGTATTGGCGTAGTTTTTTCGCTCTTTTTAATAGGAACTATGGTCCTTTTTGGAATTCTTTTCTTTCTTCCTGGTTATAAATTTACTAAACCAGGAAATTGTGGTAAACTGCTTAAGGATAAAGACCCTAATTAAATGGAGGAAAAGTAATGAGCAATGTAAGAAGAATTTATGTAGAAAAAAAACCGGAGTACAACGGAGCTGCTAAGAATCTTTTACAAGAAATTAAAAGTTATTTAGGCATTAAGACGGTTACTAAGGTTCGTATTTTAAATAAGTATGACATTGAAAACATTGGCGAGGAAACTTTCTTGCGCGCATGCAAAGGAGTGTTTGCTGAGCCTCCTATTGATCTTTTATATCAAGAAGAATTTCCAATTACAGATAAAGAAACATTTTTTTCTGTTGAATATTTACCTGGTCAATATGACCAAAGGGCAGATTCTGCAGAACAATGTGTAAAATTCATTAATGAAGAGGAAGGGCCGGTAATTAAAACGGCCACTACCTATGTAATAGAAGGTGAAATTACTAAAGAAGAGCTGCAAATTATTAAAAATCACTGCATTAATCCTGTGGATTCACGAGAAGCAAAGGTGGAAAAACCAGAGACTCTAGTCACCACTTTTAAACGTCCAAGTGATGTTTTAATTTTTGCTGAATTTACCATGCTTTCAAGGGCAGAACTAAAAGAACTATATGATTCTTTAAATCTAGCTATGACTTTTTACGACTTTCTTCATATTCAAGGGTACTTTAAAGAGGAAGAAAAAAGAAATCCTTCCATGACTGAAATTAGAGTTCTTGATACTTACTGGTCTGATCATTGCCGACATACTACTTTTTCCACAGAACTGGTGGACATTTCTTTTGGTGATGGGGATTATAGAAAACCCATGGAAGATACTTATAAGCAATATTTAGCAGATCATAGTGAAATCTTTAAGGGCCGAGAAGATAAATTTATTTGCCTGATGGATTTAGCTCTTATGGCGATGCGTAAGCTTAAAAAAGAAGGAAAACTTAAAGACCAAGAAGAGTCTGACGAGATCAATGCTTGTAGTATTGTGGTACCGGTTGAGGTAGACGGAGTTGAAGAAGAGTGGTTAGTTAATTTTAAAAATGAGACCCATAACCATCCAACTGAGATTGAACCTTTTGGTGGAGCCGCTACCTGTCTTGGTGGTGCTATTCGTGATCCTTTATCAGGAAGAACTTACGTCTATCAAGCGATGCGAGTAACGGGAGCTGCCGATCCAACAAGGCCAGTAGCAGAGACATTAGAAGGAAAACTACCACAAAAGAAGATTGTTCGAGAAGCGGCTCATGGTTATTGTTCTTATGGCAACCAAATTGGGTTAGCAACTGGTTTAGTAAAAGAAATTTATCATCCAGGCTATGTGGCAAAAAGAATGGAAATCGGTGCAGTTATGGGCGCAGCGCCAAGAAGAGCTGTTCAAAGACTTACTTCTGACCCTGGTGATATTATCATTTTATTAGGAGGAAGAACGGGACGAGATGGTATTGGTGGCGCAACGGGTTCCTCTAAAGTACATACGGAAGAATCAACGAAAGAAAGTGGTGCCGAAGTCCAAAAAGGTAATCCGCCAACTGAACGAAAAATTCAAAGACTATTTAGAAGAGAAGAAGTTAGTTTCTTAATAAAAAAATGTAACGACTTTGGTGCTGGTGGCGTTTCTGTTGCAATCGGTGAGCTAGCAGATGGCTTAGTTATTGATCTTGATAAAGTGCCGAAAAAGTACGAAGGACTAGATGGAACAGAAATTGCTATTTCTGAGTCCCAAGAAAGAATGGCGGTTGTAGTTGACCCTAAAGATGTGGATACTTTTATGGCGTATGCTAAGGAAGAAAACTTAGAAGCCACTGTTGTTGCGACGGTTACGAAAGAACCAAGACTCGTACTTAATTGGCGTGGAAAAAGTATTGTGGATCTTAGCCGAGCTTTCCTTGATACAAACGGTGCACATCAAGAAGCAAAAGTAGAAGTTACGATACCGGCAAAAGCCGATAATTTATTTAAAAAAGAAGTTGTTACTGACGTAAAAGAAAAATGGCTTGCAACCTTAAAAGATTTAAATGCTTGCTCCCAAAAAGGGTTAGTAGAAATGTTTGATGGTTCCATTGGTGCAGGCTCAGTTTTTATGCCTTATGGAGGTAGAAATCAATTAACAGAGACTCAAACTATGGTAGCAAAACTGCCAGTACAAACAGGAAAGAGTGATACGCTAACAATGATGAGCTATGGCTTTGATCCTTACCTTTCTAGTTGGAGTCCTTATCATGGCGCAATTTATGCCATCGTTGAATCGGTTTCAAAAATTGTAGCAAGTGGTGGCGACTATAAAAAGATTCGTTTTACCTTCCAAGAATACTTTAGAAAACTAAAAGAAGATCCCAAACGTTGGGGAGAACCCTTTGCTGCACTCTTAGGTGCTTATAATGCCCAAATAGGCTTTGGTCTTCCTTCGATTGGTGGAAAGGACTCCATGTCCGGAACTTTTGAAGATATAGATGTACCGCCAACCCTTGTTTCTTTTGCTGTTGATGTGGCAAAAGAAGGAGAAATGATTACCCCAGAACTGAAAGAGCCAGGTAGCAAACTTTATGTTTTAGAAGTTCCCAAAGATGCTTATGATATTCCTCTTTATGAAGAACTAATGAAGGCTTACGAAGAACTTTTAAAAGATCAAAAAGAGGGTAAAATATTATCAGCTTTTGTAACGGATCGAATGGGATTAATACCAGCAATTTCTAAGATGGCCTTTGGTAATGGTCTAGGAGTCAAAATCTGTGATGAAGTTTTAAAAGAAGATTTATTTGCGCCAGCTTACGGTAATATAATTGTAGAAGTTAAAAAGGGAGAGGTTCCTACTTTTGTGGCTAAGGTAATTGGTAGCGTCGAAAAAGAACCAGTATTTAGCTATCAAGAAATAGAGATTCCACT
>DXHJ01000005.1 GCA_019113475.1 Candidatus Dorea intestinavium | reverse complement strand
AATCTTTAGCGCTTCTCTTTATAATCTTCTGTATCACTTTCATATTCTAAAATATCACCAGGTTGACAATCTAGTACGCGGCAAATAGCATCTAGAGTAGAAAAACGAATGGCCTTTACTTTACCAGTTTTTAAATTTGAGAGATTTACTTGGGATATTCCCACTTCTTGCGCTAGCTCATTTAATTTTATTTTACGATCGGCCATGACCCGGTCTAATCTTAAAATTATCGACATGTTTTTCACCTCTTCTTATAATAATGTATCTACTTCCTCTTGTAAATCGTAACCTTTTTGATAAGTTTCCGAGATGACAAGAATAAGCACACCAGACATTACATAACCCCATTCTATCATGGCTACTAAATCAGTATTAGGCATAGTGTGAAAATTAATTAAAGTGACAATTATCTGCATAATTAATTGACTAAAAAGACCAAAGCCAATCATTACCCATGCTAAACTTCGAAGCAGCTTAATAACCTTTTTGGTAAAAGGAGTGTAAGTTTTCGTTAAATTTTTTATGGTCTTATAGCCTATTAGCAGCATGATGATTTGGGGGAATGAACGAAGTAATAAATAGGTAATCCCAAATGAAATACTAAAGACTCGGGCATTGCTAATTAAGGGATCGTCAATGATACCTAAAAAGCTGAAACTTAAGTTTAAATGCCCTGCTAATTCATCCATCTTATAGGAATAGCCAGTGTTTACAATAGACATACTACTATAGGGTGTGATTATTGCCCAGACCAGGTTGATAAATTGGATGATTGTTGCTGCCATTATGGCAATGGTAATAAGTAGAAATAAAAATTTTGCAATACCAAGATAATTAGGATTATATTTTTCCTCTTTCATATTAATACTTCCTTTCCCTATGAGCTTTCCTTAATCTTTATGATTACATAGTAGCGCGAAAATAAATATTTGTCAATAATTATTTAATGTTTATCATTAAATAATTATCGTTAATATTATGTTCTATATTACAAGAAAATGCGCTATAATAGAAGCAATTCAATTATTACGGTTACTTTCAAAAAGGAGCAAATCAAATGTTTCAAGGAAGTTTAAAAAAGATTAGTATTGTATCGAGTCCTGTTTCTTTTGACCTAACTTTTCCCAATAATGAAATAGAACAGAGGTTAACGATTAATAATAGAGGTCAAGTTTGGTTAACAAGACAGCAATTTGATAAGGAAAAAGGAACAATAAAGTTACCTTGTCAAAGGCTCATAATAGAAAGGTCACTAGCAGATAGAATTATGACTGAGCTATCCCTTTATTTTAAAGAGAATCATGAGGATGAATTTTTTATGGGAACTGGTGGCTGGATGGCAGAGCTAGTGAATACGGATAGTGAGGGTTATTCTTTTTACGGGCCCTTAGTTAAAAGCTTTAGTGAGCAACTTACAGCTTTATCAAAGGTAATACGTAAGGCTCTTAACCAAGATGATTTGTATGTCTTTGATGGTGATTATCGACTGGATGTCATTGAGAAAATAACCATCGATTATTGGCAGGAAAAACTCACAATAGATAGAATAAGTGAAACCCTCTGTTATGTAAAAAAAAGAGAAAATGAGTACCTGGTTACTAGAGAATTTGCTATGAAAAATGAGGTTAGTGAGCTACTTGATCAGTTTAAGGCAGAAGAGCTATTTTTAGAGCTTCCAAAAAACAGGCAAGAGGTGAAGAATTATAGTATTATTATAGATTATAAAAAGAAACCAAGAAAAATTATTACAGGAAGTTTTGATAAAAAGGGTTTACCAGTTGATTTTAAAGAGTTTGCTAAAAAAGTGGACAACTTTATCAAAAAGTATGACTTAGGGGATATCTTAAATCCCGGGTTGTATGAGAGGGTTAAAAGAAAGAAAGCAGAAATTATTTTTTGTAGTGTGATTTTTGATGGGGAAAGTAAGTCTTATTATTACTTAACTAATGATGAGAGTATTAGGGTCGGAGATATGGTTGTTGTGCCAGTAGGTAGGAGCAATCAAGAGGCAGTGGTAAAGGTTGTTAAAGTAGAATACTTTGCTAGGGAAGAAGTACCTAGGCCAATTGAAGCGACTAAATATATTTTAAGCAAAAAGAGAATAGAGGAAGAAAAATAGAGGTTATAAAATATGAAAGAAATAAGAGCAGAATCTTGTTGAGGAAGCAAAGAGACTACTAGCATAGTAGAAAAAGAGGGAGTCTGTCCTAGGTGTGGGCAGCAGGGGCAAGCAGTGAAAGCAGTTACTGTAAAGCACCTAGTACTAAGTAAAAGGAAAGCAGAAATAAAAGAAGCGGATTACTTTATCTGCTTGAATGAAGACTGCGAGGTTGTTTATTTTAATCAAGAACAACAGGACATTTTTAAGAAGAATGATGTAAAGGTCCCGATTTGGTTTAAGAAAGATGCTGATCCTAGGTATATTTGTTATTGCAACCAAGTTACAGAAGAAGAAATTGTTGATGCAGTTAGAAATAAAGGGGCTAAAAATATGAAAGACATTGTTCGCTTGACGGGAGCAATGAAAAATGCTAATTGCAAGCTTAATAATCCGTTGGGTAAGTGCTGTGGCCCTGTTATTGAAGAAATTATTAAAAAAGCAAAGCACAGTTAAATGTGGTAATATTAATAACGTTTAAAAGAAGAAAAAACTAAAGGAGTCCCATTATGGCTTATGAAACCCCACTGACGATTGCTGAAGTTATGAAAGATATTTCTGCAAATAAATATGTACTTCCTTCTATTCAAAGAGAATACGTTTGGGAAGCACAACAAATAGAAACCCTGTTTGATTCGCTCATGCGTGATTATCCTATTGGTACTTTTCTATTTTGGGAAATACAAAAGGAACATGTAGGAGATTATGATTTTTATGGTTTTATCACTTCTTATCATGAAAGCAAAGGCGTCCACAATAAGAAGGTGGATTTAAAAGGTAGTGATGGCGTAACAGCCGTATTAGATGGACAACAGCGACTAACTTCCATTTATTTGGGTTTAAAGGGGACTTACGCTGCAAAACTTAAATATATGCCCAAAAACCATAAGGATGCTTATCCTCTTAAAAAGTTATATTTAAATCTGATTACTTCACCCCTTAATAGTGATAATGAATATGAATTTAAATTTCTCTCTGCTAGGGAAGTAAGAAACAGTGAAACTACCTTTTGGTTTGAAGTTGGTAAAATTCTTGACATGGAAAATGATGGGGATGTAGCGCTTTATGTAGGTGAAAATATTAGTTATTCGGAAGAGTTTCAGTACACGAAAGAACAATATAAATTTGCTATTAACGCACTGTCTAGACTTTATAATATTGTGAACCGAGCAGGAACGATTAGTTATTACCGCGAAAAAACCGCAGACCTTGATAAAGTGTTAAATATCTTCATACGTGTTAACAGTGGAGGAACCAAACTTAGCTACTCAGACCTTCTGCTTTCGATTGCTTCCGCCCAGTGGGAACAATATGATGCCAGAGAAGAAATTGTTGAATTTGTAGATGAGATTAATACCATTGGTGAAGGCTTTAAAATTACGAAGG
>DXHJ01000030.1 GCA_019113475.1 Candidatus Dorea intestinavium | reverse complement strand
AACTGGTATTCAAAAAGAGTACTACACCGGTATCATGGATGATAGTAATTTAGTTAATAAGTTAAAGAAGGCCGATGTTAAGTTTGAACAAAAGATACCAGATACAACATCAGCTGTGGCTTTACAAATTATTTTCACCTTTTTGCCAATTGCTTTCTTTGTGGGCATGATTGTTTGGATGACCAAAAAGATGGCCAAAGGTGGCGGTGTAATGGGCGTTGGAAAAAGCAATGCCAAAATGTACGTGGAAAAAGAAACGGGTGTGACTTTTAAAAACGTAGCAGGTCAAGACGAAGCAAAAGAATCCTTACAAGAAGTGGTGGACTTTTTACATAATCCAAGTAAATATACCAATGTTGGAGCAAAATTGCCAAAAGGCGCGCTTTTAGTAGGACCTCCAGGAACTGGTAAAACTCTTTTAGCGAAAGCAGTAGCTGGAGAAGCAAAAGTTCCTTTCTTTTCTCTTTCTGGATCAGCTTTTGTGGAGATGTATGTTGGTGTAGGGGCATCAAGAGTTCGTGATTTATTTAAACAAGCACAACAAATGGCTCCTTGCATTATTTTTATTGATGAGATTGATGCCATTGGTAAAAGCAGAGATTCACAATTTGGTGGAAACGACGAAAGAGAACAAACGCTTAACCAATTGCTAGCAGAGATGGATGGTTTTGAAAGTAATAAAGGGTTGGTTTTACTTGCAGCTACCAACCGACCAGAGATTTTAGATCCGGCCCTTCTTCGTCCCGGTCGATTTGATCGAAGAATTATTGTAGAAAAACCAGACTTAAAAGGAAGAGTTGATGTACTTAAAGTTCATTCGAAAGATGTAAAGATGGATGAAACTGTAGATTTAGAAGCAATCGCTTTAGCAACAAGTGGTGCTGTTGGTTCTGATCTTGCTAACATGATTAATGAAGCAGCTATTAACGCCGTAAAACACGGTCGCCAAGCAGTTAGCCAAAGTGATTTATTTGAAGCAGTAGAAGTGGTATTAGTTGGTAAAGAGAAAAAAGATCGTATCATGAGCCAGGAAGAGAGAAAGATTGTTTCTTATCATGAAGTAGGACATGCACTTATTAGTGCGTTGCAAAAAGATTCTGAACCTGTACAAAAGATTACGATTGTGCCAAGAACAATGGGAGCATTAGGTTATGTAATGCATACGCCAGAAGAAGAAAAGTTCTTAAATACAAAGAGCGAGTTGGAGGCTATGTTAGTAGGATTTTTAGGTGGACGAGCAGCAGAAGAAATTGTCTTTAATACTGTTACTACGGGTGCTTCTAATGATATTGAAAGAGCTACAGAAATTGCTAGATCCATGGTTACTCAATATGGCATGAGCGAAAAATTTGGTTTAGTAGGCCTTGAATCCGTGCAGAATAAATATCTTGATGGTCGACCAGTTAAAAATTGTGGCGATAAGACGGCCTCAGAAATTGATCATGAAGTAATGAGGATGCTAAAAGAAGCTTATGAAAAAGCCAAAGAAATGCTTTCTGGACATAAAGAAACACTTGATAAGATTGCGGAGTTCTTAATTGAAAAAGAAACGATTACTGGTAAAGAATTTATGGATATTTACTATGAAGTAGAAGGAATTGATCCGGAAAAAGCCAAAGAAAATAAAGAAGATCGTATTGCTTTATTAGATCCAGAAACAACTAAAAAAGATACAAATGAAAAAGAGACAAAAGATTCTAATGACAACACAGATAGTACAATGGAGGAGTTAGATTAAAAATGTTTGATATACCACAAGAACTGAAGAAGTTACCGGCAAAGCCGGGTGTATATCTAATGCATGATGAAAATGATCATATTATTTATGTGGGAAAGGCCTTAAGCCTCAAGAACCGTGTAAGACAGTATTTTCAAAGTAGCAGAAATAAAGGCGTAAAGATAGAACAAATGGTTAGCCATATTTCGCGATTTGAATATATTATTACCGACTCTGAGGTTGAGGCCTTAGTTTTAGAGTGTAATCTTATTAAGGAGCATCACCCAAAGTATAATACGATGCTAATGGATGACAAAGGTTATCCTTTCATAAAAGTAACAGTTAATGAACCATTCCCCCGTATTATGATGGCTAGACGGATTGCAAAGGATAAAGCAAAGTATTTTGGGCCTTATACAAGTGCCGGAGCGGTTAAAGATACCATTGAGTTAATGCGAAAAATTTACTACATTAGAGATTGTAATAGAAGACTTCCAAGAGATATAGGCAAGGAGAGACCTTGTTTATATTATCATATTCATCAATGTAAAGCCCCTTGTCAAGGCTATATCTCCCAGGAGGAATATCGAAAATATGTAGATCAAATGCTCCAGTTTTTAGGAGGAAAATACCAACCAGTGATTGAGATGCTTACGAAAAAGATGCAACAAGCATCAGCAGAGATGGAATATGAAAGAGCTATGGAATATCGAGATATTTTAAATAGTGTTAACAAAATTGCCGAAAAGCAAAAGATTACAGATGTAGCAGGTGAAGATCGCGACATTATTGCACTGGCAAAGGAAAATGAAGATGCGGTCGTCCAAGTTTTCTTCATTAGAGGCGGTCGCATGATTGGGCGCGACCATTTCTATATGAAAGTAGGACAAAACGCCACAGAGGAGAATCCTGAGAGTAGTATTTTATCAAGTTTTATTAAACAGTTTTATGCGGGAACCCCTTATATTCCTTCGGAACTTATGCTATCAATGGAAGTAGAAGATAAAGACATTATTGAAGAATGGCTTAGTACAAAAAGTGAGCATAAAGTACATCTTCTTATACCCGTGAAGGGCAAGAAGGAAGGCTTAATCGCCTTAGCGGAGAAGAATGCCAGAATGGTCCTTAATTCTGATAAAGAGCGACTAAGAAGAGAAGAAGGTCGAACCATTGGGGCGGTAAAAGAAATTGAAAAATTACTAAATTTCGCTCCTATTAAACGTATAGAAGCCTACGATATTTCTAATATTAGTGGTTTTGATTCGGTGGGATCAATGGTGGTTTACGATAGTGGTAAGCCTAAAAGAAACGACTATCGCAAATTTAAAATAAAAGGTGTTAAGGGTGTAGATGATTATGCTAGTTTGCGAGAAGTCTTAACACGTAGGTTTGCTCATGGTCTAAAAGAAAAAGAAGAAGAGAAAGAGCTAGGAAGTTTTAGTACCTTTCCTGATTTAATTCTTATGGATGGAGGAAAAGGGCAAGTTAATATAGCTTTACAAGTAATGGAAGACTTAAAGCTTAAAATACCGGTAGCCGGAATGGTAAAAGATGATAACCATAGAACTAGAGGACTGTATTATAACAACATAGAAATTCCTATGGATAAAAATTCAGAGTCTTTTAAACTAATTACCCGAATTCAAGATGAAGCGCACCGCTTTGCAATTACCTTTCATCGCGATTTAAGAAGCAAGGGACAAGTTCATTCTATTTTAGATGATATCAAAGGCGTGGGAAAGGTAAGACGCAAAGATTTAATGCGTCATTTTAAAGATTTAGAAGCCATAAAAAATGCTAGTATTGAACAATTAAGTAAACTTCCAAGCATGAATGAGAAGTCAGCAAAAGAGGTATATGATTTCTTTCATAGCCAGACTAAGGAACGCTAGATACTTGCTAAATAAAAAGAAACAAGGTAAAATTAGGCCATGACAAATAAAGGGAGGCTATTATGGAAAGAGCTGTAGAAATTCAAAAAATTATAAAAAAAATGAAATTAAAAAACCTAACTCCTAATGTAGATTTAGATAAAAAGCAGGTAATTATTCCCGATATTAATAGACCAGCCTTACAATTAGCAGGTTTCTTTGATCATTTTGATTCAGAAAGGGTACAGATTATCGGTCATGTAGAATATACCTATCTACAAAAACTTGATGAAGCAAGAAGAGAAAAAATGTATGATGAATTGCTTTCTTATCCGATTCCGGCCATTATTTATACTAGGGGACAAATGCCAGATAGTGTGATGCTAGAAAAAGCGGAAAAAGCTGGGACACCTGTGTTTGTCTCAGAGGCGCCGACTTCTAGTTTTACAGCAGAAATTATTCGTTGGTTAAATGTTGAATTAGCTCAAAGAATTTCTATTCATGGTGTTTTAGTTGATGTTTTTGGTGTTGGGGTTCTAATTATGGGTGAAAGCGGAATTGGTAAAAGTGAAGCAGCCCTAGAACTTATTAAAAGAGGCCATCGTCTGGTTAGTGATGATGTCGTAGAAATTAGAAAAGTAAGTGATGAAACCTTGGTAGGAACGGCACCAGAAATCACCAGACATTTTATTGAACTTCGTGGTATAGGTATTGTTGATGTTAAGATGCTTTTTGGTGTTCAAAGCGTAAGAGAGACACAAAATATTGATCTTGTTATTACGCTAGAGGATTGGGATAAAGAAAAAGATTATGATCGTTTGGGAATGGAAGAACAATATACAGAATTTTTAGGTAACAAGGTAGTGTGTCATCAATTACCAATTCGACCAGGACGAAACTTATCAATTATTGTAGAAACGGCCGCAATTAACCATAGGCAAAAGAAAATGGGTTATAATGCTGCAGAAGAACTCTATAAAAGAGTACAAAAAAATCTTTCAAAATAATAAGGAGTGCTAAGGGATGAGATATTGTTATGGTATAGATATTGGTGGAACCACTATTAAAATGGGCTGGTTTAACGAAGGGGGAGAACTTCTGGAAAAATGGGAAGTTGAAAGCAGAATCGAAAATAACGGGTCTTTAATTTTACCTGATATTACAGAATCGATTAAAGATCATATGAAACAAAATACTCTAGCGGTAAAAGACATTGTAGGAATTGGTGTTGGTGTACCAGGTCCTGTGAATAATGAGGGAGTTGTTTTAACTACAGCAAATCTTGGCTGGGGTAGAAAAGACGTGGTAAAAGAATTCCAAGAATTGTTGCCAGTTCCAGTTAAAGTGGGTAATGACGCCAATATGGCGGCGCTTGGAGAAATGTCTGCTGGTGGCGGTGTTGGTCATAAAAACATTATTTTAATCACTTTAGGAACCGGTGTAGGTGGTGGCATCATCATTGATGGCCACGCCGTTGTAGGTCATCATGGTTCGGCTGGAGAAATTGGTCATATGACAGTAAATAAAGCAGAAACGAAAGTATGTGGCTGTGGTCGTAAAGGCTGCCTTGAGCAATATGCCTCAGCAACAGGAATTAAAAGACTGGCAAAAAGAAGATTAGAACAAGACACCAAAGACTCCCTTTTACGACAAGAAACAGACCTAAATGCGAAAGTGGTTTTTGATAGCTTAAAAAAAGGTGATTCTGTAGCCAAAGAAATTGTAGAGGAATTTGCCACTTACCTAGGAGAAGCTATTGCTAATATTGTTATTGTAACGGACCCTTCTATGGTAGTGCTAGGAGGCGGCGTTTCAAAAGCGGGCGATATTTTAATTGAATATGTGAAAAAGCATTTTGAAGAAGTTGCGTTTTATGCCAACAAGGGAACTCACTTTGGCTTGGCAACGCTAGGAAACGACGCTGGTATTTATGGCTGCGCAGAACTGATTTTAGGTAAAGAACCAACAATTAAATAAGGACATAAAAAAGGATGACTCTTGATTTTAAGAGTCATCCTTTTGTTTTAACCTTCAGCGGGAGCTTCAGTTTCACCTTCAGCAGGAGGTGCGGTTTCTGTGCCACCATCTGCTGGCGGAGTAGTCTCACCGCCTTCTGGCGTTTCCGTAGTGCTAGAGTCGTTTTCCGTAGCCTCTCCCTCATTTGCAGAGTCGGTACTAGGAGTAGTAGTAGAAGGAGTGGTTTCTTTTCTTTGATAATAATGGCCTGGACATTCTTCTATTGGTAAAGAATCCTTCGCATAAAATTCTTTGATTCCCGGACAAGAACCATTTTCATTAGCTAATTTTCCGGTAATAGTACAAATAGAAGTCTCTTCCACTGAATCTGGCATTTCGAAATCTTTTACTTCCATATTTTCATGAATTCGACTCATAACTTTATTCCAAATATTCGGAATGAAATTACGCTCTACTGGTTTGTTATCATCATAACCGGCCCAAATAGTACAAGTTAAATAAGGAGTATAACCGGCAAACCAATAATCAATATTATTAGATGTGGTACCAGTTTTTCCGGCTATTGGCATATCGCCAATGTTGTACTGCGTACCAGTACCTTCTGTTACAACACTTCTCATGGCACTAGTTAATAGATAAGCAGTGCTATCCTTAATTGCCTGGCGGCTTTCCCCCGTTCCATCTAATAGGACGTTACCGTCATGATCAAGAACTTTAGTATAAAGGGTTGGTTCGTTGTATTTGCCATTATTAGCAATGGCAGCATAAGCGGCACATAGTTGGTAGTTATAAACACCTTCCGTAATACCACCAAGAGCTAAAGTTTGGTGTAAATCACTAAATAGTTGTCCATTGATTTCTTTACTACGAATCAAAGTAGTAATTCCTAGTTTCTCGGCATATTGGACTCCTAGTTCTTGAGTGATTTGATCACTTACTTTAACAGCAACTGTATTGGTAGAATCAATAATAGCATCACGAATGGTCATGGAACCCCGATAACCAGAATAAGCGTTGACTAGAACTTTACCATCGCTTAAGGTAACAGGCTCATCTACTTCTTTGGTGGCTAAAGTAATTTCATCTGTATCAAGGGCAGGAGCATAAGTGGTGACAATTTTAAAAGCAGAACCAGGTTGACGCTTAGAACCCTTATAAGCACGGTTTAAACTCTGGCTGGTACTTTTTTGACCACGACCACCGACCATGGCTTTGATTTGTCCTGTCTTTTGATCCATTAAAGTAAGAGAGGCCTGCGGTTGTGGGGTAATACTATATTGTTCATCATAACCATCACCTTCTCGGGCAATAGTCGCTTTCCAACTAGCAATTACATTTTCCGCATCTTCAGGACTAGAAAAGACTAAGCCATATTCTCGGCCAAGGGTTTCTTTGGCATAGGCTCGAATGTTATGAGAACCATAATTTTCAATAGAACCATCCGCTCTTGTTACGGTTAAAGCATAATTAAGACCATACTCAATTTTCCAAGGATAGTTTTCATCGTTATTCATTTCCTCATCACAAATGGTTTGCCAATATTGATTCTGGGTAGAATAAATACTAAGCCCACCACCATAAACGGCATTATAAGCTTTGTTCTTTGAGTAGTTTAACTGGGTCTGAAGATTCTGCATAACTTGTTCAGATAAAGCATCAATAAAATAGGTATTAGGTGAATCAGCTACGATAGCACTATTAACCGTTTGAATACGAGTATAAACATCATCTGCCGCGGCTTCGTCTTTGGCCGCTTGATCAATATAACCTTGTTCTAGCATATTATTTAGAATTTTTTGCCGACGATCATTGTTCTTCTCAGGATTATTAATGGGGTTATTATGAGAAGGATTTTGCGTAATTGCGGCAATGGTAGCACACTCGGATAAGGTTAAGTCACTAACATCTTTGTTAAAATAACGCTTAGAAGCGGTTTGGACACCTAAAGTATTTTGACCTAAGTTAACCGTATTCATATAGTATTCTAAAATCTGATCTTTGGTCATGGACTTTTCAATTTTTAAGGCCAAGTATTGCTCTTGTAATTTACGCTCAACCTTTTCAAATTTAGTTTCTTTGATAAAATCGGGATAAAGAGTGTTTTTAATCAGTTGTTGGGTAAGCGTACTAGCACCTTCAGAAAAGTTACCAGTCGTAAGTCCGATAAAGCCGGCTCTAGCAATACCAGCGGGGTCAATACCTTTATGAGTATAAAAACGTTCATCCTCAATAGCTACAAAAGCATGTTGCAAGTCTTTAGGGATATCTTTAATTTCTTTGTAAATACGATTTGATCCTTCTGAATTAAAACGATCCAAAACAGTTGTCCCATCGTCCGCATAAGCAAAAGAAGTGTATTTTTGCGGTTTAATATCTTCTGGTGTAGCTTCTGGTGCATCATCTATTACTTTTTTTAGTAGCAATAAGCCACCAATCATCGCAATGATAATTGCGCCCAAAATACATAGTAAAAGGGCCTTATAAAGGCGAACACCCACACGCTTTGACTGATGGGTAGATTTAGCAGTTAAATCTTTTTGTTTTTGATAGGTTTGCTTTTTATTATAATTCATTTAACAATCTCCTTCACAATTTCATATTATAGCAAATAAACCATCTTTAATAAAGAAAATTCAATAAATCTTAATGAATTTGTTCTCTTCATTATTGTTTTAAGGTATAGTGTTTGTAAGGAATAAGAGGAGGTAAGAGTTTGGAGAATTATAAAATAATATACCAATCTGGATCCGGCGAAATTCAGGAAAAAAAGTCACGTTTTATCGGAACTACTTTTGCGATAAAGTCAGAAGAAGAAGCAAAAGAGATAATTGAAGTGACAAAGAAAAAATATTGGGATGCAAGGCATAATTGCTATGCTTATATAGTGGGAAAAAATCCTGGCATTAAACGATTTAGCGATGATGGTGAGCCACAAGGAACAGCAGGAAAACCCATTTTAGATGTTCTAGAAGGAGCGGGGATAGTTAATGCATTATTAATCGTGACTCGTTACTTTGGCGGAACACTTTTAGGAACCGGAGGCCTCATTCGGGCCTATACTGGAGCTGCTAAAGAGGGGCTTAATAATTCCCTTTTAATAGTGCAAAAAGAGGGAGTTCACATAATTATCAGTTCTAATTATCCTGACTTTGGCAAAATCCGTTATGAAATCGAACAAAGAGAAATTCCTTTTTTCAATATTGACTATCAAGAGCTGGTAACAATAGAACTGCTTTGTACAAAAGAAGAGAGTAAAGAAATTATAAAAATGGTAGAAGAAATAACCAGTGGTAGAGGAGAAGTAAAAAATGAAGAAGAAATCGTCTTTGGTGAGACTGACAAAAAACGAATTCTTTTGGAATAAAAAAAGGAGTTGCAATCATTGCAACTCCTTGTGTTTTAATTAAACTCTGGTTCGATTAAGCCAAAGGACCCATTTTTTCTCTTATAAACAACATTTACTTCATCTGTTTCAGCATTGCTAAATACGAAAAAGTCATGTCCTAGTAATTCCATCTGGATACAAGCGTCTTCTGGATACATTGGTTTAATACCAAAACGTTTGGTACGAACAATTTTAATTTCGTCATTATCATCAGCGCTGTGTTGATCAGCTTCTAAGAAATCAGCTTTTAAATTGCCACCGTCACGGTATTTTTCAATCAGCTTGTTTTTATATTTTCTCAGCTGACGCTCAATTACTTCTTCAACTAAATCAATTGAAACATACATATCATTGCTAACTTGTTCGGAACGAATAATACTTCCTTTTACTGGAATAGTAACCTCGATTTTTTGTCTTTCTTTTTCTACACTTAAAGTTGCAATAATTTCCGTCTCAGGAGTAAAATACCTTTCTAGCTTTCCAAGTTTACTTTCTACGGCTTCGCGAAGACCGTCAGTTACATCAATGTTTTTTCCACTTATAATAAATTTCATGGCGTACAACTCCTTATTAAATATTTCAGATAAGTCTGACTAAAGATAGAACAACTGTGCATTTATCTGATACATCGAGTATACCATGATTAGGATAATATGTATACTATCTATCTTTTAATTTTAGAAAGATTTCAAAGATTAAAGGGTATAAATAAATGACCCATAATACCAAAAAAAAGTATTCAAGAGCCGCACCTACCACCGTTTTCCCCAACAAAAAAGAGAATAATGTTTTTAGTAAAAAGGCACCTAAGAGGCCAACAATTAGCTTTAATAGCTGCTGAGAAAAAGGGAGGCCTTGCTCTTTAAAATTGACATATTTTCGTTCTAAGATAAAACCGATAGAAAACCCAACGCCTGCTCCCGCCGCTTTAATAGCATCTAGTCCATTAGCTAAGTCAACTTGAGCATTTTGAATTAAAAAAACGCCATAAGTAAGGACCATAAGGGCGGTAATAATTAAGAGCAGTGCAATTAAAAAAATATTTTTGGAATCAAGTAAAACGTCTTTTATTTGCCAAAGAAAACCAGCAACCAATAAAGAAACAGCCATTGCTACTAAAACATCTTTGGGAGTATGGGCACCAAGATACATACGAGAAAAACCAACTAATAAAAAGGTAATAACACTGACAATTTTTACTACTCTTTTCTTACTAGATAAAGATAAGGTGAAGAAAAATGAAGTAGCTCCTTGGGTATGCCCACTAGGAAAAGAATAACCAGTGGCTCCCGAAAGAGCGGAAGTCACCGGCTTAAAATTAGGATCTAAAATCCAAGGACGTGGTATTCTAAAAGTTATTTTTAAAGTTTGAATCAGTAATCCAGAGACAAAATAGTTGAAGCCTACTAAATAAGCAAATTTTTTATCGATGCACCAATACAAGGTGCAGATAGCAACAATAATTAGAAGGTCTTGTCCAAAATAGGTAATCAACTGCATCACCTTATCTAAGATAGGACTTCTATAACTACTAAGAAACCACAAGAAATTCATTTATTTTCTTCCTCTTCTTCTCATTTTAGGGTCAAGTATTTTCTTTCTTATTCTTAAGTGGGTTGGAGTTACTTCTAAAAGCTCATCTGTTTCAATAAAATCTAAAGCTTCTTCCAAGCTTAAAATCTTTGGTGGTGAAAGACGAAGAGCATCATCAGCACCAGAAGAACGAGTATTGGTTAAGTGCTTCATTTTGCAGACGTTAACTTCAATGTCTTCTGCTTTAGCGTTTTGACCGACTACCATACCGGAATAAACTTTTTCACCTGCACCAAGGAATAAAGTACCTCGTTCTTGAGCGGCAAAAAGACCATAAGTTACAGCTTCACCAGTTTCAAAAGCGATTAGAGAACCTTGTTTACGATAAGAAATATCACCCTTATAAGGAGCATAACCATCAAAGGCAGTATTAATAATACCATTTCCCTTGGTATCGGTTAAAAACTCACCACGGTAACCAATTAAACCTCTAGCTGGGATGTAAAATTCTAGCCTTGTATAGCCGCCATTAGAAGCGCCCATAGCACGAAGCTCACCTTTTCTTTGGCTAAGTTTATCAATGATGGTTCCTGTAAATTCATCAGGGACGTCAATAAAAGCATTTTCCATAGGTTCTAGTAATTTATCATTTTCATCGCGGCGATAAAGAACTTCTGCTTTACTAACAGCAAATTCATAACCTTCACGTCGCATATTTTCAATTAAGACAGAAAGATGAAGTTCTCCTCGACCAGATACCTTGAAACTATCAGTTGAATCCATTTCCTCAACTCTTAGACTGACATCTGTATTTAATTCTCTAAAGAGACGTTCACGAATGTGCCTTGAGGTAACGAATTTTCCTTCTGTACCAGCAAAAGGGCTATCGTTTACTACAAACTGCATAGCAATGGTAGGTTCAGAAATCTTTTGGAAAGGAATAGCATTTGGCGCTTCGGGAGAGCAAATTGTATCACCGATGGAAATATCGGAAATACCAGAAATTGCCACAATAGAACCAATTTTAGCTTCTTTTACTTCTACCTTACTAAGACCATCAAACTCATAAAGCTTACTAATTTTCACTTTTTCATTACGATCAGGATTGTGTTCATTTACTAAAATAGCATCCATTCCGGAAGTGATAATACCATTATCGACTTTACCAACACCAATACGACCGACATATTCATTGTAGTCAATGGTGCTAATTAGCATTTGGGTTGGTGCTTCCATATCGCCTTCTGGAGCTGGAATATAATTTAAAATGGCTTCAAAAAGAGGCTTCATATCTTTGTGTTCATCACTTAGTTCTACCATCGCATAGCCAGATTTTGCGGAAGCATAAACATAAGGAAATTCTAATTGTTCATCACTTGCGTCTAAGTCAATAAAAAGACCAAGAACTTCATCGATAACTTCTTCAGGTCTTGCTTCGGGACGGTCAATTTTATTTACACAAACAATAACTGGTAGTTGTAATTCCAAAGCTTTTTTAAGCACAAACTTTGTTTGTGGCATAGCTCCTTCAAAGGCATCTACTACGAGAACAACACCATTTACCATTTTAAGGACACGTTCTACTTCACCACCGAAATCGGCATGTCCTGGGGTATCAATAATATTGATTTTTACATCTTTATAATAAACCGCTGTATTTTTAGAAAGGATCGTAATACCTCTTTCTCTTTCAATGTCATTAGAGTCCATGACACGGTCCATAACTTCTTGGTTCTCTCTAAAGACACCACTTTGTTTTAACAGCTCATCGACCAAAGTGGTTTTACCATGGTCAACATGGGCAATAATAGCTATATTTCTAACATCTTCGCGTTTTGTAATCATTTAAATCTTCCTTCTTATTAAATATAATGGTTTTAGTCAACTAAGGTAGTTTAACATATGAAAAGAAAATAATAAAGTATAGAGTTGAAAAAAGCCCCTATTTGCATTATAGTAGAGGCTATGAGAAAACTAATAAATCAGAT
>DXHJ01000004.1 GCA_019113475.1 Candidatus Dorea intestinavium | reverse complement strand
AATTAGTGATGATTATCGTAACAAAATGGAATTCTCCTTTGGTGATGAAATTAAAGATGGTCCTCTAGCTCTTGGTATGCACAAAAGAGGAAGCCATTATGATATTGTTAATGTCTTTGATTGTCGCCTGGTAGATGAAGACTTTAGAGCAATTCTAAAAGCAACTTATGATTATTTCAAAGAACAAAAGTTACCTTTTTATCATAAGATGAAGCATGTAGGCTATCTTCGCCATCTATTGGTGCGAAAAGGCATGATGACAGGAGAAATCCTGGTGGATTTAATTACTACTAGTGAAGAAGATAGAGAAGAACGAGAGTGGGCCAAGATTATCGAAAACCTAGATCTAAAAGGAACTTTGGTCGGTGTCTTACAGACGAAGAATGACTCACTAGCTGACGTGGTCAAGGATGAGGGGACAAAGACTCTTTTTGGTAGAGATTATTTTTATGAAGAACTTTTAGATTTACGCTTTAAGATTTCTCCTTTTTCTTTTTTTCAAACCAACTCAAAAGGAGCGGAAGTTCTTTATGAAAAGGCCAGAGATTATGTAGGAAATACGAAAGATAAAGTAATCTTTGATCTCTATAGCGGGACAGGAACCATCGCTCAGATTTTAGCTCCGGTAGCGAAAAAGGTAGTAGGCGTGGAAATCATTCCAGAAGCAGTAGAAGCAGCTAAGGAAAATGCTAAGCTCAATGGGCTTACAAACTGCGAATTTTTAGCCGGAGATGTTTTAAAGGTCATTGATGAGTTAGAAGATAAACCAGACATTATTGTTCTGGACCCACCAAGGGATGGTATTCATCCCAAGGCTCTTGGTAAAATCATTAACTTTGGAGTCGATCATATCGTTTATATTAGTTGTAAGCCAACGAGCCTTGCTAGAGACTTAGAAGGATTTTTGGCAGCAGGCTATGAACTTAAAAAAGTGTGTCCTGTCAATCAATTTCCGAGAGCTAGCCATGTGGAAACGGTAGCATTATTATCAAAGGCAAAATAAAGCAAAAGTTTTGAGGTAAAACATGATTATCAGACATACAATAGCAACGGATTTAGAACAGTTAACTAGAATTGAAGCAGCATCCTATCCACAAGCAGAAGGCGCTTCGAAAGAAAGTATTAGAAATCGTATGGAGGCATTTCCTGAGTGCTTTTGGATACTAGAAGAGGAAGCAAAAATCCTCGCTTTTATTAATGGAATGTCCACAAACGAAGAAAATCTAACAGATGATATGTATGATGATGCAAAAAAGCATAATCCAGTAGGAAAGTGGCAGATGATTTTTTCCGTTGTAACCGATCCAGTTTACTGTAAAAGAGGTTACGCTTCTAAAGTAATGGCAGAGTTGATTGGCGATTGTAAGAATCGCCACAAGAGCGGTGTGGTTTTAACTTGTAAAGAACAATTATTACCTTTCTATAGCAAATTTGGTTTTGTAAATGAAGGAATATCAGAATCAACACATGGAAATGTGAATTGGTATCAGATGCGCCTTGTATTCTAGAAATTTAAGTCATAAATTAAAGGACAATGCAGTAAGTATTGTCTTTTTTTATTGAAAAAATATGCATTGAAAAATGCAAAAAATTACAAAAAAGAGAAAAAAGTAATTGAAATATGCTGAAAATGAAATAGCAAAGTAAAAAACTTGCAATTACAAGAAAGAATGTTAAAAAATTACTTTACAAGAAATTAAAATTGATGTATATTTTAAAAATAATTTTGAGGTTAGAGGAAAGGTAAGGTAAAGAAATAAATGTGTGGAATTGTAGGATATACTGGAGAACAAAACGCAGCACCCATTCTCTTAGATGGATTAGCAAAACTTGAATATCGAGGATATGATTCAGCTGGCTTGGCTGTTCGCGAGGGAGAAGACCCTGTTACTATTGTTAAAGCTAAGGGACGTTTAAAGGTTCTTGCCGAAAAAACCGATAAAGGACGAGCAATTAAAGGCACCTGTGGTATTGGCCATACTCGTTGGGCCACCCACGGCGAACCCTCAGAACAAAATGCTCACCCCCATTGTTCCGATGATTATAATGTAGTTGGAGTACATAATGGAATTATTGAAAATTACCAAGAATTAAAAGATAAATTAATTCGTAAAGGCTATACCTTTAAGTCTTCAACGGATACAGAGGTAGCCATTAAGCTAATTGATTATTACTATAAGAAATACGAAGGAACACCTGTTGATGCCATTAATCATTCCATGGTCCGTATTCGTGGCTCTTATGCTTTAGCAATTATGTTTAAGGACTATCCCGAAGAAATATATGTGGCAAGAAAGGATAGCCCTATGATTATTGGGGTAGAAAATGGTGAATCTTATTTGGCTTCCGATGTTCCGGCTATCTTGAAATATACTAGAAACGTTTATTATATTGATAATATGGAAATGGCTAGGCTACAAAAAGGTCAGGTTACTTTTTATAACTTAGATGGCGATGAAATTGAAAAAGAGCTTACGAAAATTGACTGGGATATCGAAGCAGCTGAAAAGACGGGCTTTGAACATTTTATGATGAAAGAAATTCATGAACAGCCAAAAGCGCTTGCTGATACTATGAATTCTGTTATTAAGGAAGGTAAAATTGATCTGTCTACTGTTGGAATTAGCGAAGAAGAGATGCAAGATCTTTCCCAGGTCTATATTGTCGCTTGTGGTTCAGCCTATCATGTGGGAGTGGTAGCACAGTATGTAATTGAAGATTTGGCTAGGATTCCTGTCCGGGTGGAATTAGCATCAGAGTTTCGTTATCGTAAACCACTCTTAGATAAAAGGGGTTTGGTGATTATCGTTAGCCAGTCAGGTGAAACGGCCGATAGTTTAGCCGCTCTTCGAGAAGCAAAGGGAAAAGGAATTAGCACTCTAGCAATTGTAAATGTAGTAGGAAGCTCCATAGCAAGAGAAGCTGACCATGTATTTTACACGCTAGCAGGGCCGGAGATTTCGGTAGCAACGACCAAAGCTTATAGCACCCAACTCATTGCTTCTTATATCTTAGCCATCCAACTAGCCAAAGTACGAGGAGAATTAACGGAAGATACCTATGAGTCCCTAATTAGTGAAATGTTAACCTTGCCAGATAAAGTGCAAGAATTATTGGATGACAAAGAAAAGATTCAATGGTTTGCGGCAAAATGCTCAAATGCCAAAGATATTTTCTTTTTGGGACGTGGCCTTGATTACGCTATTAGCTTGGAAGGAAGCCTTAAGATGAAAGAGATTAGTTATATTCATAGTGAGGCTTATGCAGCGGGAGAGTTAAAACATGGAACGATCTCTTTAGTGGAAGAGGGAACTTTGGTAATTGGAATTTTAACTCAAATGGAACTCTATGAAAAAATGCTTAGCAACATGGTAGAGGTAAAAAGTCGTGGCGCTTATTTAATGGGACTGACAAACTATGGAAATTATGGTATTGAAGAAACCGTAGATTTTTCTTTCTATATTCCTAAGACCGATGCTCATTTTACTCCCAGCCTAGCAGTTGTTCCTTTACAACTTATGGGATATTATGTAAGTGTTGCCAAAGGTTTGGACGTAGATAAACCAAGAAATCTTGCCAAAAGTGTTACAGTAGAATAAATAGCATGAAATGAATAATTTGTGAGAAAAAGAGCCTCTCTACTATTAAGTAAAGAGGCTCTTTTGATATTCTTAGGAAATCATATCCTTGGGAATAAGATCATAGTCAAACATAACTTCGGAGTGATTATCAAGGACTAATTTCTTTTCGACCACAGACTGGGTTGATTTATCAATGGTGTTTTTAAAAATCTTAGAAACTCGGTAATACTTACCGTTAGCTTCCCGGTGAAAATGATGATTCTCTTCGGAAAGTTTAAAAGTATAAGGAAATTCTTTTTCACTTCTTAGTTCACCATAAAGTCTTTCATTTTCACACCAAAGAAGAAGCTGAACGTTTTGATCGGTGTTATTTTTAAATTTATAGTCAATGTAGTTATAGCTAATGGAAGTTCCAGCACTAAAAGGAATACGTTTGCCATTGTCAGGTGCTAGAGCATCAGAGTGGCTATGAAATTCTACGACGTCTAAAGGGCTATGTAGAACTAAGCGATGAATGGTATTGCCTAGGTTACATAGGCCACCACCAATACTTGCTTGGACTTTGTTGCGGATTAGAACACGACCATCCTTATAGTTTTTACGTTTGGTGGTTTTTCCAACAGTTTGCCAAAAAGAAAAAACCTCTCCCGGTCGAATGATAAGACCATTCATTTCTTTGCAAGCAATGGCGATATTTTCTGCTTTATTGTACTGCAAAACAGGATCAATCCCCGGTCCTTTCTTTATGAGCCCCGAGCTATGGGTAGAAACCACATTAGGTAAATGTTGTCCTACTAGCGTTTTTGCTATTTTTTCCTTTGAACGAAAATTTTTGAGATGACGTTTACAAATCTCCTTTTGTTCTGAGATGGCGTAACATATAGGGTGTATGTCACAAAACAGTAAATCCTTATTCCAAAACATAATAGTCCTTCCTTTATTTTTCTATATTTTTCAAGCGATTACAATAGCGTTTATTGTGTTGATAAAACCAAAGAATTCCTTTTTCTAGGTACCTTTTTTTACCGATTTTAGAGTTATCAATACGGATAAAATCAACTAAGATACTAGGAATATGACTTTTGTTGGCACCAAGAATATCAGTAAAGAGTTGATCACCAATAAAGACTGTGTTGTTATTAGAAAGCCCCATCATTTTGAGCGCTTTTAAATAATTTTTGGTATCAGGCTTATCAGCATCACAGATATAAAGCGTATCGATATTTCTCGTAAAACGTTTTACTCTTTTTTCTTCATTATTGGTAAGTAGCAAAGTAATAAAGCCCATAGCCTTTAACTGTTCAAATAAAGCATCAATTTGAGCCGTTGAATCATCACCATGATGAACCAGGGTATTATCAATGTCAAAAATAAGTCCTTTATAACCTTTTCGATAAAGTGCTAAGTAATCAATGGTAAAAACACTTTTTACATGTGCGTAAGGGTAGTAGTCTTTGAACATAAAATCTCCTAACTTAATGTGCTAAATAGTCGATGACTTTATCGATTTGTTCGTCAAAAGCCCCATCAAATTTATTTTCAAAAAAAGCACTTCCGATGGTAAAAGACCAAGGAGCAGCTGTTTTGATTTCATCTAAACGGTTGTAACAGTCAATGCTTCCAGCAATACAAACAGGAGCATCAACGCTTTCAACAAAACGTTTGTTTAATTCATAAGGATCACCAACATAGCGATAACCCAAAAGGTCAAAGCCAAATACGCCCTTTTTAAGACAATCTTTAGCATAAGCAATCATATCTTCAACGTCGCCCCTTAAAATAGAAGGACGCCCGGTTATATCGCCGACAAAAGGCATGTATTTTAAGTTATTCTTTTTGCACAAATCATTAATGGAGTCACAGTAAGTAGTACCCATTAAAATATCACAGCCACAATCTATAGCAGTTTGGGCGCCTTTTAGTCCCTCTTCTTCCGTATAAGCAACAACTTCCAGAATCGTGGTTTTGCCACAAGCTTTCATATAAGAGTATAACGCTTTCATTTGCTCCGTAGGTAGTGGCTTTTCTTTAAAGCCCCAATATTTAGCTTTTGAACTTTTGCACTTTTCAAATACATCATAAGCATTTTCGACAGTTAAGTCATTAAAAGTAAGCATAACAATTAAATTCGGATTTTCGTTCATATAATCTTCCCATCTTATAAATTAATGTAGTTATTATCAAAAAAAATATTTCGCCTATTTATACCATATAAAAAAATCATAGTCAATAAAAAAGGGGCTTTTAATTTTTCTATTTCTAGCAAAAAATTACTTGTCAATTATGGTAAACTATAGAGAAAGAAGGTGATAGAGATGAATGAATACAAAAGAGTATTTTTAATTGTCCTTGATTCATTAGGAATCGGTGCAATGCCAGATGCAAAAGATTTTGGCGATATAGGTGTTGATACTTTTGGACATATTATAGAAAAGGTAGGAAAAATAGAAATTCCCAACCTTAACAAATTGGGGCTTTTGCAGGTACATCCAGTCAAGAACATGACTTCTGTAGAATCACCACAGGGAATTTATGGTGCGCTCCATGAAAGAAGTAAGGGGAAAGATACCATGACCGGTCATTGGGAGATGATGGGGATTGAAACACTAACGCCTTTTAAAACATTTACCAAAACCGGTTTTCCTAAAGAATTAATTTCCGAATTAGAAAAACGCTGTGGGAAAAAGGTTATTGGTAATAAAAGTGCCAGTGGTACGAAAATCATTGAAGAACTAGGAGAAGAAGAAATAAAGACGGGCGCGATGATTGTCTATACTTCTGCTGATTCAGTCCTACAAATCTGTGGTCAAGAAGAGACTTTTGACTTAGAAAATTTATATCGCTGTTGTCAAATCGCTAGAGAACTTACTTTAGAAGAAAGATGGAGAGTCGGAAGAGTTATTGCTAGACCCTATCTAGGGAGAAAAAAAGGTGAATTTAAAAGGACCGCAAACCGACGGGACTACGCCCTTAAACCGCCAAGAAAAACCGTACTAAATGCCTTAATAGAAGGTGGTTATGAAGTAATTGGTATCGGTAAAATTCACGATATTTTTGATGGTGAGGGAATTTCAAGAAGCCTTCACTCCGAAAGTTCTGTTCAGGGCATGGAACAAACCATTGCAACGCTAGACGAAGCATTTACCGGTCTTTGTTTTACAAATTTAGTCGATTTTGATGCTCTTTGGGGACATCGAAGAGATCCCCTAGGTTATGCCAAAGAAATTGAAAAGTTTGATCAAGGGCTAGGAGTATTTTTAGATAAAATGAAAGAAGATGATTTGCTTATTATCACGGCCGATCATGGAAATGATCCTACTTATAGAGGGAGTGATCATACTAGAGAAAAAGTTCCCTTTTTAGCCTATTCGCCTAAAATGAAAACAGGAAAGAGGATAAAAGATCAAGAAACCTTTGCTGTTATTGGTGCAACCATAGCAGATAACTTTAAAGTAAAGATGCCAAAAGGAACCATAGGGACATCTTTATTTGGTCAATAAAGGGGATGAGATGACAAAAATAAAAGAATACCTAATCCGAAATTATTTTAAATCAACTTATCCCATTGAATATAGAATTTACATGATTTTTTTTATCCAGAGCTTTATTATTTCTATCGTCAATGCAATCGAAGATGCCCTCCTAGGAAGAGCAATCCTTGGCATCACTTCGCAGTGGCTTTATAATATAATTAATATTGTTTTTTTACTAATTAGTCCGCAGCTTAGGCTAAAATTAATAAAACCTCATTTATTATTACTAGCCTTTGGCTATGTGCCATTTTCATTTTTTCAAACGGGTGGCTATGATGGAACAATTTTAATTCTTGCCCAAATGGTGATTTTTTTATTAGCCGTTGTCTTTACCGGGAAAACTAGGGCGATATTAGTAATACTAAACATTTTGCAATATATAGCTTGTATCTTAATTCAATACCATTACCCGGCACTAGTA
>DXHJ01000029.1 GCA_019113475.1 Candidatus Dorea intestinavium | reverse complement strand
TTATAAGTATTTTTCTAAAGTCGCTACCACAGCGCCTTTTCCCGCTAATAATTCCACAAACATGGTCTCAATCTTTTCGCCAAGACCCGCTTTATATAAGTCACTACCAAAAATCTTTTCATTGGCTAAGATGGGTTTTAACTGGCCTGTATAAGTTTCTGGTTTTCCAGCTTCAACGCCGGCTAACATCTTCGTTAATTCTTCTAGTAAGGGGTCGGATGAGCGTTCAAAGCTCTCTAAGTTATCATCGACTCCTAAAAGGTAACGACACCAACCTGCAATGGCTAGCGGAATTCCGACTAGGCTTTTTGCACTACCTTCTGCTGCCACATAAGACTTAATGGTTTCGCCAAAACGAATGCCTACTTTTTGTGAAGTATCGGTGGCAATTCTTTGGGGCGTATCTGGCATAAAAGGATTGGGGAATCTAACATTGATTACTTCATCAACAAAGTCTTTTGGTGATAAGATGCCCGGGTCAGTTACTACCTTCATCCCTTCTTCTGGTCCGATTTTATGGATTAGCTTTTTTAGGTTCTCATCTTTCATTTCTTTAGAAATAAGATCATAGCCTAAGAGGCAACCATAAACAGCCAAAGCGGTGTGAAGAGGGTTGAGGCAAGTAGTTACTTTCATGCGCTCTACCTTATTAACCGTATCACGATCGGTCATATAAACACCGGCTTTTTCAAACTCCGGACGGCCATTGGGGAACTTATCTTCTACCACTAGGTACTGTGGTCCTTCAGCGTTAACAAAAGGCGCAATGTAAGTATTCTTAGAAGTGATGATAGGATTCATCTCTTCCATCCCTAGTTCTTCTAATTCTTTTGCCACTGAATCTGCTGGTCTTGGGGTGATTTTATCAATCATAGACCAAGGAAAAGCTACTTTACTTTCGTTGTTTAAGTAAGCTAAAAATTGGGCACTAACAAAGCCTTTTTCTTGCCATTCTTTGGCCATGGTAAGGACGGAACCTTGTAAGATTTCTCCGTTATGGGAACAGTTATCCATAGAAACGACAGCGATTGGCAATTCTCCCGCCAAAAAGCGTTCCCATAAAAGCGCTGTAATAACCGCCATCACACCGGTTGCTGCTTCAGGTCCTTTGTCAATATCTGCTTGTACCCAAGGGAAATATTGGTTGTCGCTGTTTTTAAGTGCATAGCCTTTTTCGGTAATGGTAAAGGAAAACATTTCTAATTCTTTTTTTCTGGCGATTTTCTTTAACCGAATAAAATCTTCAGCCTGAGAAGTAAGGGCTTCCCCAAGAGAACCTAGAACACGTTTATCCGTACTTCCGTCACTATTTAGTGTCACTCCTAAAACAAGATTATCATAAGGGTGATAAATTTTATCGACTACGTCAAAGTCAAAGGTTTCCACACAGGTAATGCCACTTTCCATTGCTTTTTCATGAATTAACTTATCGGCAATCCCACCAATAAAAATACGGAAAATATTGCCAATACCAAAGTGCATCCAACGGGGATTCTCTACGGTATTTTTAGCCAGCGCTGCTACGTCATAAGCGGGCAACGTAATTCCTGCTTCTTGATAACTTTTTTGATCTTTAATACCTTCTTTTGTTAATTTCATCTTTATTTCCTCTTTTCGTTCTTATCAATTGCTTCCCAAAGTCCTTGTAAGTAACAAGCACCAAGTGCACGGTCATAAAGTCCATAGCCTGGCATTCCTACTTCATCCCAGATCATCCGGCCATGGTCGGGACGAATCGGGCCATCAAAACCGATATCATAGAGGGCTTTCATGATTTCATACATATCAAAGTCCCCTGCTGAAGAAAGGTGGGCCGACTCTTCAAAGTTATCTTGTGAGTGGAACTTTAAGTTACGCACATGAGCAAAGTGAATCCGACCCTTTAAAGAACGAATCATATCTGGTATATCATTCTTTAAGTTAGTACCAAAAGATCCCGTACAGAAGGTTACACCATTATGAACATTATCTACCATCTTCATCATTCGCAAGATGTTTTCTTTATTAATGATGATTCTTGGTAAACCAAAAACGCTCCAAGCCGGATCATCCGGGTGAATTGCCATGTTAATGTCATACTCATCACAAACCGGCATAATTCTTTCGAGGAAGTACTTTAAGTTTTCAAAGAGTTTTTCACTATCTACCTCTTTATACATCTCAAAAAGTTCTTTAATCTTAGCCATTCTTTCTGGTTCCCAGCCTGGCATTACGGTATCATTCATGTCCCCTTTAATGGATTCAAACATATTTTCTGGATTGATCTTATCTACTGCTTCTTGGGTATAAGCAAGAACCGTTGAACCATCTGGTAAGACACGAGCAAGCTCGGTTCTGGTCCAGTCAAACACGGGCATAAAGTTATAACAAACCATGTGAATACCGGCTTTACCAAGGTTTTCTAAAGTCTTAATGTAATTATCAATGTATTCTTCCCGGTCCGGGCTACCAATCTTAATGGCGTCATGAATGTTAACACTTTCAATTCCGGAAATAATAAGACCTGCATCTTCCACTTCTTTTTTCATCGCCATAATCTCATCGTACTCCCAAAGTTCTCCGGGCATCTTATCATAAAGAGTGGTAATAACTCCTTTCATACCGGGAATTTGACGAATATACTTTAAGCTAATTTTATCCTGTTTGCTACCATACCAACGAAATGACATTATCATAATTAATTTCCTCCTGTTTTTTCAACTTAATCTTATTCTATCATTCAAAATATGCACTTTGTTTCTATATAATGCTTGTTTTATTGCAAATATTGCTATATGGTAGAGTAAGTAATTTATTTAATAGGAGGACTTATGATTAGCAAGAAAAAAAGTACCATGTCTTCCGAAGATAATCGCCAGATTATGTTACGGGAAAATTTCGAAATCTACGAAAAAAAGGGATCTCCTAGTGGTGCCTTAAAACTTCACTTTCATGATTTCTATGAACTTATGTATATTTTATCAGGGGATTTTTCCATCCTGATTAATAATAAAACTTATAAAGCTAAGAAAGGGGATCTCGTTTTAATTAACAAAAACTTATTGCATCATTATCAAAATAATATAAAAGGGGAACATAAATCTTCTCGCATTCTCCTTTGGATTACCGATGCCTTTTTACAATCTTTGGCACCGGAATCTTCCTTTTTAAACCAATGCTTTGCTAGTAAAGAAGGCTGTATTTGGCATTTTCCAGCTATGCAAAGAGAGCGTCTTTTAAGTAATTTAAACGAGCTTCTTTACCTGGATAACAACGATAGTTACTCGCCTGCAGAAAAAGAAATTTTAGAGCGTTCTTATCTTTCTATTTTCTTTATTGAACTTAACAATTTACTTTTAAAAAATGAACTAGATCCTACCTTACTTGATACTATGATGGGTTCTAATATGCTTCAAGACTTATCCGATTATATTGACGCGCACCTAGCGGAAGATTTAAATATTGATACTTTAGCAAAAGTCGTTCATATGAGTCGTTTTCACTTTTTGCATAAGTTTAAAGATTTAACCGGAATGACCGTGCATAACTACATTATTAAGAAACGAATCATTCTTTCTAGTAAATTAATTCTAGATGGCATGTCTCTTTCTGTTATTCCGGATTATTGTGGCTTTACTAATTATTCGACCTTTTATCGCAACTTTAAATCCATTTATGGAATTTCCCCCAAAGAATACCTTTCCCTTTATTCTTAAGGCTTTTTCTGCTATGATAAATAAACACCCTTGGCAGGGGCAAAGCATAAATCTTAAGTTTGGGATTTATGCTTTTTCTCTCTTGAACTTTAAAGACAATTGTGCTAGATTTATATACTGTCCTAAAAACAAATGCAGGAGGTATTACTTATGAAAAGACCACAGTTTGATCTCATTGCCAGCGGCCAAAGAATGCGCCAAATTAGAGTTTCCAAACACATCACTGCAAAAGAAGTTATGGATTATATGGGTTTTGAATCCGTTCAATCCATCTACAAATGGGAAGCGGGAAAATGCTATCCCCAAGCGGATAACTTAATTGCTTTAGCAAGATTATATAGAGTAAGCCCACTCGAGCTTATAGTTGAAGAGAACACCATGTGTTCTCTTTCTTTATGCCTTTTTTTACGATTAAACCACTGGTTCAATGACATTTTAAGTACAAGGAGCTATACTATTTTTACAAAGCAAACCTATTAACTGAAAACATCTTGGAGGTCCTTATGAAAACAACAAGTGCATATGCAAATAAAATGATTAAGCAGCTTTTAGAAGAAAAAGAATATTGGTTAGAGCAAGAAAGAAACTCTTCCATTTACACTGTCTCTGTTGGTGAAACTCCTGTTGTGCCTGAATATGATTACCAAACTATTAGCCAAACAATTGCGGAAATTGACAATAAAATCATCACCATCAAACACGCCATTAACTTATCAAATACCACTTCAGTGATTGATATTGAAGGGGAAAACCTTACTATTGATACGGTCTTAGTAAAAATGGCACAAAAAAATAACCGTAAAAGAATCTTAGATTTTATGCGCAAACAACTACCTAAAAAAAGAATCACTGACGGCTTTTATGCTCGTAATGCTGCACCTGAATATCAATACATTAATTATGATTTAGAAAAAGTAAAAGCAGATTATGAAAAAATTGATTTAGAGATTATGCAACTACAAATTGCTCTAGATAAGCACAATCAAACCCATGAATTCGAAATTGAATTTCACTAAATAAAAAGTGCCGGCAAGTTGAACTTTTAAGAGGATATTGGTCCTTGTTTATGGTTATGGATTATTTGGTTATTTCCTTATTAGGTTATTAATTACTGTTTATGGTTAAGCCTACATTTTGCGATCAGATGATTTTACCTACCTACTTGCAAAAACCTGCCAAATGGCTAGGCATCTAAGGTTCGGTTTGAAGATGCCTTTTATGAATATCCCAAACTTTTGGCCATTCTAAGCCATTTATCCAGTTTCTTCAGCGCTGCCGAACGTGATTTTACCGATTCCGGCGTTTTATCCCACATGTCCATATAAAATCTCGTAAGCCCATTTACGTGAGTAATATCTTGATGAAGGGCTGACTTCTCCCCATCTAGCCAACAAATAGACATGGCATCCACCCATGTTACCACTTGCATGTAGTTCTCTTTAAAATACTCCTTCGATAAAAAACACAATTCATAATTAGGATGGCATAAGAGTAAATCCCTTAATATTTTTAAGCGATTTACAAGTCCTTGCGTGTACATAAAGACTCGCCGTTCTAAAAAAGTGGTGAGCGGTGTACAGACATGTCGTTTTTTTACTAAAGCTTCTTCAATATCATCTTCACAAAAGATGTGATGAAGAGGCGTTTTTTCGTGATAAAAATTGGGATTTATAAAAAATTGGGGGAATTCCCTATATACTTGATGAGACTCCTCTTCATTTAAAGAAAAGTCCTTTTGCAGATTAATCTTACTATCAACACAGAAATAAGGCAGACGTGCTAGCTGAAAATGTCTCTTATCTGGTTGTGGCTGAATTTTTTTTATGAAATCAGGAGATTTTTTAAACACATTCGCATAAATATTAGGAGTTGCTTGGTTACGAAAAGACTCACACTCTTGCCAAATGGCGTCTAGAGAAGGGTTATCAAAGGACAAAGTACTACAAATTTTTTCTTGCACTTTCTTTTCTTCCAGGGTCACTTTAATGGCCATCAGATTTTTAATTGCCATCAGGGCCTTCACTTCACCGGGATTAATAGGATTATCAAAGCAATATAAATTAATATAACCTTGTAAATAAGCTTCCATCCAAGGCCCCGCGCAAAGCGAAAGGTCACTAGCCTCATAATTAGTACCAAGTACTACATCTAAAGTATGCCCCTTCTTAAAAGCTATCGTCATATCTTTTAATAGCTGTTCATTGAATTTACTATCCCCTGTAAAAATATCCAATCCTTCTAAACAAAAATAAAATGGCAAGGCGTTTCTTGCGACTTAATCATATCCACAAAATAAAGCAGCCCATCTTGCACACCCGCGACTCCGTACAGTGTGCTAGTTTTTAAGAATTTAAAAAGACTTTCATCTATTGGTGCTTCTTGTTTTCTTCTATTTGGATAATTTCCCTTTGTAAGGGCCAGTTGAGATAAATTTTGATTTTCTATAAAACTAGTAGACATAATAGTACCGGCTTTTTCTAGCCAGATAAGAAATAGAGAATAATAAGCCTCACTTAAAAGATCATCTTGATGATAATACTCTTTTAAGAGACCCGGCAGAATTGGTTGTTTTAAATGAGTATCATAATTAAGAAGATACTCACAGGTATGCTGGACGTACTGGTTGGTTCTTAACATCGTTTGTTTTCCATTACACCAGCGACTAACCATGGTTTTGTGAACGCCAATTGCATCACATAAATCTTGGGAACGAATGCCTAAGCATTTTAATAGGTGGGCGAAATTCGTTTTTGATTTCGTCATCATAACTACCTCTTTCGTTTTTTTTAGTGTAACATATTGACGCCTAAAGTGTAAACTTTTGTTTCACTTTATTTTCTATTTAATATTAATTTTTATTGTGATAAAGTAAAATGTAACCAATTATCAAAAATTTTAAGAGAGATGGAGGGACTTTATGAAAAAAAAGAAATTAATAAGTCGGGTACTTGCCTTAACTATGTTAGTCCAAACACTGGGCTTACCACCGGCTCTAACCGCTAAGGCGGACGGGGAGACAACAGAGCCACTCGCACCAACCATTACCATCACCGAAAACGATAAAAACTATACCTATTATGATTTAGGTATACCGCAAGTAGACTTCCAAAAATCACCCGATAATTTTCTAAGAACTACTTTAGGAAGTACTGTCAAAAACTCAGAGAAGAATATTATTACTCATTGGAGTCAAATAGCATTTCCTATTGCCGAAAAACATGGTGTACGGTCAGATGATGGAAAAGATAACGGGGATTTAGATTACGTCCTTAGAAAGCTTCAAGAAAGCGTATACACTCATTCCGGCAACGGTCTTACTGAAACTCCTAAGGCAACAGCCACAAATAGTAATGGGTCAACTTCTAATAGGAATACCTATAACATTCGTTATTCTGGACTAAAAAATGCTAATTCATTAAGTGCTGCCCAGTCAGATATAAAAAACTCTATTGTAAAGCATTACAGAGAGGCTGATGGCACAAAAGATGAAATGAAAGATATTGTTGATAGTATTTCTGATCTAAATGATAATAGTGAACAAACGGTTTTCTATCAAACATTTGGCGCTTATAAATCTAAAGAACATAGTGGGAATGACAATAAGATGGGACATTATAAAACTTATGCTATCATCTATGATAATTTCCGAATATCACCTATTCTTGATGCTAAAAACATGAAAGATAGTGTTGGAGAACAAATAATAGAGCCTCCAACAGGACACGATAAAACCTATACAACTGGTATGTCGAATAAAACTGCTCTCGAGACCACCATTGACCAAACTTTAGCTTCCACTAACACAGAAACCGCAACTAGTGAACTAAATGGAAGTCAAAAATATGAATTTGGTCAAAGTATTACCACTAGTGCTGGTTTTAGTATTGGCTCTTTATTTGAAGCTTCTGTTGAAGTTGGCGTTACGGCCTCACAGGCAATTGAAACAGGCTGGTCAAAAGGTGAATCCTATGAGAAAACTATGGAACATAACTCTTCTGCTAGTGTGACTTTACCATCCTATACCAGCGCACTTATCAAACACTCAAATGTAGATCAAAAAATTTCAACAGAATATACCTGCCCTGTTTCTGTAAGTTACGATGTAACTATGGTAAGTTATATGAAAGATCCTCACACTAAGGATAGAAAAACCAGTCTAATTACTAAATTCACTGGTAATGCAGTTGCTGACTTAGAAAAACGTGCTATGTTTGACTATCCTACTATTAGTGACAAAAATAATCTCAATTGGAGTTATATAAAATCATATGCTAATGCCAACATGAATGCCTTAGTAGACAATCGTCCAATGAATTACCAAGGTGGAAAGTTTACTGTTGTCACAAATATGATAAGATCCGAAATCGAAGGTATTACTCCTCTTCTACCATTATACGAAGTTACTACAAAAGATGCTTTTTATGAAATGAACATGACCCAGGATGACCATATCTACACCAACGGAATTCCAGTCTATGGACTAAACTCTAAAGGAACTAGTTACTACGGCTTTGACGAAAGAAAGGGAGAATGGGAATTAATTGATGGAAACGGCAATCCTCTAGCTGAAAATATCGCTTCCCTTGAATACAACGCCTTAACCAAGAGAACTAAATTAATAGCAGGTGATGTAGAAGGAACCGCTTATCTAAGATATAAAATAGATGAAAAAACTTACACCACTGATCCAACGCTCCCTGCTAATCTCAACCCTGACACAGCTACCTATCTTAAAAATGAAAATGTTGACCGAGCTGTTATCGAATTAAATGTTTCTGCAAAACCATTTCATGGTAGTATTCAAGTCCTCGGAGATCTTGATGGCGTAGTTGGCGATGCACCTATTAAACTAAATGATGCATTTGATACCATAGTTCGTGGCGAAGACGGCCTTGAAGTTAACAGACCTGTTACTTGGGAAGCTGAATTCCTACCTAATAGAGGAGTTCAAATAAATGGCGATGAAATTTCCTTTACCGAAGCTAACACCTTCAATATTCGTGCAAGAACAAGTGAAACCTACTCAGATTGGATTCCGGTAGTTGCTAGAGAAGCGAGACAAATCAGTTCCGTCAAACTAGAAGATAAAACAGAGCCATCAATCCTTACCCAACAATCTAATGGCATTGATCCTGTCGTTGTTGACCTTAGTCTTTTAGACATAGAAGCTTTTGATCAATATGGTGATCCTTGGGTACTACAAAATGCTGAATGGAAGAGTGATAGTCCAAATGTTACCATTAATGGAAATATCTTAACCACCCAAACACCTGGCACTTATAAGATCTGGCTTGAAGGCGATGGTATTGCTTCCAATCCACTTACTTTAACTGTAAATAAAAAACCTTATATAAAATCTATCACTGTCGGAGGCAATATTCCAACCCTTCACTTTGATAATGCTAAGAATAACACCTTTGACTTATCTACTTTAAACATTACCGCACTTGATCAATATGGTGCACCGATTGCCTTAGAAACTGGTCTCTATAAATGGAGTTTTGATGTAGGCGGTTTTGCTACTATTTCTGGCAATACCATTACCGCTAAGATTCAAGGCCAAGATTACCTAACTTTAAAATACCCTTCCGAAAATGAAAAAGGCGAAATGGTAGATCTTGTCTCCAATAAGATTAAGCTAAATATTACACCTGAGTACTACCTAGATAATCTCTATTACAATGGTGGTGCAGCTGGCGGAACAGAAGGCGTGGCTTATGACCTTTCTTCCATACCACTAATCGCTAAAAACCAATATGATGACGATTATCCTATACCGGCAAAAGAAGATATCACTTGGAGATTTTGCACGCAAAACGAATGCAAACCTGCTACAATTAATCAAACCAATAAAACCTTAACGGTTCCTACCGGTACCCTTAAAAAAGGCGAGACAGCAACCGTTATCCTCGAAGCTGTTTGCGATGAAAGCGGCAAAGTAGCAAAGAGAATTCCGGTTGAATTCAAACAACAAAGAGCTCTTGATAAAATCAAGGCTACCACTAAAAAAGAGTTAACTCTTAAAAATGGCGAAAATGCCAAAATTAGCGACTACTTTAGTGTCACGGGAACTGACCAATATGGTGCTAAATTTGATCCAACAAACGTAACATGGCACTCTGATAATTCAAAAGTTATCGAAATTAAAGACAATGCCATCCTTGGTAAACAAGAAAACAAAGAAACGACAATTTATGCAAAGAGTGGCTCCATAACCAGTAATAAGATTACTGTAAAAGTAGCTAAAAAATCCGTAATCTCAAGGATTGAAGTAGACGGAAATCCGGGTATGGCTACACTTTCTAGCCAAATTGATATTAACAAACTTAAAGTTACAGTTTATGACCAATACGGTGATAAAATTAGTGACAAAGATCTCAGTAATTATCCTGCCGAGATTCGTTGGATTCTAAGAAAGAGAGATACCGCAAGTTCTTTAAATAACAGCAAAAAGATTTTAAGTGTTGGCAACAAAGAAGGTGTCCTAGAACTTACTGCCTCTGTCGTAAATAGTGGCACTAGCACCAATCTAGCCGAAAAGAAACTTTACATCGCTGTTTCCAAAGAAAAGCTACCTAACTTCTCCGACGTTAATAGTAGCGACTGGTTCTACTCTGATGCCAACTATATGTATGCGAGAAAATTAATGCGCGGAACTGTTTCCGGCAAGACTTTTGCTCCTTATCAAAATATGACCAGAGCTGAAGCTGTTACCCTGCTTTACCGCATTGCTTCTCTTGATCCTAACGTAAGCAAAGACGCTTTAAATGCTACTTATAAAAATGAATTTAAGGACGTCGCTGCTACTTCTAGCAATGCTTGGTATACCAAAGGCCTAGCTTGGGCTTCACAAAACAAAATCATGACTGGTTACGCTAACGGAAACTTCGGTCCAACCGACAATATTACCAGAGAACAAATGGTAACTATCTTATACCGCTACGCACAAAAATACGGACATGATATCAGCAATGGCAGCATTACACTAAATAATTTCTCGGACAAGAATATGGTTTCTTCTTTTGCCCTACAACCAACAAACTGGGCAGTTGGAAAACAAATTATTACCGGGAAAAACCAAGGTTCTGCTAAGATTATTGCTCCACTTGATAACATCTCACGTGCTGAAGTAGCAGTCGTTGCTCAAAGATTTATTGATTTATACGACTTCTAAATAAAAGAGAGGATTGGGAATCAACTGATTTCCAATCCTCTTTTTATTGATTACGGATTACAGCTTTGACAAGCTTCATAGCCCTTTTTAATTAAGTCTTCTCTATTGCCCTGATACTGTACTCTATTTGCCGCTTTCATTTTGCTAACACTATAGCAAGTTGGCTTGTGAAATTTCTTGGTATTCTCATTTAAAACATAATCACTTACTGCGCTACTATTTGTTTTCTCTGCTTCTTTTGCTAACCCTGCTTCTGCCTGGCTAGATTCGCCTGTTTTATAATCAATTTGAACCCCCGGTTGATCATTGTAAGCAAAGACATTAAAGCAAATGCCTTCTCCCTTATCTTCAATAGACATTCCTTCCATTAAAACGCCTCTAGCTACTAAATTATCACCCTCAAAAATCGGTGTTACTCGGTAAAGAACGTGATTGTTTGTTTCTTTTACATAGTCTGCAACCATATTTTCAAAGGGTAGCATTCCTTGCGTATTTAGATATCTTGTTCCGGTAATCAGGTTTTTCTCATTCGCATTTTCGCCAGATAACTGAAAGCCAATTAAATGACAACGATTATAAAGATATTTTCCGTCAACAAAATCATATTTATAAAGATGCCAACCGCTAGGTTTTACTTCACCTATAGGGCCTCTTTTTTCAGTGGGCATTAAATCTTTCCCAATGTTCGCTACGGCCACCTTACACCGACCAAGAGCATCTAATTCACTATAGCTCTCATAAGAAGTAGTGGTATAATCGCTTTCTTTAAAATAGGGAACATTGTTATTAACTGCCACATAAGGCTCGCCATTATCGGCCGGAATCTTAAAGGATTCAAGCGTGGCTAAAGCTTGTGCTTTAATTTCTTGTGTGGGGGCCTGAGACTTAGGGCTTGCACATCCTACTAGTAATAAAACCACTAATAAGAGAGTACTAATAATACGGTTTTTCTTCATTTCGTTTCTGTGCCATCCTTTACATGTTTTACTTAATAAATTATACTATACCATGTTACGCAAAGAAAGTTTCGTGAAAGGAAGATTTTATGCAAAAAAACTCCAGTATTTCTCTAACCGAAGGAAAGCTTTTTCCCACCCTGATTAAATTTGCACTTCCTATCTTTTTTGCTTTGCTCTTACAAGCCCTTTATGGTGGTGTAGATATGCTAATTATCGGCCGTTTTGCTACCACCAATGATGTTTCCGGAGTGGCAACCGGCGCTATTGTCCTACAAACTATTACGAATTTTATTGTAGGGTTATCCATGGGGGTAACGGTTTTAGTCGGCCAATACATTGGTCAAAAAAGAAAAGAAGAAGCGGGTAAGGCTGTAGGCACCGGTATTATTATCTTTGCTCTCTTATCTATTCTCCTGACCCTTATCTTGACCTTTGGCGCTAGTACAATTACTACCTTAATGAAAGCTCCCCTAGAAGCGTATGCACAAACCAATGCTTATATTAGAATCTGTGGGATTGGCTCGGTTTTTATTGTTGCTTACAACCTGATTGGCAGTATTTTTAGAGGTATGGGAGATGCGAAAACGCCCCTTATTACCGTGGCCATTGCCTGTGTAGTCAACATTGTCGGTGATTTAATTCTTATTGCCGGTTTTAAGATGGGCGCCGCTGGTGCGGCAATTGCTACAGTTGGCGCGCAAGGAGTTAGTGTGATTTTATCCCTTTTACTGATTCAAAGAAAAGAGCTACCTTTTTCCTTTCAAAGAAAAGATATTAGAATTGATAAAGAGCTCATTATAAGTGAACTTAAAATTGGTGCACCTTTAGCTTTACAAAACTTTTTACTGGGTATTTCCTTTGTTGTTATTCAGATGATTGTTAATACCATTAATATGATTGCTTCTGCCGGGGTTGGGGTAGCCGAAAAAATCTGTATGTTTATTATGCTTATTCCCATTGCTTTTATGCAGACTATTTCTTCTTTTACCGCGCAAAATCTGGGAGCTAAACAGGTAGACCGAGCCAAAAGGGCCTTACGCTACGGCATTCTTAGTTCTCTTTTCTTAGGTTCTATTATGGCCTTTTTTGCTTTCTTTTATGGCGACCTATTATCGGCCGTCTTTACCAAAGATCTCGCCGTTATTGGGGCTTCTCATAACTACTTAAAAGCTTATGCCATTGACACGCTTTTAGTTTCTTTTATTTTTTGTTATATTGGCTACTTTAATGGTGCTGGCAAAACCTTTTTTGTTTTATTACAAGGTCTAGTAGGTTCTATTATTATTCGAATACCTGCTGCCTATCTTATTAGCCGTATCCCCGGGGCAACCTTATTTCACATTGGTTTAGCTAACCCCATATCTACTGCGGTACAAATTGTTCTTTGCATTATCATGTATTTAAAAATTAATCATACTTATGAAAGGAGTCTTTAACATGACAAAAAATATTACATTTCGTGAACCAGAAGTAACCGACGCTAAAACAATTGTCGACTTTTATAATCAGGTAGGAGGAGAGACCTTTTATCTAAGCTTTGGGAAAGATGAATACCCTCTAAGTGTTAAGGCCCTAAAAGAAGAGATTGCTAGTGTCAAAGAATCTTCCAATAACATTATGATCTTAGCCCTGGATGGGGATAAAATCGTTTGTATTGGCACCATTTCTTCTACTGCTAAAGTAAAAGGTCGACATGTCGGCGAACTTGGTATTGTCGTAACAGAAGAATATCAAGGCCAAGGAATTGGCACGGAAATGATTAAAAGACTGATTGCCTGGAGCAAAGGAAACGGCATCACCACTAAAATTCAACTAGATACCCTAGAGGTAAATAAAAAGGCCGTCAAGCTTTATCAAGATTTTGGCTTTGAGATAGAAGGAAATCTACGAAATTCTACCTTGTATGATGGTAAATATTATAATTTACTGGTAATGGGTTTAATGCTTTAATAGGTATAAAAAAGGCAGCTTGCGATTTTCGCTAGCTGCTTATTACTATCTATGTCTATGAATTTTTCATAATAACCATTTCCATGGTATTTGCTACCCCTTCACAGGAGTCACAGCAATCTTCAAGAAGATCAAAGACATTGTTCCAAGCAATAATAGCAACAGGATCTGTCTCGTGTTTAAAAAGATCAGATACAGCCTTAATATAAAGTCGATCGCCTTCTTCTTCAATGGTGTTAATTTGAATAATTTTATCTTTTAAGGTTTTTGATTTTTGATAATTAGGAAATTCTTTTACTGCTTCTAATAAATTCTTGCAGCAACGAGTAATAATATCTGCATAAGCAAGTGCATCTTCTTTAATTTCCTTAATATTATACATGCGAATATGAATTAAGATATCTTCAATGGAATCTGTTACATCATCTAATTCATTGGCCATCTCAATAATATCTTCGCGGTCAATTGGAGTAATAAACTCTTTTACTAAACGCTCTAGAATATCATGTTTAATGGTATCTTCGTCATTTTCAATCTGGTGCATAATCGCACAATGCTCATCTAAGGTCTTCGGGTCAAATTCTACTAAAGCCGTGTGTAAGTATTCTGCTGCCTTACAAGAGCTTTCCATCATTGTAATAAAATCATCAAAATAAGGTACATTCTTTTTTGCCATTTTTGTTTCCTCTTTTCTATTTAGAATATAACTACGAATAATTTTGCCATAATATAACCAATTAAACCACATCCAGGGAAAGTTAAAACCCAAGTAAGAACCATGTCTTTTACTACCCCCCAGTTTACGCTGCGAATACTTTTTGCTGCGCCAACACCCATAATTGCTGTTGTCTTTGTATGAGTAGTCGAAACTGGTATACCGGTAACGGATGAAAGAAGTAGGCAAAGGGCACCAGCAAGATCAGCGGAAAAGCCTTGATAAGTTTCTAGCTTTACCATATCCATTCCTACCGCTTTGATAATACGATAGCCACCAATGGAAGTTCCAAGTCCCATCGTAAGAGAACAAATTAAAATCATCCAAAACGGAATCTCAAAAACAAAACCTGAGGTTTGGCCGCTACTTAAAGCCATGCCTAGTAAGAAGACGCCCATAAATTTTTGTCCATCTTGTGCTCCGTGCATAAAAGCCATCATCGCTGCGCCACCTATTTGCGCGTTTTTAAAAAAGCCTTTGGTTTTTCGCCGGTCGATGGAACGGAAAATAGCAATCACAATCTTTACAATAATATAACCTAAAACAAAACCTAAAAAAGTAGAAAGGACAAGACCATAAATAACCTTAATCCATTCTGCACCGTTTACTCCTTGCAGCCCACCATGCATAGCAATGGCAGCTCCTGTAAGACCGGCGATTAATGCGTGGCTTTCACTAGTCGGTATCCCAAAAGCCCAGGCCGCCACTGCCCATACCACTATGGCTACCATAGCGGCGCAAAGCCCCGTCAAGGCTTCATGACTTTTGTCGCCAAAATCCACCATATTATAAATGGTTTCAGCTACTGTCTTATTAATAGTGGTCATTACCACAATACCAAGAAAGTTAAAAATCGCTGCCATAATAATGGCCTTTCTTGGAGCAATTGCCTTCGTTGAAACTGCGGTAGCAATGGCATTTGGCGCATCAGTCCAACCATTGACTAAAATAACGGCAAGGGTTAATAAAACCGTTATCAAAAGCGCAGGTTTCTCGGCAATGTGCATGAGAAACTCGGTAAAATTCATCATTTTTATTCTCCTTTAATTATTTCCGTGTTCGATTTCAAATCTAACATAAAACCAAAAAAACTACAATGGGTTTTTAAAAGAAGTTTTTTATAAAAAAACATTAAATTATTGCGAAAAATTGTTTACCTTTAATAATTATTGTGGTTTAATATAAGTTATCGTACCTAATAGAAAGGAGCCACCATGGACAAAATTGATTTTCAAATTCTTGAGATTCTAAAGAACAACGGTAGAGAACGTGCTTCTGAGATCAGCAAAGAGGTTCACTTAACTGTATCTACAGTCATAGAGCGTATTCGTAAAATGGAGCAAAATGGTATTATTAAAGGCTATACTGTTTTAACTGATGATCCTCAAGTCGGAAATGACGTAACCGTTATTATTGAAGCAAGCTTAGAGCACCCTAAATACGAAGAGACTTTTATGGAAAGTGTCCTTGCTCACCCCAACATTATCGCATGTTACTACTTAACAGGTGAATTTGACTATATCCTTAAGATCACTTGTCGTTCTTCTCATCATTTGGAAGAAATTCATAGATGGATTAAGGACCAACCGGGTATTCGTAAAACAAGAACGCACTATGTTCTTCGAACAGTCAAAAATATTTACACCTCTCTTCCTAAAGAAGATGTAACTGACAAACAAAAGAAGAATAAATAGGGATGATAAACGGCTCTAATTATACCAGCGCCGATGGTTTTAATAAATACCATCGACCCTGGTATTTTTTTGCCAACAAAAGAGAAC
>DXHJ01000028.1 GCA_019113475.1 Candidatus Dorea intestinavium | reverse complement strand
AAAAAAATGAATGATTCTTATTACGAGCAGATCGTAAAAGGAAAAGCAAAAGCGGGAACAATCGCGCTTAATATCGGCATGATTGTCTTGGCCCTTCTTAGTCTTTTCTTAATGATGTTTATCCCTTTTTTAATGTTAACTTTAGTAGCCGCGATTGTGGTCTTTATTCTTTATTCTTATCCAAGAATGAAAGTGGAATATGAATACATGGTGCTAAACTCAGAATTAGATATTAGTATGATTTTTAATAAGTCAAAAAGAAAAGAAGTGCTTTCCCTAGACTTAAAGAAAGCAGAGATTATAGCCCCTATTAATTCAGCGGAAATTAGAGGCTACAATAAAACAAAAGATTTCACGTCTGCAAAAGAAAGTTATCCAATTTACGGTATTGTTTATGCGGAAGGAAATGGAAAAGCTTGTCTAAAAATTTCACCCGATGAAAAAATGTTAAAACATTTAAAAGATTGGGCGGGAATTAATTTTAAAGCATATTAAAAAAGGTATTCTGCCATTTGCAGAATACCTTTTCTTTTTAATCATTGCCCGTAGCATCTTTTTTCATTTCCATCACCACAGCATGAGTATCACTTAGGGCTTTTAGGGTAAAATCCTCTTCCGTTATTTCCATGGCATCACGCATTTTCATGGTATAGCCTTTTACTTCAGCACTTCCCTCAATAATCGCTAGGTAAGCCTGACGATCTTTTCCTACTTTAAAATCAAGAGACTCTCCAGCTTTAATTTCGGTAGCGTAAAAATGAATGTCTTGATGGACTTGAATAGGAAATTCTTTGTTGTTATCGCCAGAAGCAATAGGAAGCCAACGACCTATTCGTTCTTCCCAGTTAAAACGATAATCCCCATAATTAGGTTTATGACCAGCTTTATCTGGCAAAATCCAAACTTGGAAGAAACGAAGAATCTCTTCTTTGTCATTATTATATTCGCTATGCCAAACGCCAGTGCCGGCACTCATATATTGTACTTGCCCTCTTTCTAGTGTGTGTTCATTACCCATACTGTCCTTATGGGTGAGCCGTCCGTCGACTACATAAGAGATAATCTCCATGTTCTCATGAGGATGGGTATCAAAGCCAGTTTCTGGTTTAACTAAATCATCATTCATTACTCTTAATGCACCAAAACGAATGTTTTCGGGATTGTAATAACCCGCAAAAGAAAAATGAAAACGGCTAAAGAGCCAACCAAGATTACTCGTGCCAAAGTTGTCACTATCTAAATATCGAACCATAAAAGCACCTCTTTCTTCAATGTATTTGTACATATTATAACGGTTATTTTACAGATTGCAAGAAAAGACAGTGAGCGTTATAAATTTCTCAAAAAAAAACAAAAACAATCTGTATTTATAAACTGCGTCATTATATACTTATATTGTAAATTATAACAAATTTACGCAAGTATAACTTAGGGGAACCCTGTTTAAGGAATGGGGGTAGTCATACTTGGCATGTCGTGGGGAGTATATTATATATACGGGAAAGAGAAGTCGTTAAGACTTCTTTTTTTTGACTTTCTTTAGGAAATATGTATATGATAGAGAAAATAGTACAAGGAGGAGACAAAATGAGAGCATTATTAGAAGACAGCGCAGCTATATTAATTGATATGCAAGAACGATTGGTTCCCGTTATGAATCAAAAAGAAGAAGTAGTTAAAAATAGTATTCAGCTTATTACCGGACTTAATATTTTAGAGGTGCCAATTTTTGTTACGAGACAATACCCCAAAGGCTTAGGTGATACAATTCCAGAAATAAAAGCAGCATTAGGAGAACACCAAGCTTATGATAAAATGAGTTTTAGCATTCATGGTGACGAAGAAATAAAAAAGGCACTTCATGAATCAGGCAAGAAGAATCTTTTTATTTTTGGCATGGAGACTCACATTTGTGTAGCGCAAAGCATTATAGATTTGCAAGAAATAGGCTATCAAACTTATCTGGTAAGTGATTGTACCACTTCAAGAAAAGAAAGTGATCATCAAGTAGGCCTTAAAAGAGCGGCCTATGAAGGGAGTGTTATTACAACGAAAGAAGCAGCCCTTTTTGAGCTATTACGAGTGGCTCAGGGAGATAAATTCAAACAAATATCCAAGTTAATAAAATAAGGAAGGGGCCAGTTCAAGTTGGCCTCTTCCTTATTTTAAATCGTACATTTCTAATCGTTCTAATTCTTCTTCAATTTTTTGCTGCTGTTCCTTAATTTGTGAGTAATCTTTTGCCCTTAAGCTTTCTAGTAAAACGTTTACTTCCATTAAAAGGGGGGTTAGTTCTAGGTTACTTAAAACTCCTTTTAGGGCATGGGCAGAATTAAAAGCAGCATCATAATCCTCGTTTCTGATTTGCTCTTTTAAAAGAAGAAAATTTTCATCTTCTAACATAAGCATAAAACAGTTTTCTAATAAATCTTCATCATCTAAGAATCGTTCTAAAGCAGTGGAGACATCAGCTCCATAAGCTGCTAGTTTTTTGGTAAATGGTTTCATTGATAGCCTCCTTGCTGGGTTAGCAGTTTCTGGTATTCCTTAAGCAAAATAGGTTTAGAAAAAAAGTATCCTTGTGCTTGATCACATCCCATATTTCTTAAATGTTCGGCTTGTTCCTTGGTTTCTACCCCTTCTGAAATGACGGTTAAACCCATCCGATTAGCCAAATCGAGAATAAAGGCGAGAATAATATTTTGCTTGGCATTGGAAGTCATATTTCGGGCAAATCGCATATCCAACTTTACAACATCTAGGGCCATTTCACTAAGAAGATTAAGGGAAGAATAGCCGGTTCCAAAGTCATCAAGTTCTAAAATGAAGCCTTTTTTATGCAACTGATTGGTTGCTGCAAGAATGAGCTCGGGGCATTCATTATAAGCAGACTCGGTGATTTCTAAGTGTAAATCACTTGGTTCTAAATCGTACTTATTAATGAGGTTTGTCATAATATTTGGAACATCCAAGATTAAAATATCTAAGCGAGACACATTAACAGAAATGGGAATTCGCGGAAGTCCTTGGTCAATAGAATACTTTAGAAAACGGCAAGCCTCTTCCCAAATATATTGATCGAGTTCACAGATAAAGCCGTTTTTTTCAAACAAAGGAATAAACTTTCCTGGTGGCAAGAAACCTTCACTTTTAGAGTTCCAACGTACCAGTGCTTCAGCACCGATAATGTGATTTGTAAGCAGATCGTATTTTGGTTGTAGATAAATTAAAAATTCTTTCTCTCTTAAGGCTCTCTCCATGGAAGCCGTTATTTTTAGGGTAAATTCTTGCTCTTCTTGTAGTTTCTCATCGTAGTTAGCAAAATGCAGCAAATAATTGCTTTTTATGGCTTTTACTACGTCAAGAGCAATGTTACAGGCTGTATGGATCGGCGTGGATTTATTAAGAATAGGGTAGATGCCGTAGTCGATGATAAGCTCCACCTTGGCTAAAGCGTTGTTAATGGTATCCGTTATTTTTTCAAAATAAAGGGCGTGATAAGTTTCCTGGTGTGGTACCAAAGCAGCAAAAATATCGTTATTTAATCTTGTAATATAATAATTATTAGGAATCGAATTTTTTAGGATTAGAGCAACGGTTTTTAAAACCTCATTGCCAGTATTATAGCCGAAAGTGTCATTGATAAAACTGAAATTTTCAATATCGCAAGCGATAATATCAAAGGTTTCATTTGGACTATTATTGATTTTTTCAGTTGCTTGCTTATAAAAAAACTCCTTACTAAAAAGTCCCGTAAGTTGGTCGTATTTAATTAGATTAAACATGGCAGCTGTTTGGCGCAAACTAATAATATTATTAATCCGGTGTTTAACGATTTGGACATGATAAGGCTTTGTGATGTAATCCGTAGCTCCCTCGGCTAAGGCCTTAACTTCCGCCTTATCGCTATCATTAGCGGTAGTGACAATAATAGGAATCGTTGAATAATTAGGATAAGACTTCATAACATCTAAAAAAGTATAACCGTCCATAACAGGCATAATTAAATCCAATAAAATTAAATCCAGGCTTTGCCAATGACTCTTTAAGGTAGTTAGAGCTTCTTTGCCGTTAGCGGCAAAGAGAAGCTCATAATCATTTTCAAGCATCTTTTTAAGGATCTTCTGATTTACTAAGTTGTCTTCTACGATTAGTAATTTGCTCATTTTAGCCGCCTCCACTATGATAAATTTGATTTTACATGGAAAAACGAAAAAAAGCAATGAAAAAGCAAAGAGACTACTTGGGTTCTATAATTTTTTCTAAAATATTTTTTAAATCCTCATTTAGATGGTCTAGTAGATAACTTTTGGAATTATCCGCTGTTTCCTCCAGGTGTACTTTCATTTGTTCCTTGGCTCTAGAAATTTCTTGAAGCAAATCATTAGCTGAAAGAATGCGCCCGCCTTGACCATAGGCAATAATTTGTTCCAAGTGATCAGACGTAGCAATGGTTACATCATGGGTGCGTCCAATTTCGTGCACCGTTTTTTCAATGTAAGCATCAGCTGTTTCGGCTTCCTTAGTAAAGACAATATTTAGGCCTTTGTATTTAAGGATTTCTTCGGGATGATCTTTGATTTTATAAGCATCAAAAACCACAATCAAAGTGGCATCAACAAAACCTTGGTAATTACTTAGAATATCGATTAGAACTTCTCTAGCAGCATCTAGATTGGTAGCAGCTAGGGTCTTTAAATAAGGCCAAGCAAAAACAATATTATAACCATCAACTAGAAGATACTTTGGCTGGGAAATTTTTTTCTTTGGTCGGGTTTTAGAATTATTTGTTGGTTTAAGCTGTTGATGAATTTTCTTTTCTGGCGGTAAAGAGCGTCTATCCCAACTACCATAAGTTCTTTCAAAAATCGCTTTTAAATCGGCTTCTAAATTAGGAGCTTCTTTTGAGCTGGTAAAAAAATCATCACTTGAAGCCTCTCTCTTTACTTGCTTTAAATGGGCATCTACTTGGTCCCAGGGAAGGGTAAAAGATTTTCCTTTGGCACAAAAAACGGAAGCAGCAGGAAAGTCCAAATCTTCATCAGGTCGATAGGAAGATGCAGCTAAAACTTCGGCCTCATTGTGGGCTCTTTGATAATCTAGAGGTGTTAAAGTAGTATTGCCATTACCCTTTGTAAAACTAGCAAGTTCGCTGGGGTAATTTCCTAAATTTATGGCCGGAGCACTGCCGGTTACTTGGGCCATATCGCCGGCAATGATAGGCGGTGTAAAACTAGCCTCTAATTCGCTTAAATCGGCTAAAAGTCGACCTAAATTTTCGCTAGGAAGACCAATGCTAAAAGAAACATAAGGTTCTAATAGGATCGAAGTGGTTTTCATCAGACCTTGTCGCAATGCTCGCAAGGTTGCTTCTAGAAAGTCCCCTCCTTCGGTGTGCTTTAAGTGTGAAATACCACCGATTAGGGTAATCTTTAAATCCGTAAGAGGCGCCCCCACTAAGACTCCCGGAAGTTCCCGGGATTTTAAAGTATTAATCACTTGGTTTTGATAATTAGCAGGAAGTTCTTCTTCAGCTAAGTTTGTAGAAATGACAAGACCGCTACCTCTTACCCCTGGTTCTAATAAAAGATGAACTTCCGAAAAATGTCTTAAAGGTTCAAAGTGACCAAAGCCTATCACCTCTTTGGTAATGGTTTCTTTATAGAGAACGCTACCGGTAGAAAATGCAATGTCTGTTTGAAACTTAGAAAGCATGTTAGCTTTTAAAATTTCTAGCCTTACTTCCCCCATAACTTGAATTTGTAGTTCTGCTAACTTTTCTTTATAGAGTACATGTAAGACAGGGTCCTCAGCTTCGAAATATTTTAATTGCTCAAAAAGTTTGGGTATGGGTGTGCCATCCTTTGGCAAAACTTGATAAGTCATAATCGGCGCAAGTAAAGGAGTAGGAATTTTAGGAGCATTGCCAAAAGTATCACCATAGACCGCTTTGGTTAGGCCAGTTAACACACAAAGGCTGCCAGCTGAGGCAGAAGTTACGTTTTGATAGTTGCTGCCATTATAAAGGCGAATCTCGTTGACTTTTTCACTGCCAGCGGCAGTGGTCAAAGAAGATTTTACGGCTAGAGAGCCACTGATAATCTTTACATGGGTTAGTCTTTGCCCGGTTTTATCATGAGAAATCTTATAAACATAAGCGCCAAAGTCCTTTGACGTGGGCGATATTTTTGTGTAAGTATCAAGACCGTTTAATAAAGTGGTGATACCTTCTAGATGGAGGGCGGAACCAAAATAACAAGGGAAAAGTTCACGCTTTTTAATTGCTTCTTTAATCGCTAAAGAAGAAAGTTGGCCTTGTTCTAAATATTGATTTAATAAATCCTCACTTGTCATGGCTAGGTGCTCATCTAGGGAGTCTTCATCATTAAAATTAACGATGTTTGGGTCTAATTCTTTTTGTAAGGATAGCAGAACTTCTTCCTTTCTTGCCGTCAGGTCGGTTTTATTAACAAA
>DXHJ01000003.1 GCA_019113475.1 Candidatus Dorea intestinavium | reverse complement strand
ACCGAAGCAATTTTAAAAGAAGGTACAGCTAAGATTATTTTAGTAGGTTCAAAAGAAGAAGTGGAAAAAAACAGAGGGAACTTCGATGTTAGCGGAGCAACAATTGTAGACCCAGCAACTAGCGAAAAAACTGCAGCTTATATCGAGAAACTTGTAGAGCTTAGAAAAGCTAAAGGTATGACCGCTGAAGAAGCAAAGAAATTATTATTAACTAATTATTTATACTATGGTGTAATGATGGTTAAAATGAAAGATGCTGATGGTATGGTATCAGGTGCTTGTCACTCTACAGCTGATACACTAAGACCAGCATTACAAATTTTAAAGACAAAACCAGGTACAAAACTTGTATCTTCATTTTTCTTAATGTTAGTACCAGATTGTGATCTTGGTGCTGATGGAACTTTCGTTTTCTCTGATTGTGGTCTTGAACAAAACCCAGATTCTGAAAAGCTAGCATCCATCGCTTTATCCGCAGCAGAATCATTTAAACAGTTAGTAGAAAAAGAACCAATTGTAGCAATGCTTTCACACTCTACAAAAGGAAGTGCTAAGCACGCTGATGTAGACAAAGTAGTAGAAGCTACAAGAATTGCAAAAGAAAACGCACCAGAAGGATTATTAATTGATGGTGAGTATCAATTAGATGCAGCAATTGTTCCAGAAGTAGGCGCTCAAAAAGCTCCAGGTTCTCCAGTTGCTGGTAAAGCAAACGTCTTAGTATTCCCCGACTTAGATGCTGGAAATATTGGCTATAAACTTGTACAAAGACTAGCTAAAGCAGAGGCTTATGGTCCTGTAACTCAAGGAATTGCAGCGCCAGTCAATGACTTATCTAGAGGCTGTTCAGCAAAAGACATCGAAGGTGTTGTTGCAATCACAGCAGTACAATGTATGGCATAAATTTGAAAGGAAAAGGGAGAAAAAAAGATGAATGTATTAGTAATTAATTGTGGTAGTTCATCACTTAAATTTCAGTTAATCAACGGAAAAACTGAAGAAGTGATGGCAAAAGGACTTTGCGAAAGAATCGGAATTGATGGCAGCCTTACTTATAAAAAAGAGGGCGGAGAAAAAGAAAAGTTTGAGAAAGCTATGCCTACTCATACTGAAGCAATTAAGTACGTGCTAGAAGCTTTAATGAATGAAAAAACCGGAGTATTAAAAAGCTTAGATGAGATTAATGCAATCGGTCATCGTCTTGTTCATGGTGGTGAAAAATTTGCGCATTCTGTTGTTTTAACAGATGAAGTTATTAAGGCAGTGGAAGAATGTAATGATCTTGCGCCTCTTCATAACCCAGCAAATTTAATCGGTGTAAGAGCTTGTATGGAAGCAATGCCAGGAGTACCAATGGTTGGCGTATTTGATACAGCTTTCCACCAAACTATGCCAGAAAAAGCTTATATGTATGGACTTCCTCATAAATATTATGATGAATATAAAATTAGACGTTATGGCTTCCACGGAACAAGCCATAGCTTTGTCTCAAAAAGAGCAGCTGAAATCGTAGGGAAACCATTAGATTCACTTAAAACTATTGTTTGCCATCTTGGTAACGGCTCTAGTATTTGTGCAGTTAAGAATGGTGAATCAGTAGATACTTCTATGGGCTTTACTCCATTAGAAGGACTTGTAATGGGAACTCGTTCTGGCGATATTGATCCCGCAATCCTTGAATTCTTATACAAAAAAGAAGGTATGGATATCCCAGCTCTTATGAATATGTTAAATAAAGAATCAGGTGTAGCAGGTCTTTCTGAATTATCTAGTGACTTTAGAGATTTAGGAGATGCTATGGAAGCCGGAAATCACAAAGCTAAGGTAGCACTTGATGTATTTGCTTATAAAGTTGCAAAATATGTGGGTTCTTATGCCGCTGCTATGAACGGTGTTGATGTAATTGCCTTTACAGCAGGAATCGGTGAAAATGATGCTTATGTTCGTAAATTAGTTGTAGACTATTTAGGATACTTAGGAATCACCTTAGATGAAGAAGCTAACAAGGTAAGAGGAGAAGAAAAAGAAATTTCAACTCCAGATTCAAAAGTTAAAGCTTTTGTTATTCCAACAAATGAAGAACTTGCAATTGCAAGAGAAACAATGGAATTACTATAATTTTATCCGATAATTTGTTGACAAATGAGGTATATCCTAATATAATAGTTTAGGTGTGAACAGGAGTTGTGTTATCATGTTGATAAACCTGGAAAAAGTTCTATTAGAACAACACAAAAGCATAGATGAAAAAGTCACATTGGATTTCGATAGTTTTGATACTTCCTTTGGTAAATTTCCAGTTTTAAAAAAGGAACCTTTTGACCTCTTGGTTGAATACAAAGAAGGAAAGAAAATACGAATCGTTTTAACGGGTAAGCTATTGCTTGAAGGCGCTTGTAATAGATGTCTTGAACCAGCAGAACTACCTTTTACTATTGACGTAGACAAAGAGATCGCAATTGATGATGAATTAGAAGCAAATGCCCCTGAGATTGTTCGGGAAAAAGGTTATAGCTTAGATGTTGATAAACTAATCTATGATGAATTATTAATGGGTTGGCCAGCCAAAATTCTTTGTCAGGATGACTGTAAAGGAATTTGTAATGTATGTGGCCAGAATCTAAACACTGGAAACTGCAATTGCGAAGATACTAGTCTTGACCCAAGGATGGCAGCTATCCGTGACATATTTAAGAATTTTAAGGAGGTGTAACCTATGTCTATTTGTCCTAAGAATAAATCTTCTAAAGCTAGAAGAGATAAAAGAAGAGCTAACTGGAAAATGAGTGCTCCAACTCTTGTTAAATGTAGCAAATGTGGAGAACTTATGATGCCTCACAGAGTATGCAAGGCATGTGGTTCTTATAACAAAAAAGAAGTTATAAGCGTTGATTAATTATAACGCAAAAAAGAGATGCCGATAATGGCATCTCTTTTTTGCGGCTCTTTGTCAAATGTTGGGGTAGGATGCGGATGCATCCCGCTCTGACATTGGCTTAGAGCTATTTTTAATGTTTCAAAGAAAATATCTGATTTTTATGCATACTAAAAAAACTGCTACTGCAGTTGCCTATGTTTTGAACTAATTACAATGAAGAATACGATTTCTAAAGCGTTCAAAGTCTTGAACACCATAAGATATTCGTTTTAAAACTTTGATTTTATTATTAAAACCTTCGGTAGAACCATTTGTATACCCATATTTTAAAGCATTTAATATTTCTATTTTCCAATTTCTAAAAGTTTCGGCACATTTCTCAAATTTAGGAATACCTGACTTTTCAGCAAACTTAATCCAATCCCAAAAATCTTTTCTTTGTATGGAATACTTCGGCTGCTCACATACATCTAAAAAACGTTCTTTTAGCCAATGAGCATGACGAAGTTGATCATTATAAGTTAGCATTAACTCTAATTCTGGGCGTTTTTCTTCTTTAACTTTGGACTCGCGTTTTAAAATAAGAGAACGGCTATGTTTGTAATACTTTCTAAGGTCAGCAGGCATTGTCTTTTGCAGTTCCTTGCGGACACTTTCTATAGCCCAGGTGACCTGTCTTATGAAGTGATATTTATCTGTTATAATTTCAGCATTAGGAAAGTAACGCTTCGCAAGGTCTCTATAAGGTCTCCACATATCGGATACAAAAAAGCGAACACGGCTACGTTCTTTTCTTGTAAAGGTGGCGAAATATTTTATAAGATGATCCCATTTTCGATCCGGTAAAATATCAAGAATCTTGTTTTTCTTTCCATCTACTAAGATACATTGAAATTTTTCAGAGCCTGCATTACCCCGGAACTCATCAATGCAGAGAACTTCAGGAAGTTTTGAAGGTTTTGGATAACTGATGTAATCAAAGTATCGGATAGCTGTTTTAGTAGAAACAACAGCGTCTTTAGCGACCGAAGCAAAGGATACCTGCTTTCTTAATTCATGACAAATATGTTTCATCAAATCTTTAGTACATCTCATATAGCGAGACAAAAAATAATAATGCTCATAGAACCGTTTTCCACAAGAGCAGGAATACCTACGCTTGCGTAGAGTAAGGACAATAGACTTATGGCCAATAGAAGTGTGTTTTACTTTCTGTGTCCTATAATCATGGATCTTACTAGTTTGTTGCCCACAAGCAGGGCAAGTTTGACTAGAAGGTTTTGTTTCAATGGAAATATCAACAACAGAATTTTTATGTTCTACTTTTTTTACAATAACCTCTGTTAAATTTAGTAATTTACTGATAGAATTAGAATGCACTTATACATGAACTCCTTTCTTGTTGGTCTAGTCAACTACATTTTAGCAGTTCTTTAGTATAAGTGCATTTTTTATTGAAATAAAAAATGCCAGAGTAGATGATTTCTGACTTTGAAATCATCCACCCCAACATTTAGTATAGAGCCT
>DXHJ01000027.1 GCA_019113475.1 Candidatus Dorea intestinavium | reverse complement strand
TATATACCGCTATTAAAAATAGTTTTAGTGGCAAAAGCTGGCTGCAATGGCCAGAAGATATTAGGCTTCGTAAACCGGAAGCCCTTCTTCGCTACGAAAATGATTTGCAAGATGAAATAAGATTCTATGAGTATGTACAATTCCTATTTTATACGCAGTGGAAAGAATTAAAGACTTATATTAATCAAGCAGGTATAAAAATTATTGGCGACATTCCTATCTATGTAGCCATGGATTCAGCCGATACCTGGGCAAATACGGAAATCTTTCTATTTGATGAAAGAAAAAAGCCCACAGCTCAAGCGGGAGTTCCGCCCGATGGTTTTTCCAAAACAGGACAACTTTGGGGAAATCCACTTTATAATTGGGAGCAATTAAAAGAGACAAATTATGATTGGTGGAGAAAGAGAATTTCCCATCAAAGAAAATTATATGATACACTACGTATTGATCATTTCAGAGGTTTTGATTCCTTTTACCAAGTGGGAATTGCTGAAGAGACCGCCGAAAACGGAAAATGGGTAAAAGGACCTGGTATCGATTTTTTTAATGCGCTTAAAAAAGAGCTAGAGCTAATGGACATTATAGCTGAAGACTTGGGGTATTTAACTGAAAGTGTTAGAACCTTATTAAAAGAAACTGGTTTTCCTGGTATGAAAATTCTTCAGTTTGCCTTTGATTCTCGTGAGGAAAGTGATTACTTACCTCATACTTATCCAAGAAATTGTGTGGTTTATACGGGAACCCATGATAACGACACGACTAGGTCTTGGTTTGAAACGGTTAATCGAAGAGATAAAAAATATGCATTATCTTACCTCGGGCATAAAAGACTTTCCGGTAGTGAAAAGTCCTTCGCTTTTATTAGACTGGCGATGGCTAGCGTAGCCAATCTTTGTGTGATTCCCGTCCAAGATTATTTAGCACTTGGCGGTGAGGCAAGAATTAATACCCCTTCCACATTAGGTGAAAACTGGAAGTGGCGTCTAAAGAAAAAAGAATTTAATAAACGACTAGCAAAACAGATTAATAAAATGACTGCTTTATATGGAAGAAGCATAGAGTAATAGGAGAAACAAATGGAACCCACGATTAAAGATATTGCAAAAAAATGCGGAGTGGCTGTTAGTACTGTATCAAGAGCAATAAATAACCACCCTGATATTAATCCCAAAACCAAAGCAGAGATTATGAATACCATTAAAGAGATGAACTATGTTCCCAATAACAGTGCCAGAAACTTAAAAAGAATCGAATCTAAAACCATTGCGATTCTAGTAAAAGGCCATATTAACCATCTCTTTGATAGCATTATTCATGAAATTGAAAAAGAAATTAATACGACGAAGTATACTTTCTTTTTACAGCACGTTGAGGATTATGAAGATGAGGCAGTAATTGCACTTCAGTTAATTAAAGAAAAACGACTGCGCGGCATTATCTTCCTTGGTGGTTTTTATGAAAAAAATAAAACAAGATTGAAACAAATCCATATTCCATTTGTATTATGTACCATAGCAGCAAGGGAATCTTTAGAAGATTGTGTGTATTCTTATTTTGCTATAGACGATTATCATGAGAGTTATAAAGTGACGGATTATCTATGTAAACTGGGACATAAGAAGATTGCCATTTTAGCAGCTACAAAAGATGACTGTAGTATTGGAGCCTTACGACTTCAAGGTTATAAGAAAGCACTAGAAGATAATAACATTGAGGTGGATGAAGGTTTAATTAGTTATATGGAAACGACGATTCCTACCTATAGTATGGAAAATGGATATAGTGCAATGAAAAGATTGTTTGAGCGAAAAGCAGATTTTACAGCAGTCTATTGTATATCAGATATGCAAGTGATTGGGGCATGTAAAGCTATTTTTAGAAGAGGAAAGAAAATTCCCGATGATTATTCTGTTGCTGGGTTTGATGGCCTTATTGATACTTATTATTATGAGCCTTCAATTACTACCATAAAACAACCAGTAAGAGAAATAGGAAAAGCTTCAATTAATGCGCTAATTGAAATGATTAAGACCAAAAAAAGCGTACCTGGTAAAGTTTATGATGGAGAGCTTTTGGTTAGAGAATCAACAAGAGCAATCAATGAGTAATTAAAAAGGAGACATGAATGAGTGATATTAACATAAAAGCATTATTGGAAAATCAATTAAATAAATCAATAAAAGAGGCATCAAATAGAGAGGTATTTGAAGCACTGATGTTGATGACCAAAGAATTGGAAAAAGAAAGAGGCGCTATTGTTGGAGATAAAAAGTTATATTATTTTTCAGCAGAGTTTTTAATTGGTAAATTGTTATCAAATAATTTAATTAATCTTGGATTATATGATGAAGTAGCAGCAGTGCTTTTAGAGCAAGGCAAAAACCTAACAGACATTGAAGAGATAGAGCCAGAACCTTCATTAGGAAATGGTGGTCTTGGTAGACTTGCCGCCTGCTTTCTCGATTCAATCGCCACTCTTGGGCTGCCAGGTGATGGAATTGGCCTTAATTATCATTGTGGCTTATTTAAACAGGTCTTTAAAGATGAAAAACAAACAGAAGAACCTAATCCTTGGATTGAAGTTCCTTCTTGGTTAACGAAAAAAGAAGGAGTTCAATTTGAAGTTAATTATAAAGACTTTAGTTTAACGTCTACCCTCTATGACATTGCTGTAACGGGTTATCATAATGGGACGAATACTTTACATTTATTTGATGTTGATACGGTTAGCGAAGGCATTATCAAAGAAGGGATTCATTTTGATAAATCTGATATCAAAAGAAATTTGACTCTCTTTCTTTATCCAGATGATAGCGATAAAGCTGGTGAATTATTACGTATTTATCAACAATACTTTATGGTAAGTTGTGGTGCACAACTCATTTTAAAAGAGTTGGAAGAAAAGAAAATTGACCTTAAAAATATGGCTGATCATGTTGCGATTCAAATTAATGATACTCATCCATCGATGGTAATTCCTGAACTAATTCGCCTTTTAAATACAAAAGGCATTGAAATGGATCAGGCAATTGCGATTGTAACAAAGACTTGTGCCTATACCAATCACACTATCTTAGCAGAAGCTCTAGAAAAATGGCCCATTAGTTATTTAGAGGAAACAGTACCAATTCTTTTGCCAATTATTAAAGAATTAGATCAACGCGTGGTAGATAAATATGGTAAAAAATATGCCATTATTGATGATGAGAAACGAGTACACATGGCTTGGATGGACATACATTATAGTCACAGTACAAATGGGGTTGCAGCTCTTCATACCGAAATATTAAAAGATACAGAGCTTAAAATGTTTTATGATATTTATCCAGAAAAGTTTAATAATAAAACAAATGGTATCACTTTTAGACGTTGGCTAATGCATTGTAACAGAAGACTTAGCGATTTTATAACGGAAAAAATTGGAGACGAATGGAAAGAGGATGCCCTTAAATTAGAAACTCTTTTAAACTTTAGCGAAGATCAAGATTTCTTAGATACTCTAGGTGATATTAAAAAAGAAAACAAAGAAAAATTAAAAAATTATTTAAAGGCAACACAAAATATAGAGATTGATGAAAATGCCATCTTTGATATACAAATAAAAAGACTCCACGAATATAAGAGACAGCAAATGAATGCACTCTTTGCCATTTACAAATATTTGGATATCAAAAGTGGTAACAAGCCCACCACACCGATTACACTAATCTTTGGGGCAAAAGCTGCACCAGCCTATATTATAGCTAAAGATATTATTCACTTGTTATTGTGTTTAAGCGAGATTATCAATAATGATCCAGAAGTAAGTCCTTATTTACGCCTAGTAATGGTGGAAAACTATAATGTGACTTTAGCAGAGAAACTTATACCAGCTTGTGATATTTCCGAACAAATTTCACTTGCATCTAAAGAAGCCAGTGGAACGGGTAACATGAAGTTTATGTTAAACGGAGCTATTACTTTAGGAACAGAAGATGGCGCAAACGTAGAGATTAAAGAGTTAGTTGGCGAGGATAATATTTTTATCTTTGGTGCAAAAAGTCCAGAAGTTATCAAATTATACGAAACTAGTGGATATAAAGCAGTTGATTATTATATTGAAGATGAGGATATTAGAACATGGATTAACTTTATTATTTCTCCGCAAATGCTTAAAATTGGTGATCCAGAGATGTTATTAAGACTTCATGCAGAATTAATTAAGAAAGACTGGTTTATGACTCTCTTAGATTTAAAGGACTATATAGCGGCCAAAGAACGCATCTATAAAACTTATGAAGATAAGAAAAAATGGATGCAGATGGTAGTGAAAAATATTGCTAAAGCGGGATATTTTTCTGCAGATCGAACGATTGAAGAGTATAATAGAGATATCTGGCAGTTAAAATAGCATTAAGCCTTGTAAGCCACCTTTTAACTAGGTGGTCTTACAGGTTTTAAAGAAAGAACATGATATGATAAAGAAGAAAAAAGGCCTCTATCTAGGCATTCTATTTGGTATTATTTTTCTTGTTTTTGCAAATACAACTACGTTTTACAAAAGTCCAGTTGGTAAAATTAGTAAAGTTACAACAAAAAAAGGAAATGAAGCAAAGTACGATAAAAATGATCTCAATGCAGAAGCAAAATATGAGCAAAAATTAAAGATTAAGATTAAAAATGGATCCTATAAAAATAAAACCATAACACTTAACAATTCGTATTCTTATTCAAGAGTGAACAGTATCCGTTATAAAAAAGGCGACCAAGTCTTTTTAAATATAGCAAAAGATCAAGGACTTAAGCAAGTTAAAGTAGTATCACTAAGAAGAGACTATTATGGGCTGGGATTAGTTTTGATTTTGATTTATCTTCTTTTAATGATTGGCAAGAAAAGAGGCGTATTGTCACTTATTTCTTTGTTTATCAATACCCTTATTTTTGTTTTGTGTTTACCTTTATTTAGCGACTCTCAGTGGGCTATGGAGATTACCTGTATTTTAATGGTAGTTTTTACCTTAGTAACGCTTTTTATAGCGAATGGTTTTCATCTTCATTCATTAGCAGCAGTCTTATCTACTTTTATTTCGGCAGCAGTTACCGTTTTTATTTTTTTAATAGCGAGAAAATTTGGCGGAGATATTGATTATTCCACTCTTGATTATTTAACCGGAGATTTAGATTATGAACTTTTATTTTTAGCAAGTGTGGCTATAGCTGGACTTGGAGCAATTATGGATGTTTCTATTTCTATTGCCGCTGTTATGAATGAGCTTATTACCAAGAATTCCAATATATCAGTGAAAAAGCTGTTCTTATCGGGTAAAGAAGTAGGGCATGACATTATGGGTACTATGACCAATGTATTGTTATTTACCTATGTTTGCGGTATTATCCCGTTAACCCTTATAAAAATGAAAAATGAAATTAGATTGCTTAGTATTATTCGGTTACAGATTCCATTTGAAATTAGTAGATTTCTAATAGGCGGAATAGGAATTATTTTATCCATTCCCATTAGCATTGGTGTCTCTATCCTTCTTCTTAAAGTAATAGGAAGGAGGAAAAGATGATTCTAATTTTGTTAGTTATCTTTGTTTTATTACTCCTTTTGGTGGGAGGAGATCGAGGAGTTATTTCACTTGTTACCCTCGTGGGAAATATATTAACCTTTTTGTTCTCCATTTATTTAATGGCTTTAGGCATTAATCCGATTCTAATTACTTTAATTGCTTGCTTAATTATTAGTTCTATCACTTTGTTTTATCAAAATCAGAATAATGAAAAGACAAAAGCAGCATTTATTTCGGTTGTTAGTGTTTCACTTTTGTTATTACTTTTTATGGTAATCTTTTTAACAAGGATGGATTTATATGGTTTAAGTGAAATGGAAGAACAAAGTGAATTATCACTATATTATTCATTCAATATCCACATCAATATGGAGCTTATATTATTAACCGTTGTAATTATATGCTTTATTGGTGCTATAATGGATACTGCAATGGCCGTATCTTCAGGAGTTTATGAGGTTCATGTCAACCACCCTGATTTAAAAAAGGCAGAGTTATATAAGTCAGGACTTTCTATTGGCGCAGATATTTTAAGTACTACTTTAAATACCTTGTTCTTTGCGTATTGCGGAGAAGCATTGATTATGTTTTTGTATTTAATTAAGTATAATTATTCGATGGTTAAGATTTTAAATTCAAAAGCATTTTTATTAAATTTTACGACCATAGTGATGAGTGCAATTGGATGTATTTTAATAATTCCTATTTGTGCAAAAATAACAGCAACCATAATAGAAGAAGGGAGAAAAGATGGAGAAAAGTAAAGGTTTTATTAGTGAGTTTAAAGAATTTATTATGAGAGGAAATGTAATCGATATGGCCGTTGGTGTTATTATCGGTGGCGCTTTTCAAGTAATTGTAAGTTCTTTAGTAGAAGATATTTTTATGCCAGTGATTCAAATGTTTACCGGAAAGAGTGCTTTAGAAGACTTATCAGTAAAAATTGGTAGTGCACAAATTAAGTATGGTAACTTTTTATCAGCTGTAGTTAACTTTTTATTAATGGCACTTATTATCTTTATCTTTATAAAGGTGATTAATTCCTTTAGAAGAAAGCCAGAAGAGGTAGAAGAAAAGACCACAAAGATTTGTGAATATTGTTTTGAAGAAATTCCAATTCAAGCAAAGAGATGTCCTTGTTGTACCTCTATTTTAGTTAAAGAAGATGAAAAACAAAAGTAATGATTTTTTTCTCTTGTCCTAGTAAAGAAATTTATTTAGGGCAAGAGCTTTATTTTATATAAAAGTCAAAGAATTCGTGAATATTCCTTGACATAAGACCTGGTTATATGATATAAATATCTAGTGTCTTAAGAACACATATCTATCATAGGGGATTGGTCAAGTGGTATGATAGGGGTCTCCAAAACCTTTGGCGGGAGTTCGATTCTCTCATCCCCTGTACTAAGAACGTCGTGTATACGGCGTTTTTTTTATGGCGTGTTGCATTTCGTGTTGCAAAAAATAAATATCTATGATAGTCTACTAAATATATCAATTCTTTAATTGATTCTTTGTTATATCTGTTTCCCGCTTCGGGGAAATTACCAATTTATTTATTACTAATTTAAAATTCAAAACCTGTGTGCATTTAAAAATAGCAGACTTCTTTTTGCTATGAATAAATGGTTATCTACACAAAATTCCAGTAAAAATCAGTACCTTGAAAACTGTAGAAATCTGTACCGACAGTCGAAGCGGTGCGAGTTTATCGGTCTCGTTACAGTAATCTTGAACAACCCCAAGGTGAAAAAATCGATTTCTTTAAAATCATAATTTATAAAATATTTTCTTGTTCAATTAAATATGTGTATGTTAGGATAATTTTATAGAACCCTACTTGAGGGGTGATTTTGCACAGTGCGAGAACTTCTGATCGAAACAAAGCAGTTAGGATTAGTGTTACAAACAGGAGGTAAGAACATGAAGGCAGGATTAAAAGAAGTCTGGAGAAGACACAAAAGAAAAATAGTAAATACCCTGGTTTTACTAGTAGCGATTATGGCCATAAGTGTATACAGTATAGTACTATTTAGGGCGGAAAATGTAATAGCAAGCACAAAAGAAGAAGTGCTAAATAGACAAGATGTTAGTATTCAAAAAATAAGCATACCAGAGGATAAAAGAACTGAAACAAAGAAGAGTGATGAAGTAATAGAAAAAGAAGAAATAAAAAAGATTGAAACAGTAAAAGAAACAGCTAATAGTGAAGTGATAACTGAAAAAGAGATAAATAATAACGTAGAAGAAAAATTAGCAAAAGAAAAGAATAGAGAAAATGGTAAAGACACTTCAGAAACACCACAAAACTCTAATAGTGCTAATAGTGGGTCACAAACAAATACTTCCAGCAATAAAGAAAATACTGTGAATAAACCTATGGAAGTGGAAAAAGTATGGGTGGAACCAGTCTACAAAACAGTCAATCATCCAGCAGAATATAAAACTGAGACTTATGTGGTAAAAGAAGCTTGGATTGAAAATGTAAATAAAGGAACTTTAGTTCATTGTTATTGTGGGAATATTTTCAATAGCACTTTAGAATGGGGAAACCATTCACAAGAGTCAGGAAGAGAGAGTGGGTGTCATGGATATAGTACTAAGCCTTATTTTGAGATAATTAATCATCCAGCCCAGATTGAATCCAAACAAGTCTTAGTAAAAGAGGCTTGGGATGAGCAAGTATTAGTAAGTGCGGGATATTGGAAGTAGAATGAAAAATTTTATAGAAATGAGAAAGAGAATTATTCCTAAGGAATAGTTCTTTTTTTATTTTAAAAGGAGGACTTATGAAGAAATGGAGAGGCGGGTAACAAAGTTAAGAAACTTAGAAGTAGGGGACTAAAGAGAGGAGATTATCATGAGAAAGGCTATAAAATTTAAAAAAGTAGTGGCATTAATGTGCGTCTTAGCGGTACTATTTACATTAATCCCTATAACGAATTTAGAAGCAGAAGATATTGAAGATAACGTAAAAACTGAACAAGAGTTAAATTTAGTAGAAGAAACATTAGAAGTAGAGGAAATATTTAATGAGGTAGAGGAAGGGGGAGAAGAATCAGAACCTCAAGTATTAGAAGAGTCAATTAATACAGCAAATTGGAAATTACAACTAATGGAGGAGTTGGCAGAGAATAATCCCGAAAAAGAAGAAAGCATTTTTAGTACAAATGAATTGGGAGGAGAATTACTCACTCCTTTTAAAATGGCACGAGGATTATTAGATGGAACGGTTAATTTAACGGTAGGTGGAGAATACTATTATGGTTCTTGGTTTACAAACTGGTTTACAGCAGAAGGTAGAGCGGCTTATTGCTTAGAACCGGCAGTTTATACACCAAGTGAGGGTTCTTACAATGTGGATCGTTATCTAGATAATAGCTCACTTTTAGCTAAAGCCACTTATTATTTATATGGTGGTCCAGGGTATGATCATTATGTAAATGCTGTGGGATACGTAGGAAATGGTGAAATTGAAGCAGAGGCAGCGATGACGCATGTGGAATTATCTTATATATATAATCCTAATGGGAATGCTTTTGCAGGTTTATCAGCAGAACTTATTGAAGCCTTAAAGTATCAGATAGGTTATCTTACTGATTACCCAGATGTTTTTCCTAATCCACCAGCTGGATTTAAAGCCTTTGTATTCAATGAAAATTCACCAACACAATCTATGATTGGCCATTATTATACACCGACAGGCACATTACAAATTGGGAAAAAGATTGTGAATGAAGATCAAATAAAAAACAATAATTGTTATGGTCAAGTATCGGATTCTGTATTCACTTTATTTAGAGTTTCTGATAATCAAGAAATAGCAACTTTGACAATTGGCACTGATGGACTATCTAATAAAATAAACGATCTTGAAGAAGGATCGTATTATCTTAGAGAGACAATATTTCCAACAGGAATGGCGAAAGAAGGAAGTGGTCAAAACCCAAATGATGCTAATGATAAGAATTATTATCCAGTAACAATAGAAGCGGGCAAAGACAACACTTGGTATACAAAGGAAGAAAATAAAATTCTTAATTACTGGCAAAATGATCCAATAGCTATGTGGCTTGGAAAAATAGACTTAGAGACTACAGAAGCAATGCCACAAGGATCTGCATCTTTGGAAAATGCAGAATTTACAATCAAGTATTATGATCGACAAATTCATTCAATTGAAGAATTAGAAGAAAATGACGCACTGCGAACCTGGATCGTTTCTACTAATAGTAATGGATTTTCTATGTTAGATAATAATTATTTAGTATCAGGAGATCCTTTTTATACAGATTCTGACAACAAAAATACTATTCCATTAGGAACCATCTCAATTCAAGAAACTAAAGCTCCAAAAGGTTATTTATTAGAGGATAAAGTTCATTTAAGAAATATCACCTCTGATGGCAGTAAACTAGAAGCTGTAGAAACATACAACATGCCTATCGTTCCGGAACCAGTCATTAAAGGTGGCATTGAATTAGAAAAGGTAGATAAAGAGCTGCAAGAGCTGGAGAAAAAGGGCGCACAAGGTAATGCAGATTTAGTTGGAATTAAATTTGCGATTACAAATGAAGGAACAAAGCCAGTTTGGTTTAATAACGAAAGCTTTGATAAAGGAGAAGTGGTAACTACTATTGAAACGGTTTTTGAAGATGGCAAATATGTGGCTAGAACAAAAATTGATGACTTAAGTTATAGTAGTTATGGTGTACAGGAAGTTGAAACAAATGGGACTTATCTTTTAACAGATGGAATCAAACGGGTAGTATCCGTACGAAACCACGAGCAATACCATACAACAGATTTAGAAGATCTTGATTTGATTTTTGAAAATAAAGTTGCTAGAGGAGACTTATATCTAGAAAAGTGGTCAAAAGAAACTAATGAAAGAGTACCTACTGGTAATGGAACTTTGGACGGAGCGATTTATGAAATTACCAATAAAAGTGAAAAGGGCGTTATAGTTGAAGGCGTCTTTTATGAACCAGGAGCTATTGTTAAAACCTTAGAAACTGAAAATGGTGGCATCGCCAAAACTACTGGAAGGACCTTCCCAATTGGAAGCTATACGATTGAGGAAATACAAGCACCAGAAGGCTATCTTTTGGAAGGAGAGATTGTTCGCGATTTTACCATTACTAGTGACGGAGAAGTAATAAATTTAGGAACAAAAGAAACTGCCATAAAAAATGAATCGATTAGAGCGGATCTAGAATTAATTAAAGTGGCTGATGGAAGTCAAAAAAGGATGGCCAATGTACCCTTTAAGTTTACTTCAAAAACAACAGGCGAAAGCCATATTATGCTTACTGATAAAAACGGTTATTTAAATAGTTCCAGTGAATGGGTACCTCATAGTTCCAACACCAATCGTGGCGAAAGTGCAAGTGACGGAATATGGTTTGGTGCGGGTGAGGTAAATGATGATAGAGGAGCATTTTTATATGATTCCTATATTATCGATGAATTACCTTGCGCCGCCAATGAAGGCTATAAATTATTAGAAGGAATAGAAATAACAATTGACCGCAATGGAGTTCTTTATAAACTAGGAACGCTTACAAACGATCCGGAAGCTATTAAAATTGGTACAAAATTCATGGAGGATATTACCAATGAAAAAACCTTATTAGCAACGGGAAAAAGAAACTTAAACGATGTAGTTTCTTATGCAGGATTACAAGCAGGCAGAACCTATCAACTTGATTTAATCGTGATGGAAAAAGAAAGTGAAGAGCCACTTTTAATTAACGAAGAAGAACAAAAGAGCACGATTACTTTTGTTCCTACTAGTGAAAACGGAGAAGTAGAAGTACCAATAATTCTTGATGTTTCAGGACTTGGCGGAAAACAAATTGTGGCTTTTGAAAAGCTTTGGGACATAACAGATGAATTAAATCCAAAAGAAGTGGCAAGTCATGAAGATATTGAGGATGAAGGCCAAACTATTACGCTCATAAAAGAGCCAGCGATTGGAACTAAATTTATGGAAGTAAAAACAGGAGATAAAGAGGTTGTAGGAGACGGGGAGCGCTCCTTTGAAGACGTTGTTGCTTATGAAAACCTAGAACTTGGTAAGAATTATGAATTAAGACTTAGCATTTGGGATGATGAAAAAGAAGAGTTTTTATTGGATGAAGAGGGAGAGGTTCTTACTTCTGTCTTAGAGTTTACTTTAGCGGATAAGGACAAAAACTCAGGCAGCGTTAACGTACCAATTGATATAAATGTGGCGGACTTTCAAGGTCAAGATCTGGTGGCTTATGAAGAACTATGGGATGTAACGAATCCAGAAGAACCCAAATATGTAGCAGAACACAAAGATCCTGATGCCAAAGAGCAAACAATCACAATAAGGCCCGAAGATCCAAAAACAGAAGTAGAAATTATTAAGGCTGATCAAGATACAAAAGAAAAATTAAAGGGTGCCATTTTATCACTTACTAATGGAGAAGGAGAGCTAGTTAGGGAGTGGACTTCTTCCGATGAAGTAGGTGAGAAGTTTTTTGATTTGATACCAGGAGAGTATACTTTAAAGGAAATTAGTGCTCCAGATAATTATGAACTGGCTCCTGATATGAAAATTATTGTGAAGGATGTAAAAGAATGTCAAATGTTTACGATGTATGACAAACAAAAAAGCACCAAACCCGATGGTGATACGAAAGCTCTTACAAACCGTGTTAATACAGGAGACAGAGGCTTACCAATGGCCCTTGTTATTAGCATTATGGTTAGTTTTATCTTTGCAGTACTGATTTTAGTTAGAAGAAAAGGCTAAAAAATAAACCTTCTTATACCTAGGTGTGATAAAACCTGGGATAAGAAGGTTTTTTAGCGCTCATCTAGAATAAGAGTGGAGGAACTCTTGCAAATTAAAGTGTGAAAGGATAGAATAGGAGTTACGTTTAAAGGAGAGCAAAATGGAAAATAAAAATAGAAATATGATTTTTTTGGCAATAACCGCCTTTATTTGGGGAACCGCCTTTGTCGCACAAAGTGTAGGCAATGATTTTATGGGCCCTTATACCTTTAATGGTGTTCGTTGCCTTATTGGAGCCTTTACTTTGTTCCTCTTAATCTTGATTCTAGACCATAGCAAGAAAAAGGAAGAAAATTTTTATAAAAAGAAAGATCTATTAATAGGAGGAGCTCTTTGTGGCATACTTTTATTTGCCGCTAGTACTTTACAACAAATAGGAATTCAATACACGACAGCTGGAAAAGGTGGCTTTATTACCGCTTTTTACATTGTTTTTGTTCCTGTCTTAGGCATTTTCTTTAAAAAGAAAACAGGAGTAAAAGTTTGGATTTCGGTTATGATAGCTTTGTTAGGACTCTATTTATTATGTGTTAATGAAAGTCTGCATATTGAAAAGGGAGACCTTTTAATTCTTATTTGTTCGCTCATATTTTCATTGCATATTATAGTCATTGATACATTTTCACCGAAGGTAGACTGTGTTAAAATGTCGTTTCTTCAGTTTTTAATTGCCGGAATATTGTCATTGCCACCGATGTTTTTGTTGGAGACACCTAAAATAACCGATATGGTAATTGGTTGGTTTCCTCTGCTTTATACCGGCGTGTTATCTTGTGGCATAGCCTATACCTTGCAAATGGTGGGTCAAAAAAATGTAAATCCAACCATAGCCTCTTTAATTTTAAGTTTAGAATCTTGTTTTTCGGTTATAGCGGGCTGGATTATCTTAGGTGAAAAGTTAAATATCAGGGAAGGGACGGGATGCGTGTTAATGTTTTGCGCCATCTTAATCACTCAAATTCCCAGTAAAAAAATAGTTAGGAGAAAAGAACATGAGATTTGTAATTCAACGAGTAAATAAAAGTAGTGTTAGTGTTGAAAATGAAGTAGTAGGAAAAATTAATCAGGGCTTTATGGTTTTAATTGGCATTTGTGATAGTGATACTTATGAAATCGTCGATAAAATGGTGAAGAAAATGATTGGTCTACGAATTTTTGAGGATAGTGAGGGAAAAACTAATTTGTCTTTAGCTCAAGTAGGCGGAGAACTTCTTTTAATTTCTCAGTTTACACTTTATGCCAATTGTAAAAAAGGTAATAGGCCAAGTTTTGTTGATGCGGGAAAGCCAGATATGGCCAATGAGATGTACGAATATATTATTGAAAAATGTAAAAAAGAAGTAGAAGTAGTTGAAAAAGGTATTTTCGGTGCAGAGATGGATGTAATGATCGAGAATCAAGGACCTTTCACTATTATTTTAGATTCGGATACTTTATAAAACTTATAATTTAGACTTTGATATTAAAAAATATCAAAGTCTTTTTTTCCCTATTGATTTTTAAATAAAATTATATTATACTCTTAAAAGTTAGTTACCTAACTAAAAGGTGGTGAAATAGTGGAAAACAAAGATAATATTTTTATGATTCTTTCAAGACTTGCTCATGTTTGTGGATATCAAAGCATGATTAAGATGCGCGGAACAGGAATTAATCCTGGACAAGCAGGCATTCTTTTTATGTTAATGAAGCATGGAACTATGTCACAAAAAGATTTGGCCAAAAATCTCCATATTAAAGCGCCTTCTGTAACGGCATCTTTAAAGAAGATGGAAGAAGGCGGTTTAATTGAGCGAAAAGTTGATAAAGAAGATAAAAGAATTATTCGGATTGCGATTACTAAAAAGGGAGAAGAACATTTAATTGAACTTCATGCTATGTCTAACGAGATGCAAGAGCTTCTATGTAAAGGGATGACAGAAGAAGAAATTAAAATTTATAAAAGATTATTAGTACAGTCTTTTGCTAATTTAACAAAAGGCAATGAAGCACAATTAGATGAGATTAAAAAAATGAAAGAAATGAAAGGTTGGTTGTAGTGAGCAAATTACTTAAATTTTTAAAACCATATATTGGTGTAATTGTTTTAATTATGGCAGCGCTAGGGATGCAGGCTTACTGTGACTTATCTTTGCCAACTTATACCTCAGATATTGTCAATGTAGGTATACAACAACATGGTATAACAGAAAATATTCCTCATGAAATTACGAAAGAAGATATGGGAATCTTATTGAGTTTTGTACCAGAAAAATCAAAGGCATTTGTAATGGATGCTTACAAAGAATCTGCAAAGGGAACTTTAGTTATTAAAAAGTCTTATACAGAAGAAAAACAAAGTAAAAAACTATCCGATATCCTTAAAACGCCAATGTTTATTGGTATGATTTTAAAAGATGATAGTTTAGTAAAAGGAAGCGACTTTGGTGGCGGTAAAGTCGATCTTTCCGATCCTAAGATGCTTGAAGCAGCAGTTAATAGCGGTATGCTACAAAAGGAAATTGACAAAAAGATGGAAGGAGTTCCAGATACGATTCTGGACCAAGCAACTTTTTCTTATGTCGAACAAGCTTATAAAAATGCCAATGTAAATATTGAAAGTAGACAAAATAAATATATCCTTAATATGGGGGCAAAAATGCTTTTATTAGCAGCTATTGGTATGACTGCCTCAATTTTAGTAGGCTATATGGCTTCTCGAATTGGAGCCGGTGTTGGTCGTGATTTAAGGAGAAAAGTGTTTACCAAGGTAGTTGGTTTTTCCAATGCTGAATTTGATAAGTTTTCCACTGCTTCCCTCATCACAAGGAGTACCAATGATGTTCAACAAGTGCAAATGATGCTCGTAGTATTGCTTCGTTTGGTTTTATATTCACCGATTATGGCCATTGGTGGTATTTGGAAAGTCTTCCAGACCAATGTCTCGATGGTTTGGATTATCGGGGTAGGAGTGGCAGCCCTTCTAGTGGTAGTCATTACCTTATTTGTGCTGGTTATGCCTAAATTTAAAATTGTGCAAAACTTACTCGATAAGATTAACTTAGTTAGTAGAGAAATCCTTACTGGTTTAGAGGTAGTTCGCGCTTTTGGCACCCAGAAATATGAAGAAGAGCGTTTTGATAAAGCCAATAAAAATTTTACGAAGGTCAACCTTTTTGTTAATAGGGCGATGACCTTTATGATGCCAATTATGATGTTTATTATGAACTGCTTAACGGTTCTTATTTTATGGAATGGTGCTCATGATATTAATACGGGAGACATGCAAGTAGGCGATATGATGGCCTTTATCCAATATGCAATGCAAATCATCATGTCTTTCTTAATGCTAACCTTTGTATCCGTTATGTTACCAAGGGCAGCAGTTGCCGCTGGACGTATTGATGAAGTCTTAGTCAGTGAAACGGCAATCAAAGATCCAAAGACAGCAAAACACTTTGATAAGGAGAAAAAAGGCGTAGTTCGCTTTCATAATGTTAGCTTTGGTTATCCAGGAGCAGAAGAAGATGTTTTAAAAAATATTTCTTTTACTGCTAAAAATGGTCAGACGACAGCAATTATTGGCAGTACTGGAAGCGGTAAGTCAACGCTTATTAACTTAATTCCTAGGTTTTACGATCCAACCAAGGGCACGGTTACAATCGACGGTGTCGATATAAAAGAGGTCAAACAACATGACCTACGAGAAATGATTGGTTATGTTCCCCAAAAAGGCATTTTATTTAGTGGGGATATTAAATCTAATATTATGTATAGTGATCCCCAGGGAAAAGAAGCGACCATGATAGAAGCGGCGCGGGTTGCCCAGGCAGAAGACTTTATTAGTAAAAAAGAAGAGGGCTATAATAGTCCGATTGCTCAAGGTGGAGGCAATGTTTCAGGCGGTCAAAAACAAAGACTATCGATTGCAAGAGCAGTAGCGAAGAATCCGAATATTTATATTTTCGATGATAGCTTTTCGGCCCTCGATTTTAAAACCGATTTAACGCTTAGGAAAGCCTTAAAAGAACACACTGATGATGCAACCGTTATTATTGTTGCTCAAAGAATTGGTACCATTGTTAATGCAGAACAAATCATTGTGCTAGATGAAGGCGAAATTGCCGGAATTGGTACCCATAAAGAACTTCTAAAGACCTGTGATGAATACTTGCAAATCGCTTCATCACAATTATCAGAAGAAGAACTTAAGCGAGACTTAGAGGAGGCGAGATAATGGCAAAATTAAATAAACCACATGGAAAACCCTCTGCTGATAAACCAAAGAACTTTAAAGGGGCTATGAAAAAACTCGGTCACTATATGTCACGTTATAAAATTGGCTTAATCTTTGTCGTCATCTTTGCCATGGGAGGAACCATTTTCCAAATCGTGGGACCAAAGATTTTAGGTCGGGCAACGACGGAAATTTTTAAAGGACTGATGAGTAAAATTTCTGGAAAGGCCGGTATTGATTTTACCAAGATTGGTCATATCCTTTTAATACTTTTGGCTCTTTACCTAGTCAGCGCCATCTTTAACTTAGTTCAAGGTTTTATTATGACTGGAATTTCCCAAAAACTTACTTATCATATGCGAAAAGATATTGTGGAAAAGATTAACCGTTTACCCATGAGCTTTTTTGATGAAATGACCCATGGTGAAATTTTATCTCGTATTACCAATGATGTTGATACCTTAAGCCAAGGATTAAATCAAAGTGCTTCTCAGGTAATCACTTCCGCAACCATGATTATTGGTGTCCTAGTGATGATGATTAGTATTTCGCCACTCATGACCCTAGTAGCCCTTTTGGTCTTACCTGTTTCCATGGGATTTATCTCGATTGTAATTAAGAAATCCCAGAAATATTTTTATGATCAACAAAAATATCTTGGCAATGTAAATGGGCAAGTAGAAGAAATTTACAGTGGTCATGCAATTGTAAAAGTTTTTAATAAAGAAAATGATACCAAAGATACTTTTGATAAAACCAATGAAAAGCTTTATAAATCTGCTTGGAAATCACAATTCATCTCTGGTATTAT
>DXHJ01000201.1 GCA_019113475.1 Candidatus Dorea intestinavium | reverse complement strand
ACCATCTGGTGTATCAATCCACTGACTAGATCTATACATTTCTACTGCATTTAATTTAAAAGCATAATCATATTTCATATAAAAACCCCCTTTACTGGTGTTGTCCAGTAAAGGGGGTACATATCAAACGAATCTAACATTTGGAGGTGCATTTTTATTATGGCTAAATATTCGTACGAAGAGAAATTAGAAGCGGTTTTGAGAGTGGTTGATGATGGTATGGGATGTGGAACCAGTGCCAAAATATTGGGGACTGCTAAAGTTGTCGTGCAGAGATGGGTTAGGCGCTATAGGCAGTTTGGCGCTGAAGGGTTATTGATGAAAAAGGGTAGTTACCCTGGTGCTTTTAAAATTTCTGTTATAGAATATATGCATGCAAACCACCTTTCCCTATACGAAACAGCAATAAAGTTTGCTATACCGAATGATACAACTGTGGGTAGGTGGGAACGCGTATATTATGAGGAAGGACCACAAGCTCTTCACCGAGACAATCGTGGACGTAAATCAAGGATGAGTTCTGATAAGCCAAGAAAAAAGAAATTAGATAAGAAAACAGAAGAAGATTTAATTGCCGAAGTGCAACGCCTTCGCATGGAGAACGAATACTTAAAAAAATTGCAAGCCTTAGTTCAGGAAAGAATTACCCGAGAGAATGGGAAAGAGCCACCATCATCAACGAATTAAGGCAAGAATACAAACTAACAGAATTGTTAGCATTTGATGGTATGCCAAGAAGTTCATTTTATTACTATTTGAATCGCATGAAACAACCTGATAAATATGCCGAAGTTAAAGATGTAATTAAGCATATATTCAGCGAAAATAAAGGCCGCTATGGGTATCGACGTATTGTCTTAGAATTACGCAACAGGAATTATTCTATCAACCATAAAACTGTGCGAAAACTCATGTGAGAATGCGGACTTAAATGCGAAATAAGAAGACGAAAATATCGTTCATATAAAGGTGACGTTGGAAGAGTTGCTCCAAACATTCTAAATAGAGACTTCTATGCGGATAAGCCTTTACAAAAATGTGTTACTGACGTAACAGAATTTGCGGTTGGTGAAAGAAAAGTCTATTTGTCACCAATTCTTGATTTGTTCAATGGTGAAATAATAAGCTATAATCTATCTTTACATCCAACATTTCATCAGACAGTAGATATGCTAAATAAAGCCTTTGCTAAAATACCAGACAACAGTGGGTTGATTTTACATTCCGATCAAGGGTGGCAATACCAAATGAAACGATACCAACATCTTCTAAGTGAAAAGGGGATTATACAAAGCATGTCTCGAAAAGGGAACTGTTTAGATAATGCTGTGATGGAAAATTTTTTTGGATTATTAAAGACTGAAATGTATTTCAAGCACAATTTCAAATCCGCAGAGCATTTGATGCAAGAAGTAGAAAACTATATAGATTATTACAATAACAAGAGAATTAAGAGCAAACTAAAAGGACTGAGTCCTGTACAATACAGAATTCAATCCTCATTAGTTGCTTAATCAATATCTGTCTAAGATTTTGGGTTCAGTTCAAAAAGTGTAAGGCTCCTTTCCCTTGTTTATAAATTGATTTTCATAACATCGATATCTTGGTGCCAAAGAAATTTTTCTAAATCTTTTAAGGTTAAAAAGACAGTGGCTTCATTAGTTAAAGGGTGAATACCGATTCGTTTGGCTTTCGTGAGGTTCTTATCTAAGAAAAACTCAACATCATGATTGGTATCATTTAAAAGACCAAAAGGAGTAACGCTTCCTTCGGTAAGTCCTAGATATTTTAAAAGCCGTTCCTCTGAGGCAAAACTTAAATTTCCCGCACCTAGCTTTTTACTTAATGATTTTAAATCAACCACCGTGTTTTCATCGCAAGTGATCAAGAAATGTCGTTTCCCTTTTGCATCGCGTAAAAAAAGGTTTTTACATAAAGTTCCCTTCTTTGTCAAACCAAGCTGGTCCATTTCTTCCATTGTAAAAACAGGGGGATGATCAACCACTTCATAGGGGATTTTTAGCTCTTTTAGTTTTTCATATATCGTTTCTTTATCTGTAATCATTTTTGCCTCCTCATTTTTTCTTTTATTATAGCATGATATCTTGTATGAACAAAGTGTGTCTTAAAGCCACAATCCTTGCATATTAGGTAATTAGGCAGTAGAATATAGAGATGATATTGGGAAAGTGAGGATTATCATGGAAGAAAATAATTCCAGCAATGGATCAAAAGAATATACGCCGGAAAATACGACAAAACGTTTTTTTCGTATTTGGAAACCAGTTTTGTTACATCAAATTGTTTTATTAGCGGCTAGTTTAGTGACGACCTTTTTTGTGAGCATGACTTATTTTAGCAAAAATCAAGAGGTGTTAAGAAAAGCAGTCAATGATCGCGGGCTGTTAATGCAGTTATCAGAGAAGTTAGCAGAGATTGCATCACAATACATGGTGCTAACAACGGCGCTAGCAAGTGTTGTTTTAATTATTATTTGTTACCGCATGTATCACAAAGACCAAAACCTTCGAAAAGAAAAGACCAAAAGTAAAAATGGAGTATTACAATATCTGCTTTTGGTCGGCCTTAGTATCTGCCTTCACTATGTCTTAAATAATATCATCTTTGCTTCTAACTTAGGTGCCATGTCACAGAGTTATCAGGAAATGCAAAAAATCTTTTATTCACCTTCGATTACGATGCAATTATTAGTTTTTGGTATTATCGCACCCATTTGTGAAGAACTTATTTACCGGGGCCTTGTATATAATCGTTTGCGTGAAAAAAACAGTTTTCTTAAAGCTTCTTTATTAGCTTCTTTGATTTTTGGTGCGGTTCATGGAAATGGCGTGCAAATGCTTTATGGTTTTGTCATGGGCTTGCTTTTTTCCTTTTTATTGGAAAAGTTTGGTACGTTAGTTGCGCCTATTTTCGCACACGTTTTAATGAATGTCATGTCTATTACCCTAACGGAAGTGGGAATTTATAATGTTTTAATTAAAAATGAGGTTTTATTAATGGTTACCAGCGTTTTAGTAGCCGGGCTAGGAGCCATGTTTTTCCTACAAATAAGCAAAAAACCGCAAGAGTCAAACTCGGAAATATTACAAAAATAACTACAAATGTTACAAAGTTGTTAAAAAAGCTGTTGCAAATATTTTAGAAATAGTTTATAATCTGTTTTGGATACGTAAAAGAAGTGTCTAAAGGAAAAGGGTTTTAACAAAGAGGGAAAAAAATAAAGATTAAAGGTGATAGAAAATATGAGAAAATCAATACGTGCCATCTGTGCATCGGTTTTAGTAAGCAGCATGGTAGTTGGAACAGCATTTGCAGCACCATCATCACAAGAATTAGATAAGAAGAAAGATACTTTGGAACAACAAAAATCAGCAAAACAAGCTGAGGTAAATCAATACCAAAGTCAATATACATCCTTAGTAGGAAAAATTGAAGACCTTGAAGTTAGCATCATCTCTACAGGAGAAGAGGCCACAAAGGTTCAAGCTGATTTAGATGCTGCCCAAGAAAAGGCAGAAAAGCAAAATGAAGAAATGAGACTTCGTATTAAGTTCATGTACGAAACTGGTGGTAATGCAGGAATGCTTGCTAACTTCCTTGAATCAGACGATTTTTCAAAGATGGTAACGACAGCAGAATATGCACAAAACGTTCACCAATATGATCGTAAGAAACTAGAAGAGTACAAAGATACTTTAGAAGAAGTTAAAACATTAAAAACTGAATTAGATCAAAAACTTGCGGACTTAGAAAGTCAACAATCTGAGTTTAAAAATAAAAAAGACCAAGTTAACAACTTACTTGAAAGTGCTAGAAGCCAAGTATCTAGTTTAAATGCTGATATTCAACAAGCAATTAAAGATGCAGATGCAGCAAGAGAAGCAGAAGCAAGAGCAGCAGCTGAAAAAGCAGCAGCTGAGGCAGCAGAAGCAGCACAAAGAGCTGCTCAACAAGCAGTTAGCTCAAATGCAAGCAATAATGCCAGCTCGAACCATAACTCTTCCAATGCAGGTTCTTCAAACACAAGTTCTTCAAACCAAGGTTCTTCTAATCAAGAATCAACAAATACAGGAAACTCCTCAGCACCTTCTTATGAAGGACAAGGAAATACCTCAGCAGCACAAACAATTGTATCAGCAGCATACAGCCAATTAGGAGTTCCTTATGTATGGGGTGGTACAGCACCAGGAGTAGGACTTGATTGTTCAGGACTTACAGGATATGCACATAGAGTTGCAGGAATTAGTATTCCTAGAACATCTGGAGCACAACTTGCAGCAGGTAGAATTGTAAGTAATCCACAACCTGGCGATATTTGCTGGACACCTGGACATGTAGCTATCTACATTGGTGGAGGACAAATGATTGAAGCTCCACAACCAGGAGATGTTGTAAAGATTAGTGCAGTAAGAGCATCAGCATATGTTCGTTATTGGTAAAAAACAGAAAAGTATTGTAATTGTCAGATAAATATAGTATTCTTACCTTAATAATAAATAGGATGGGTGAGAATATGAGAAAAAAGACGGCTAAAGTGCTCATCATATCTTGTGTGATGAGCACTTTTTTTGGCGTTTCGGCAGGTGCTGCGCCGCTTACAGATGGGGAAGCAGTAGAAAGCATTGAAAGTCAAAGAAGTAGCACTGCGCAAGCAGCAAATAACGTAAATACACAATTAGTGGCCCTTTTGGTAGAACAAGAAGCATTACAACTTGATTTGGCAAATCAGGATAGAAACATTCTTAAAACAGAAGAAGACTTAAAACTTGCTAATGCAAATGAACAAAAGCAATATGAAGAAATGAAACTGCGAATTCGCTATATGTACGAAAAAGGGGACGCAAATTTATGGGAGATTATTGCTGGTGTTCAAAGTTATGCGGAGCTTATTAATAAGACGGAATATTTTACGAATATCCATGATTATGATAGAAAGATGTTAGAAAATTATGTTTTGGCTAAAGAAGAAGTGGCTAAGGCTAAGACTGCTCTTTTACAGGGAAAAGCCGAGATGGAACATTTGTCTTATGTGATGGAAGAACAAAAGGCAACCTTAAACGCGACTCTAACCCAGATGAGAGCTACACTTTCTGATTTTGACCAACAACTGGCACTAGCAAAAGAAGCAGCCGCTAAAGAAATATTAGTACTACAAGAAGAAACAAAAAATACGCCTATTTTTAATAACAATCAAGTAAGTAAGGAAGAAGTAAAAGAA
>DXHJ01000200.1 GCA_019113475.1 Candidatus Dorea intestinavium | reverse complement strand
GCGATCATAGGTAATTATTCCATTTACTTCTTCCTCTATATCGGATAATTGTGTATAAATAGAAACAGCTAATCCTTTGTCTATATTCGCAATTATTTCTCTTTCCATTAACTTTTCATAACCTTTAGTCATCGCTTTTTTACTAAAGTAACGACGGTAGCCATAGGTTCTCTTTTTCGTGCGATGTCCTTTAATACTAAAGGAGCCACCCCCAAATTCACTAAGAGCAATAATGCGTTTTTCTTTTCTAAGTTTTAAAGGGAAGAAATAATTATGTATACTTCTAAAATCACCATTTCCTTGATCAAACCAACCACTAGCTACTTCAATTAATCTAGTGTCATCCAAGTACCTGGCATACTTTTCTATTTTAATTGCATCAAATTGTCCCCAGCCCTCATTAAAGAGGGACCACACAATAATGGAAGGATAAAATTTAAGGTCATTAATGGTCTCTTTCAATTCTACATAATAGCGGTTCTTTGCTTCCTCACTTTTTCTACCGGTTAAGCCGTAATGATTGTCTTTTATCCGTTTGTTTAAGAGTTCCATAGCCGTAGCAAAATAAGTTACATACCAACTCTTATGTTTTTCTCCGCCACTTACAATGTCTTGCCAAACTAGCATACCTAACTGGTCACAGTGATAATAAAAACGTCTTGCTTCAACTTTAGCGTGCATCCGCATTAGATTAAAGCCTAGTTCTTTCATTAACTTAATATCGGCTACATAAGCTTCATCACAAGGCGGTGTATAAAGCCCTTCTGGCCAATATCCTTGATTTAAAACACCCTTTAGAAATATCGGCTCATTGTTTAGATAAACTCTGCGTATCCCTTTATCATCTAGGCCACTATGTACTTTTCGAAGGGCGAAGTAAGTCTTAATTACGTCTTCTTCTAGGATAACTTCTACTTGATACAAATAAGGGGAGTTTGGTGACCAAGGATGGAAATCATTTTGTAAACGAATAGTTTGCTTTTCATTACTACGCCCATAATATTCTTTTCCATCAATTTTTACTCGATAGGGTGTAATAAATTCTGATTTCACCTTAATTTCCACTTCTTTTTTATCATAGTTCGGAAGAAAAGTGACCTCTTCAATGTAATGATCGGGTACAAATTCCAGCCAAACACTTTGCCAAATACCACTTTGCCCCGTATAAAACATGCCTTTGCTTTCTTTGCTTTGCTTGCCTCTTGCTAAATACGAAGAAGCACCTAGATCTCTTACCATAACTTCTAGGAAATTTCCTGCTGCTAATTCCTCTGTAATTTCTACTGCAAAGGGACTATAACCACCAACATGTGCTTTAATGGCTTTCCCATTGAGAAAAACAAGGGCAAACTGATCCACTGCTTCAAAATGAAGAATGCACCTTTTCCCTTTTTCTTTATTTGCTTCCGTTAAATTTCGCCAATACCAAAGGCATTCATCTTCCGCTAAAGGTCTTTCTACTTTCGATAATCTGGTTTCCGGCGAAAAAGGAACTTTAATTTTTCCTAAACTTCTTTTCGGCTTTTCATAATCCTTGGTAATGCCATAATCCCAGTAGCCATTTAGAGAATAATAGTTGCCTCGAACCAAAGAAGGCCTAGGATATTCAGTTAATAAAGACTCTGTATCTTTTGCCTTTTCATACCATTTCGTCTCTAATTTCATTTATCTTTTCATCTCCTATAACTTAATTACGTGAATTTCTTTCTCTATCACATCATTACTGCAAACTGTTATCCAAGCTTGATTTTGATAAAGCCTACTATAAAAGCCAAAAGAGTCCGTAAAGGCCGCAGGCTTATTAATTAAGATTGGTACATCTTTCTTATCAATAATCACTGTAAATGATTTCGTTGCTAGATTACTGCCAAGCCTTACTGCTTTCATAAAACTTTCTTTAATCGTCCAGAGGCGGATTAAGCGCGACCTCTTTTCTTCTTCCTGCTCTCCTTCTTCTACGTAGCGGATTTCTTCCGCATTGTAATAACGATTCATAAAAGTAGCCTTGACCTCTTTGATATTTTCAATATCACAGCCTACATAAGAATTTTCTTTTTCACTAATACTACAAACCACATAATTTCCCGAATGAGAAAAGTTATACACAAAGCTTTCCTTTTGCTGCTTCTCTTTTACGATCTTCTGATAGAGACTATAAACCCCTACACTTTGACATTTATTTTCTTTTCTTTTTAATTTATCCGCTTTTTCTTTTCGCTGTTTGGGCAATTTCTGGTAATAGTCTCTGTAAACATCTTCTTGAAAAAGCGGAGTAATATCGCTAATATAAGTGTATACCATTAAAAGAAGCTCTCCTCTTTTCTTTTTTCTAATCTTAGCATAACTCTTACAGATTTGTAAGGTTCTAGCTAGCATTGTAAGACAAAGGTATGGAACTTTATTATTAAAAATAATATAGTATAAGTAACTAATAATATTCACAAAGGAGAACTAAAATGAATAATAAAAAGAAAGTAATGGGAATATCAATTATATTAATCATCGTTTTACTAGGAGTTGTGCTTTTTGGAATGTCCAAATTTTTAACTCTGACTACAACAAAAGAGGCACTGATAAATACTATCTCCAAGTTGTAGGCGAAGGAACCGCTTATGATTCTGATCCTGGTGAAGGTGAAGACATTCGCTACAATTACAACTTACCAGCTTATGATAGCGAAGGAAACCAAAAGGATATGGAATTTACTGCAGCCGAGCCGCTAACCGAAGGAGCTTTTTTAGTGGTTTATTACCGCAGTGATAAAGGTGTAACCACTTACGAAGAAATCCAAAAAGCTGACCTTCCCAAAGCAGTTGCCAATCTTTTTAAGTAAGCGAATAAAAGAAAGAGAGAAATCATGATTGATTCAATTATATTTGACTTAGACGGAACCTTGTGGGATTCAACCGACCAAGTAGCCGATTCTTGGAATAGAACTGTCGAAAAAGAAACCGGAACTAATCCTAAATTTACAGGTGATTATTTAAAAAATTTCTTTGGTCTTTTAATGGCAGATATCGGTAGAGGAATATTTCCCGATCTTTCGAATGAAGAAAGCCTCGCGCTCATTCACAAGTGCATTGCAGAGCACAATGATTATTTGTTAAAACACCCCGGTATCT
>DXHJ01000199.1 GCA_019113475.1 Candidatus Dorea intestinavium | reverse complement strand
TCTTTAAATAAGGTATTATTACCAAAAGTTTTCGCTATCTCTAAAACCTCTAAGACATCTTTACCACTTTCAGTCTCGGGAGCTAAGTGAAGACTCATTTTGGTGTTCATTTCCGCTGGTTTTTCTAGTGGTTTAATTTTTTTAAGAAGTTTTTCTCTACTTTCGGCTCTTTTAATTGATTTTTCACGGTTAAAAGATTTTAATTTCTCAATGACCTCTTCTTGGTGCTTAATTTCGTCTTGTTGTTTTAGGTAGGCATTAATTCTTGCTTTTCTTTGCTCTGCTTTTTTGTAGCTAAAAGCATCATAATTACCCTTATAACTGTGCAAGACGCCATTATCTAGGTCGAGTACCTTTGTTACTACTCGGTTTAAGAAGTAACGATCATGAGATACCACTAAAACGGCACCACTATAATTAATCAGGTAAGTTTCTAGCCAACTAATGGAAGTAAGATCTAAATGGTTTGTCGGTTCATCAAGAAGTAAGAGATCTGGTTTTTTAAGGAGTAAACCACCAAGAGCAACTCTTGTTTTTTGCCCACCAGATAGTGTACTAATTTTTCTAGAAAATTCCTCTTCACTAAAACCAAGACCTTTTAAAACGCCAGTTATTTCACTTTCTAGTGCATAACCGTTTTCTACTTCAAAACGACTAACTAAATGATTATAAGTAGAAAGCCGTTCTTCCAGGACCTTTCCTGTCAAAGATTTTAATTCTAATTCCAAAGCTCTTATTTGTTGCTCTAAAAGGATGATATCTTCCTTCGACTTCGCTACCTCTTCATAAATGGTTAAATTAGTATCCATATCTTGGTGTTGCGCGAGATAGCCGATTGTTTTACCTTTTGCTAAGATGACTTCACCAGCATCAGGTTCTAATTCGTTAATGATTATTTTTAAAAGTGTAGATTTTCCCGCTCCGTTGGGTCCTACTAACGCCACCTTTTCTCGATCTTCTATAAAAAAAGAGCCATTTTCAATGATTGTTGACTCGACAAAGGATTTTTTTAGATTGTTTCCTGTTAATAACATAATTCACCTCAAAATTGTATTCTCTATCATTATAAAGGATTGCCTAATAAAAACAACATAAAGTTTGACTTATGGTTTATAGTTCTATATAATTATTTCAGAAGATTATTGGAAAAGGATAGGAGGAGATAACGTGTCAGACAGAGAAATATCTCAGGCCGTAATCCGTAGATTGCCACGATATTATCGCTATTTGGGGGAACTTTTAGAAAATAATATTGAAAGAATTTCCTCAAATGAATTAAGTAAGAGAATGCAAGTTACAGCATCTCAAATTAGACAGGATTTAAATAATTTTGGTGGATTTGGACAACAGGGGTATGGCTACAATGTAAAATATTTATATACAGAAATTGGTAAAATTTTAGGTTTAGAAGAAAATCATAATTTTATTATAGTAGGAGCCGGTAATTTGGGACAAGCTTTAGCTAATTACTCAGCTTTTGAAGCAAGAGGTTTTGTTTTTAAGGGGATTTTTGATAATAATCCTATTCTTGACGGTGTATCCATTCGTAACATTCCTGTAATGATGATGGATGACATCAAGTCTTTTATTAAAGAGAACGAAGTTGAAATAGGTGTTTTAACACTCCCTAAGGATAGTGCGATTGAAGTTGCTAAAGTTTTAGTAGACTGTGGTATTAAAGCCATTTGGAATTTTGCCCATACTGATTTAGATGTTCCAGGCGATGTAATTGTCGAAAACGTTCATTTATCAGAAAGCTTAATGAGATTATCTTATAATCTAAAAAGAAGTAATGATGGCTATCATTATCACAAATAATAAACCAAGAAACGTGTATGGACGATTATAGAACTGTCTCTACACGTTCTTTTACATATGTAGAAAGGTAAGCACTATGTTTTATTTACCAACAGGAAGTGAAATGCAACAAGCCGATTACGATACCATTAACCGCTTAAACATCCCTGCTCTTACCTTAATGGAAAAGGCTGGTGAAGTTTGTGTTCAAGCAATGCTTGCGGAAAAAATCGATTTAACCACTGTTCTTATCTTAGTTGGTAATGGTAATAATGGTGGAGATGGCCTAGTAATTGCAAGGCTTCTTTTGGAGGCTGGTTATCAGGTTAGTATTTTATGGCAGGGAAGAAAAGAAAAATTAAGCGCAGAAGCAAAGGTTAATTATGATAGACTTCAAAAATATGCGGTGCCTTTTTATGAAGAATTCCCCCTAAAATCTTTTAGCTTAATTATTGATACTTTGTTTGGGGTAGGTTTAAATAGGCCAATTGCGGGAAAATATCATCAAATTATTGAAGCTGCTAATAAAGTCAAAGCCATAAAATTAGCAATTGATATCCCTTCAGGAATTTCTAGTGAAACAGGACTTTTATTAGGTATTGCTTTTAAAGCTGATTATACCATTGCCATTCAAAACAAAAAACTAGGTCATTTACTGGAAGATGGTCGTTATTACTGCGGTAAGATTATTACGAAAGAAATTGGCATCTCTAATGAAATTTTAAAAAGCAATAAACAAGTAGTCTTAGGTTATGAAAAAAAAGATTATCAGCAATTATTGCCACTTCGAGATAGGAATAGCAATAAGGGTAGCTTTGGTA
>DXHJ01000198.1 GCA_019113475.1 Candidatus Dorea intestinavium | reverse complement strand
CGCCACCTATTTTCACATTACCGATTTGCACTACTTTTGTATTCTTATTTTTCATAAGTTCCTCCTGTAAAAAATCCTCTGCTTTATAAAGCAGAGGATACAAGTTTTATTGTTTAACGAATATGAGCTGTTCCCCATATTCTCTTTCAGTTAAGGTTAAAATATCTTGGTCGATACTATAAGCAAAAGATGCATCCATCGCTTGAAGGGAGGCCTGATCTTTATCTGCATCATCTTTCTTTTCAAAAGCGACAAACTTATCTGTTCGATCAAGAGTGTAAGTATAAGCCGCATTAACCTCATCATCAATTAAAACAACTTCTGCTTTTTTATCCGTTATGACAAGCTTCATCACTCCATCATCTGAATACCAAGTTCCGATTAATGGGTTCGTGGTAAAAAGCTTCACTATAATATAAACAGCCACTGCAATAATTACAATGGTAGTTATTAATAAAGTACTTCGCCAAATAGTGGATCTTTTTTCTTCATTTTGAACAATCATCTTATCGCTCCTTGTGTCATTCTTCTAGTCATAATTATAAGAGCATTCCCATAAGATGTCAACGAATTGTATCTTGTAGGGCTTTGACCTCTTCTTTTGTCGGCATAGACAAAATCGCGCCTTTCTTTGTTGTAACAAGGGCTGCAGCTGCATTAGCAAAATCTAAAATTTCTTCAAGCTTATCCAAATCTAGATTTTCTAAGCCATAATTTAATACACCATTTATTGCACAGCCGGTAAAAGTATCACCTGCTCCTGTGGTTTCAATCGTTTCCACTTGATAACCTGGCACTTCCATTACCAAGTCTTTGTAATAAGCTCTACTACCCTCTTTTCCCATCGTAAGGAAAATAAGAGGTATCCCATATTCTGCTTGTATAAAGGCAACACCTTCATCAAAGTCTTGAAGCTCGGTTAAAAATCTAATTTCATTATCTGATATTTTTAAAATATCGCAATAGGTAAGACCAAGCTCTATCATCTCTTTTGCTTTTGTTAAATTTTCCCAAAGCGGTTCGCGAAGATTAGGATCAAAACTGATGAGCTTTTTCTGTTTCTTAGCATATTTTAAGGCTGCTATCGTAGCCGATCTTGCTGGCTCATCAGTCATTGATAAGGTGCCAAAATGAAATACTTTAGATTCATCAATTAGGGTATAGTCTATCTCATCTTTAGCAAGCATAACATCAGCCCCTCTTACTCTATAAAAAGAAAAATCTCGATCACCATCGGCGAAAGTATGAACAAAGGCTAAGGTTGTCAAACACTTGGTATCCAAAACAAGTCCTTTACTTGTAATCCCCACTCTTTCAATGGTTTCTTTTAGTAAATGACCAAATTGATCATCCCCAACTTTACCAATAAAAGCCGTTTTTTTTCCCAGTTTTGTCAGCATTGCTAATACATTGCAAGGTGCTCCTCCTGGATTGGCTTCAAATAATTTGTTTTCTTGTGCACTAATACCGTTTTCCGTAAAATCAATTAGCACTTCACCAAGTGTTACAACATCATAACTCATTACTTTGTTCCTCCAAGTTTTTCTATTTTTCCTAGCCTATTGATAACCGCATAGCCCGCAATAAAAGTCAATATACAATAAATCCACTGCCATCCTGATGGTGCCTCGCCCATCTCTTTAACAACATCACCTATTGAACCAATAACAAAACCAATAATAATCATATAAGTGGGTGTTGGATGATTCTTCATAAAATATTCCAACACACGAGTTAACAACAAAACACCTAAAACCATGCCGATAGCAAAAGGTATTAAGACCATAAAATTACGATTTCCAATATTTCCATAAATAAAATTATAAACCCCCATCATATAAAGCATTGCGGAAAAAGAGATACCTGGTAAAACAAGGCCTAGTGCTCCAAGTATGCCAGCCACAATCTGAATCATAACCTGACTAGCACTCATGTGATCTACTGTAAAGACATTTGGGGGCATTAGGGTGAAAAAATACACTAAAAACAATCCCACCAGAAAAGAAAAAGTAACTTTAAAATTAATTTTCGTTACTTTCGCCTCTTTATATATAACCGGAAGTCCAGCAATAATGGCCCCTATTACAAAAAAAGCCACTTCTTTTTGAAAGCTTTGATTAATCAAAGTAACTACCTTAGAAAGCAATAAAAAGGCTACTCCAGCGCCAATTATAAATTGGGCTAGAAATACCATGCTTTGCTTTGGTTGCTTAAAAAATTTGCTAATAGATTCTACCAATTTATCAAAGATACCAAAAACCATACACATGGTCCCGCCACTTATTCCTGGTATCAACATAAAGGCACCGACAATAAATCCCTTAATAATAATGGCAACTTCCATTACCTTATTACTCCTTGTCTTCGTTCTCTCTAACTTCACCTTTTTCTACTAAAAAGGCCGGCTTATAAGAAAGTTTTGCAATTCTTAGTCCTTCAACACCCGCATCATCTTCACGGTTGATATACTTATAGTCCTTGCATTCATTAATAACAAATTGCTGATTAATCATGGGATAAGCTCCCTCAACAAAAGCCATAGCTTTTTCAATATGAACCACAAAGGTATCATCGGTAACTGCCTCGCCTGAGGTAAAAGCAATGACTTGTCCCTCGATACGAAGTAGTCCACCCACAAAGCCCAATTCTTCAAAAAGTCGCAGCGAGTTTAAGGAAACTGCTAGTTCGGCATTTTTTTCCGGGTCATCATAGGCACCATTTGCTCTTCCCCAGCGAAGTGCCATTTGGAAGCATTCTTCAATGTTATCTTCGGTAATTCTTTCATAGCTCCAACGACCTTCGTAATTGATTAAAAACTTATTAATATGATTACGTTTACCATGTAACTTCTTACCTGACAACTTTTCTAATGTTTCATATTCATAAACATAATCAGCAACATCTCTTTTATACTCAATATTAAAACGGCCAGGATAAAGTTCTTCAATTTCCGCAAATTGCGGAGGAGTTACAAAATATAATACAAACGGAAAGTTTCTTTCATTTGCATATTTTTTTAAGCTTTTCATGGCTTCCTTAACATCTTCTGGTTCCCCAGCGGGAAAAGTAAAAGCCAAGCTGTCTTTATGTTCTCTTTTAAAAACTAGAGTTTTATCGACAATACCGTAAGTAACAGGATCTTTTCTTGACCATAAATATATGTTGGCAAAAGTTCTCTCACAACTTCTGCTAGGATATTTGTGGAAGAAATAATCAATCTCGTCCTTATCTGCTAAAGTAGGTTTTCTAAATTTAATATCCATAATTCTTCCTTTTTATTTAATCGTTACTTACAATTATAACATATAATATTGCTAATTGAAATGAACGTGGTAGAGCTTTTCATAAACGCCCTTTTTTGCCAAGAGTTCTTCATGATTTCCTTCTTCTACAATTCCCTCTTCTGACAGCACTAAGATTTTTTCTGCATTTCTAATGGTACTTAAACGGTGAGCAATAACAAAGGTGGTTCGATTGGCTGCCAACTCTTCCATAGACTTTTGGACAATTCCTTCACTTTCATTATCAAGAGCGGAAGTAGCTTCGTCAAAAATAAGAATTGGTGGGTTCTTCAAAAATACTCTAGCAATCGAAAGACGCTGTTTTTGACCGCCGGATAATTTAGCTCCTCTTTGGCCGATATCCGTAGCATATCCATCTGGAAAACTCATAATAAAATCATGAGCATTTGCTTCTTTGGCCGCCCGAATAATTTCTTCATCTGTTGCATCATATCTACCATAGCGAATATTATCCATAATACTTCCAGCAAAAAGATATACGTCTTGTTGTACAATACCAATGTTAGCTCGAAGACTTTTTAGTTTTATATCTCTAATATCTTTGCCATCAATATAAATTGCCCCACCTGTTACATCATAAAACCTAGGTATTAAAGAGCAAAGGGTAGTTTTACCTACCCCAGAAGGTCCAACTAGAGCCACGTAGCTTCCAGGCGTAACATGAAGATTAATATTGTTTAAAACCGTCTCTTTGGTATCTTCATATTGGAAAGAGACATTTTTAAATTCAATATCTCCTTTAACATCAGTAATTGCTGTCGCACCTTCTTTGTCATCAATATCTGGAGCGATTGCTAAAACTTCTTGAAAACGGACAAAACCAGAATAGCCATTTTGAAATTGTTCCGTAAAAGTAACCAATTTTTTAACTGGATCAGTAAAGTTAGTTACATAAAGTAAAAAAGTAATCAGATCGGTAATAACAATGGATTTATTAAGCATAAAATAAACCCCAGCAACAATAACGCTAACCGTAATCATGGTCGTCATAGCACCAAGTCCTGAGTTATAAATTCCCATGTACTTATAGCTCAGTTTTTTAGCCGCAACAAAGTTGTCATTTCCTTTTTTAAACTTTTTCATTTCTATTTTTTCATTACCAAAGGATTTAACCACCCTGATCCCGGAAAGGCTATCTTCAATTTGCGAGTTAATTTCGCCAATTCTTTGTCTGTTTTGTACAAAGGCTTTCTTCATCTTGCCATTATAATAGTAAGCAAACACAGCCATAACCGGGATGAAAGCAAACGCTACTAAAGCTAGCTTTACATTAACATTTAAGAGAATTATTAAAGAACCAAGAATTTTAATAATAGAGATAATTAGGTCTTCTGGTCCATGGTGCAAAAGTTCACTAATGTCAAATAAATCACTAGTAATACGTGATAGTAATCCTCCTACTTTTTGATTGTCATAAAAAGCAAAGGTTAATTTTTGGTAATGACCAAAAATATCTCTTCGCATATCCGCTTCAATACTAGCTCCCATAATATGACCATAATAAGCAATATAAAAATTACAAAACATTTCCACTATTACTAGGACCACCATCAAGATAGCTAGCTTAATAATTACATTAAAGGCTTTGCTTTGCTCAAAATAGATAACATCGTTTGTGATATAACGAATGATTAAAGGTAGGATTAATGTTACGGCAGCCCCCATAATAGCAAAAAACATATCACTAAAAAACAGGCCTTTATAAGGATTATAATAGGCAAATAATTTTTTTAAATTTTCTTTCATTTTTTTCTCCAACTAATAAATTGACAGAGGAGTTTATCCTCTGCCCTTTTTACTCTTCATTCATGTTTACTAATTTAGCTGCTTGATCTGCAGCGGTAAGGCTATCAATAAGCTCATCTAAATCTCCATTTAAGACAGAGTCTAGTTTATGTAATGTTAATTTGATACGGTGATCCGTTACCCTTCCTTGGGGGAAATTATAAGTTCTAATTTTTTCCGAACGATCGCCTGTACCAATTTGACTTTTTCTATTAGCTGCTTCTTTACTGTGTTGTGCTTCTAATTCTCTTTCATAAAGCTTTGCACGAAGAAGCTTCATTGCCTTATCTTTGTTCTTTAATTGCGACTTCTCATCTTGACAAGAAATAACGATGCCAGAAGGGGCGTGTGTTAATCGTACTGCGGAGTCTGTTGTATTAACACTTTGTCCACCATTACCTGAAGATCTAAAAACATCAAAGCGAATGTCATTCATGTCAATATCCACATCTACTTCTTCAGCTTCTGGCATAATTGCCACCGTAATAGTAGAGGTGTGAATTCTGCCACCACTTTCTGTTTCTGGTACTCTTTGTACACGATGCACTCCTGACTCGTATTTAAGGCGTGAATAAGCGCCTTTACCGGTAATCATAAAAGAGCACTCTTTAAAGCCTCCAATACCGTTTTCATTTAAAGAAATCATTTCCACTTTCCAGTGCTGACTCTCAGCATAATGTGCATACATTCTATAAATTTCTGCGGCAAATAAAGCGGCTTCATCACCACCTGCACCAGCTCTAATTTCAACAATAACGTTTTTCTCATCATTTGGGTCTTTAGGCAGTAATAAGATTTTTAATTCACTTTCTAATTCTTCTACTTCTTTTTTAGATTCTTGAAGCTCTTCTTTTGCTAGTTCTTTCATTTCTTCATCAGATTCTTCATCTAAAATAGCTAAAGACTCTTCAATGTTTTGTTTCGCTGCTTTGTATTTTTTATAAGCAGCAACGATGGGTTCTAAATCGCTTTGTTCTTTCATTAACTTTTTAAAACGATCCGGATTTGAAGTAACATCTGGCTCTTGTAATTCACTCATAACCTCTTCATAACGGATTAATAACTCGTCTAATTTATCAAACATGGTTTTCCTCCTAAATTTATCAAAACTATTGTAACTGTCCACCGACAATACGGTCAAGTCCTGACAAATCCTTTTTCATGTATATCTTACTATAATTTTCTTCTTTTAATAGGTTCATTACTTCTTCTGCTTCATCATAGCCAATTTCTAAAAGTAAATAACCATCTTTATTTAAATATTTCTTACCATCGCGTATAATTTGGCGATAAAAATCAAGGCCATCTGCTCCTCCATCTAGGGCAAGCGCTGGGTCATAAAGCTTTACTTCCGCTTCTAAAGCCTCAATTTCTTTCGTTTGAATATAGGGAGGGTTGGAAACAATCATATCGTACTTATCAGTAATATTTTCAAATAAGTTGCTTTCAATAAAAGTTACCTTCGCTTCTAGTCTTTTTGCATTTTCTCTTGCTACTTTTAGGGCCTCTTTAGAAATATCTACGGCCGTAAAACTACCTTCTGGCTTAAGTCCTTTTTCTTCCAAGAGTTTGTAAAGGCTTATAATAATGCAGCCAGATCCCGTGCACATATCCAAAATCTTCTCGCTCCCAGTTAAGACGCTAAGGGCTTCTTCCACTAAAACTTCCGTATCTTGCCTAGGAATTAACACCTTATCATTTACTTTAAAAGTATAACCCATAAATTCTTGTTCTCCTGTAATATGTTGCAAGGGAATTCGTTTGGCTCTTTGCTTGATTCTTTTCCAATAAGCATGCTCTTCTGCGAGGGTTAACTCTTTGTTAGGCTCTAAATAATAATTGGTCCTAGTTATCTGGGTTGTAAAAGAAAGCAAAGAAAACGCATCTAGCCTCGCATTTGGCACCTTACTTTCTCGTAAAAGATTTTCCCCTTTTTTAAGGGCTTCACTTAAGGTTAAAGTTTTTTTCTTCATAGGCTCTCCAGTCAAAAACTTCTTCTACAGCGGCAATAGCAACTTCAATCATGGAATCATCCGGCTCTTTCGTGGTCAACTTTTGAATTGCCAGTCCCGGTCTACTAAGTAAATTGATAAGGACATGATCACTGTTTCCCGCAAGCCTTAAGATTTCATAAGAGATACCCGCTATAACAGGAATCAAGGCAATTCTTACAATAATTCTTAAAACCGGGGTCTGTACCGGTATTAAAAGCAATAAAACAATACTAATTGCCATCACAAAAAACAGAAAGCTTGTTCCACATCTTTTATGCTGTCTTGAGGATTTTCTAACATTTTCCACCGTCAAAGGTAATCCATGTTCAATGCAATTAATGCATTTATGTTCAGCCCCATGATACATAAAAGTTCTTTTAATATCTTCCATTCTTGATACTATTAATATATAAACAACAAAGATTCCGATTCTAATAAAACCTTCAATCACTGTTCTTAACGAATAAGAAGTAATAAACGGTTTTAATAAGCTAATTAAAAAATAGGGAAGAATCATAAACACTAAAATGGCAATTACAAAAGAAACACCGGTGGTAATACCCATCATTAATTTTTCTTTTTTTTCATCCTTTTGCTCTTTTTCTTCTTCCTCTTCCAAAAAACTAGCCGATATCATCAGCGTCTTTACGCCAAGGATCATAGAATCTGCAAAATTAAATATTCCTCTTACAAAAGGAATTTTTTTTAGGCTCTTAAAGCGTTTTCCTGTCTCATAACTATCTTTTGTGACAGCAATTTCACCGTCATTTTTTCTAACAGCTACGGCATACTCATCTTTGTTTTTCATCATGATGCCCTCTAAAACCGCTTGTCCACCAATACCTGATGATTTCATCTAAGACTCCTTTTCTTTGTTAAAATTTCGTCTTATAGAAAAAGGTTGAGATTCATACAAACCTCAACCCTACCTACTAACTTATTTATCCATTCCGTATTTCTTATTAAATCTATCAACTCTACCTCTAGCTTTTGTAGCTTTTTGTTGACCTGTGTAAAATGGATGACATTTAGAACAGATTTCCACATGGATCTCTTTGTTTGTTGATCCTGTAACAAATTCATTACCACAGTTGCAGGTTACTTTTGCTTGATAGTAATCTGGATGTATTCCTTGTTTCATTATATTCACCTCTCCTTTATTTATTTTCACGCCTACGCGTTCAATTTCATTTAAACAGCTTTGTAATTATATCATGGGCAAGCGCTCTTGTCTAGTTGAATTTTGTCTTTTTTAATCTTTGGATGAATTCGGCGTTACTATTGGTCTTGGTAAACATGTATAAAATGCGATCAACGGCCTCATCTTGCCTAGAACTATTTAAGTTTCTTCTCAAATAATCCATTGCTTCTTTTTCTTCTTTGGTAAAAAGAAGATCATCTCTTCGTGTTCCGGATTTTAAAATATCAATAGCCGGGAAGATGCGCTTTTCGGAAAGCTTTCTATCTAACACTAGTTCCATATTACCAGTTCCCTTAAATTCTTCATAAACTACATCATCCATTTTGCTGCCTGTTTCCACTAAAGCAGTAGCTAATATGGTCAAGCTACCACCTTCTCGCATATTTCTTGCTGCCCCAAAAAATCTTTTTGGCATATGGAGGGCGGCCGGATCTAATCCGCCTGATAAGGTTCTTCCTGATGGTGGTACCGTTAAGTTATAGGCTCTTGCAAGCCTTGTAATACTATCTAACAAAATCATCACATCTTGTTTTTGTTCCACTAATCTTTTTGCTCTTTCAATCACCATCTCGGAAACTCTTTTGTGATGTTCTGGTAGTTCATCAAAAGTAGAATATATTACTTCCACATTTTCTCCTTCAATGGCTTCTTTGATGTCCGTTACTTCCTCTGGACGTTCATCTATCAATAAAATCAGTAAATGTACTTCGGGATTATTTTTTCTAATGGACAGTGCCACTTGTTTTAATAAAGTGGTCTTTCCAGCTTTTGGCGGTGAAACGATCATGCCACGTTGCCCTTTTCCAATCGGCGAAATTAAATCCATCACTCGCATTGCTCTATTTTCCGATGCAGTTTCTAAGCGCAATCTTTTATTAGGAAAAATAGGGGTCATATCTTCAAAATTGCTTCTTCTCGCCGTACTTTCTGGTCCTAACTCATTAATCTTAGTTAAATAAAGAAGGGCTGAAAACTTTTCGTGTTGAGATTTTACTCTTTTGTGGCCTTCTAATATATCCCCTGTTTTTAAATTAAAACGTCTAATTTGTGAGGGCGATACATAAACATCTTCATCCCCAGGTAAATAATTAGCACTTCTAATAAAGCCATACCCATCTGGCATTACTTCTAAAATCCCACAAGCTTTTGCGCCACTATCTAATTCTTTAGGAATTTTCTTTTCTTTTTCTTCTGTCGGTACAGCCTGTTCTTTTACTTCTTCCTTTTTAGGCTGCTCTTTTTCATCCTCTTCTAGCATCACTTCAATTAAATCAGCTTTCTTTAAAGTGGAAATTTTCTTTAGTCCTCTCGCTTTTGCCAAATCCCGAAGTGCTGACAGAGAAAGAGATTCATATTTTTCCCGCATAGTATACCTTCCTTGCTTTGTTTATTATTGTTAGTTTATGGGGTTTTTAAGTCAGAAATGACTTCAATGATTATTACTTAATAAAGTATACTACATTTGTGATTCAAAATAAAGCATTTTATCTTTACAATATTGCGTTAATCGAGAAGAAACGTTATGATAGATAAATGGAAAGCAGATATTATTCTTTAAACAATTATTTACAAGAAACATTTCAAGAAAAACTTTATAAAATTTCTTTAGATCCTGGTTTTACTTGTCCTAATAGGGATGGAACGCTGGGCACAAAAGGCTGTATCTTTTGTAGTTCTAAAGGCTCTGGTGATTTTGCTGAAGATCATACTCTTTCTATTACCGAGCAAATTGAAGCTGGTAAAGAAAGGGTCGCAAAAAAATTTAAAGGACATTCTTATATTGCTTATTTCCAAGCTTTTACCGGTACCTACGGTTCTATTGATTGGCTTAGAAAAAGCTACCAAGAAGCCGCTCTTCATCCTGATATAAAGGTGATTTCTATTGCTACTAGGCCTGATTGTTTATCTTTAGAGGTTCTCGACTTGTTAACACAAATCCAGCAGATAAAGCCCCTGTGGATTGAGCTTGGCCTACAAACCATTCACGAAAAAAGTAGTGCTTTCATCAGGCGAGGATATCCTTTAGCTACTTTCGAAGAAGCACTTAAAGCCTTAAAGGAGCGACATATACCCGTAATAACGCACCTAATTCTTGGTTTACCAGGAGAAGGTTTAAAGGAAAACTTAGAAACTATCGCTTATATAAACAAACAAAAAATAGCCGGAGTCAAGCTTCATCTCCTGCATATTCTAGCGGATACAGATTTGGCCACTTATTATCAAAAGCACCCTTTTTACGTTCCAACCATGGAAGAGTATTTTGCTCTTCTTAGTGAATGTATCAACCATTTAGACCCTCATATTGTCATTCACCGGCTAACTGGTGATGGTGACAAAAAGACTTTGGTTGCTCCTTTGTGGA
>DXHJ01000197.1 GCA_019113475.1 Candidatus Dorea intestinavium | reverse complement strand
TTATTAAATCATTATCAAAAATGCCACACCAAAAGATAAGATACAAGTAGCACTTCCTATTACTAAATCTTTTAATGTGTGTCTCTTTAACTTAATCGATGCCCAAAAACTAAATCCGCCAATTAAAATACAGAAAAAAGCTAACTTCCAACTAATGAAATAGATTAAAAAAATCAGGGGTCCGGTGATACTACAGGCATGACCACTGGCTTTGATTTTTAATCCTTTATTTAAAACTAATAATAACAATACGGAGAAGATATAAGTATTATAAATAAGTTGTAATTTTATATCCACCCCCGTTATCAGCCCATAAATAGCTAGTAAAGCATAGCTAATAACCGAGACTAAAAACGCCAGGCTTCTTTGCCCTTCTCTCCCCTTATCCTTCCATTTTGGTAAAACGCTTTGTAAGGGATAAGCGAGAATGGGACATATTCCCAGACCTAGTAACGAGATGACATAGTTTCTAATTCCACCAAACAATTCTGGCTTGTAGTAGTTTAAAAGACTTAGCATAAGAATCACTAATAAAGGTGGCACCGTTAAAATACGGATAAATTTTGCTAGTTTTTCTTCAGTTTTCATAAATAAATCTCCTTGTTTCTTGCATTGGTTCGAGGTATAATCCTCATGTTACAAATTGTAACATCTTTCATTTTCCAGCTCAATACCTGGTTTATTAACTGTTACAAAAGCGGAGGTTTTGTTCATGACATCAAAAAATAGTGCTAATCAACTAGCTAAAGAGTGCCTAATTACTGCACTTGTCCAATTGCTTCACGAAAAGAAGTTATCCGAGATATCGATTTCTGAATTAACGAAGAAAGCCGGTGTCTCCAGAATGACTTATTATCGTAATTATGTTTCTAAAGAAGATATTATTATGAAATATCTAGCAGAAATTTTCACCCTTTATCATCAAGAATTTAAACAGCAAAGCGATCACACTAATTTCTATGATATGCCCAATATGCTTCATTGCTTTCAGTATTTTTCTGCTTATAAAGATTTTATTAACACTTTATTTTTAAGTGGCCTAGGTGACCTTTTCTTATCTAATTTAACAAAGTACATCTTATCCCTTTGGTACAAAGAAGGAGATTCCCTTACCCACTATTATACTCTGCTAGCTTTTGCTGGCTCACTTTGTAGTATATATTTAGCTTGGATGAAGAATGACTCTTCTTTACCTGTTGAGGAGCTAGCTAGAATTATCCACTCTATTTATAGCTAATTAACCTAGCTTTTCCACCCATTCTTTTTCCTTAAAGCCAACTAATACCAGATCATCACTAATAAGTAGGGGCCGTTTCACTAACATACCATCTGAGGCCAAGATTTCATATTGCTCTTCCTCTGACATATGCTCTAGTTTGTCTTTAAGGCCTAGTTCGCGGTAAATCAACCCGGAAGTATTGAAAAATCTTTTAAGGGGCAAGCCACTTTTTTGATGCCAGGTTTTTAATTCTTCTTTCGTCGGATTTTGTGTCTTTATATCTCTTTCCGTAAAAGAAATATTTTCACTTTCTAGATATTTTCTGGCTTTTTTGCAAGTACTGCATTTTGAATAACAAATAAATAACATAATCTTCCTCCTCGCTAATTAACTTCTTATTTCTCCTTAACTCTATTATAGCTTCTTTTTACAAAGTAGTTCCAATTGAGTAATATGTTCTTTTACATCTGCCGATTGATGAATATCGATTAATAGTAGTTCTAGCACCGGACCTAGTGGACTTAATTTATGTTCTCTTGCATAGGTCAATAATTGCGGAATATAAACATCATTCTTTTCTCCATCCCCTTGATACGAAATCGTAAGATATTCTCCTCCGGGAATCCGCTCTTTTCCCCGAGAATCCATAATAAAGACACTATCATAAGTCCTATACTTTTTTTGTCTAACATTTTCTAAACTAATGGTTGAACCAATTCGGTTGTTTCCTATAATATAGAGATTTTCTTTATCTTTATTTAGTAGCTGCTCAATAAGCATATCCATCTCTTCATCCATTACATATCCGGAATGGATTGTATGACAATGCCTTTCTTTACGCGTTTCTTGTTTAATTATATCTAATGTTTGGCTTTTTACTGATTGAACAACCCGAAGCCGTTCTTTTACTTGGTCTCGCAGTCTCGTTAATTCTTCTAATTCTTTTGTGATGGCCTCTAATTCTTCTTTTAAGATTACTTCCGTTGAAGCGATACTTCTATGTTCTAAGTACTCTTTTATTCGTTCCATGGAAAAATCTAATTTCCTAAGATCACGAATAACATTAAGGCGCCATAGATCCTGAACACTGTACATCCGATAACCATTTTCACTGCGCTTAGGATCTAAAATACCTAGCTCTTCATAATATCTAATCGAGTCTGGACCAATGCCATAAAGCTTTGATATTTCTCCGATTCTAAAATAATGTTTCATTTTCTCTCCTTTTATCCTTGACCTTAGTATCATACCAAGGTTTAAACTAATAAAGCAATAGCTATTTAACAGGAAATGAAAGAGGTTGTTATGAAACTTGAAGGAAAATCACTAAAAAAAGACTTTTTAAAATTTATTTTACCCTCCATTGCTGCGCAGTGGGTGTTTGCACTTTATACGATGGTTGATGGTATTTTTATTGCTCGTGGGGTATCGGAAACTGCTTTAACCGCCGTCAATATTTCCATGCCTTTTACCATGGCGTTATTCTCAATTTCTATCTTATTTGCAATTGGAACTTCCACCGTAATTGCCATCTTATTAGGGCAGGGAAAGGGTAAGGAAGCCAATCGGGTCTTTACTCAAAATATCGCTCTTTTGGTAATTCTCTCTATTATCATTAGTGTTGTGGTTCTTATTTTTTTAGAGCCTCTTGCTCTTTTTCTCGGGGCTACTAAAAATACACTGCCCTATGTAAAAGAATATATTGGTACCCTAGCACCTATGGCCTTTGGGTTCATTCTCTCTTATTCTTTTGAAACCTTAATTAAAACCGATGGCTTTCCCAAGATGGCCACCATTATCGTAATTATCGGTGCTTTGTTAAACTGTGTCCTCGATTACTTTATGGTAATCGTGTTTAAATGGGGAGTCTTTGGAGCCGCTTTAGCCACAGGAATTTCCCAAATAGTCGTTATCTTATTTTATCTAAAACACTTCTTAGGTAAAAATGGCACCATAAAATTCAGTAAATTTAAATGGGATTTCCCGGTAATTTGGCGCGAGATTAAAAACGGTACTTCTTCCGGTATTACTGAAATGTCTACCGGTATTACCATCTTCTTCTTTAACCAAATGATTCTTCGTTACCTAGGTGAAGAACCCCTTGTAAGTTACACCATTATCTCTTATATGGTTTCTATCATAACGATGTCCATGGCTGGCATTGCACAAGGCTCACAACCTCTTATTAGTTATTATCACGGACAAGGAAGACGTGATCGCTGCCAGAAACTATTTCGTTATTCGATTGTTTCGGTACTGGTGTTTTCTACCATTGCCGTAGGATTATGTTTTCTCGGTGCAAATCAAGTTGTTGGCCTCTTCATTAGTGATCAGACCTCTACTTTGTTTACTTCTTCCGTGGCCGTTTTTCGGATTTTTAGTATTTCTTTTCTTTTGGTCGGCTATAATGTTGTCATAGGTGGTTATTTTACCTCGATTGAATTTCCTCTTTATGCCACTATTATTTCGCTATCAAGAGGTTTGATTTTAATTGTTCTAAGTTTGTTCATCTTAACCAGCATCTTTGGCGGAAAGGGTATTTGGTGGGCATCTACCTTAGCAGAAAGTCTTTGTCTTATCCTTTCCATTCGTTTCTTATTTTTAACGAGAAAGAAACTGGCGAAATACCAAAACGAAGCTTAAAACTTCCTATAAAAAAAGATTCCAACTTATCAAATTGATAAGTTAGAATCTTTTTATTTTTTAGTCTTCTACCAATCCTGAAAGTTTCTTATCTAAAACAAATAAGATTAAAGCAGAAACAAAAGCAATAATTGCAATTACAATACAAGCTGAGTAGAATTTAAAGCTTCCACCAAAGGCAAATTCATAAACATAACCATAGCTTTTACCAGCAATAAAGGTGGCAATTCCCCAAACAGAAATCATAACGCCAAGGTAACGGCTTGGTGAGTATTTACTAATAAATGAATGACCAAGTGGTGAGAAGAACATTTCACCAAGAGTAAGTAAGAAGGCAAAAACGATTAGTGCTAAAACACTTGCTTTACCGCTTCCTCTTGTAATATCGATAATCGCATAGAAAATGTAACCAAGTCCTAAGATGCCGATACCAATACCCGTTTTTCTAAATAAGCTCATATCTCCTTTGGGTCTTGCTGCTAGAACACCCCAAAGCTTAGCTGTAATTGGTCCTAAGATAATACAAAACATAGAGTTTGCTGCGTCAAACCAAGTTGCTGGTACTTCATAGCCTGCTACAACCCAGTTCATATTTTCTGCCCAGTGATAGTAAACTGGAAGATATGCTAGATACCAGAAAATCCAAAAGACAATAGAAAATGCTGACACTAAGATAATTGCGCCAATACGTTTCTTTTCAATAGTTGTCATTGGCATTTTCTTAAGCTCTTTGTTCGCTTCTTTTTGTTTTGCTTCTTCTTCTAATTCTTCTTTTGTTTTTTCACTCTTAAATGGCTTTTTACCAACATTACCCATAAATCTTGTGCTAAAGATAAACCAAACTGCACCTATCACCATTGAAAGAGCTGCTAATCTAAAACAAGGAGCAAAACCTAATACACCATTTTTTGCAAAAACATCTTTGTACAAAATACCAACCAAAAAGGTTCCGATAAAGGCTCCGGTATTAACTAACGTATAACGAATGGAGAAAGCGGAATCCATCTTACTCTTATCGCCAACAAGACGGCCAATTAAAGGAGCCGTTCTAAACAGTCCAAGACCAAGGCTTACGCAAATAATCATACCATAAATCATACCTGGTCCCTTGGCAATCGAGCCCATAAAATAACCAATTGCCACGACAATCATACCAAAGGGAGTTGTGTACCTCGCCCCGATAAACCGATCGACAATGACGCCACCTAAAACCGGTCCTAAATAAGCAAAGGCGGTTAAGTTTGCTTGCATCTTAGCACCAACTGAATCACTTAGTCCTAGTCCACCGTTTACTACTGCTGTTGTTACAAAAATCAGAATAAGAGAACGTCCTAAATAATAGGCAAGTCGCTCAAATATTTCGGTTGAGGCACAAGCCCAAAAACCTATTGAATATTTACTACCTTTCTTTTCCATAATCCTTCTTTCCCCCTAGTTAATCTCTCTTGTGTATTTTTTAAGCCACTCTACTTCTTCCTCATTTAAGTAAGGTGCAATTTTTTCGAATACTGTAGCATGATAATCATTTAATAGTTTCTTATCTTCAGCTGACATAATCTCTGGCTTAATTGCATCTAAATCCATCGGCACATAAGTAATTGGTTCAAAATACATAAATTGTCCGTATTCATTCTTGGTGCCTTTTCTAGCTAATAATTCATTTTCTAGGCGAACCCCATGTGAACCTTCAAAATAAAGACCCGGTTCATCTGTTAGAATCATACCTTCTTCAATCTGATGAGATTCATGATCTCTAAAAGTCCATCTAAAACCAGCTGGTCCCTCATGTATATTTAGCAAGTAACCCACGCCATGACCGGTACCATGATTAAAGTTTAAATCGCGATCCCAAAATGGCTTACGAGAAAGAATATCAAGTACCATTCCAGTTGATCCATAAAGGAATTTTCCACTTGCTAGTTGCAGGTTACTAATAGCAACTAAAGTAAAATGCTCTTTCTTATCATCACTTACTTCACCAATTGCATAAGTTCTCGTAATATCAGTAGAACCTTCCATAAATCCGGCGCCTGTATCTGTAAGGAAGAAGTTTCCTTCTTCAAGTGGCACGTCTGTTTCTGGTGATGATTCGTAGTGAGGACTAGCACTATGAGGGCCATACGCACAAATTGGTGCGAAACTTGGACGAATATAATTATCCATAGCTTCACGTAGTTCATCTAATTTAGCCGAAGCACTTAATTCTGTGATGGTTGTTTTATCATAGTTTTCTTTAATCCATTTCATAAATTTAACATGACAAATGCTGTCCTTAATCTGTGCTTCTCTGATGTTTTTAATTTCGGTCTCATTTTTCATGGCTTTAAAAATAATTTCCGGATTACTGGTTTTAATTTTTGTAGCTTTTGGAGGGATGCAGTTATAAGTTCTATAGTTTACCTTAACTGGATCAATCATTACCTTGCTTTGTGCCGAAATTTTTCCCAAGTCATCATAAAAGCTGTCATAAGGATGGGTATGAACACCATCTTTTAAGAGATCTGCTTTCATAGCTTCGCTTAACTTTTCTTCATTGATATATAGGTCCATTGTCTCCCTTGTAATAATGGCATAAGTTAAGACTAATGGGAAAAAGTCAATATCATTTCCTCTAATATTTAAAGTCCAACAAATATCATCTAAAGTGTTTAGCACATGAACATCTGCTCCCTTTTCTGTCATAACTTGACGAATTCTTTGCAGCTTAGATGCTACTGACTCGCCGGTATATTTTTCTTCTAAAGCAAAAGCCTTTTCCTCGCTAAGTGGGGGGCGATCTGTCCAAACCTCGTTGATTAAGTCTTTATCACTGACAATCTTTCCATCTTTTTCACGAGCTATGCTTTCATATTCTAAGCCATCGCTCATAGCAACAACACGGCCATCAAAACCAATGGTTTCACCAGCTTTTAAGTTTTCTCTCAAAAAAGCGGGAATTGTTGGAACTTCAGGTTCTCCCATTTTGAATAAAGTTACAGGTGTTCCTTTGATTTGGTTGGCAGCTTGAATAAAGTAGCGGCCATCTGTCCAAAGACCTGCTTCCTTTTGCGAAATCACAGCTGTTCCGGCTGAACCGGTAAAGCCCGTGATAAATTTTCGTGCTTTAAAATGTTCCCCCACATACTCACTTTGATGGAAATCGGCAGTCGGTATTACATAATAGTCAATTCCTTCTTTTGCCATAAGATCACGTAGTTTTTTGATTGAATCTGTAACGCTTTCCATAACAATCCTCCTTATCTATTTCATTCATTGTTAACAATTTACAATAGACAATCTTTGTTGTCAATAGAATTTGTTAATTTTTTGTTTATTCTCTATAATTTAAAATTCTAGTATTTACCCTGTTTCGTTACTATGCTAAAATAGGCCTATTATAGAGAGCAAGGTAAACAAGCACAATCAAGAAAAGGAAGAATATATGACCCATTTTCACTATCGCACCCTTCGAGAAAACGTTGTAGATGCAATAAGGCAAAAAATATTAAATCATGAATTAAAACCAGGTATGCGAATTATCGAGCAAGACATTGCCGAAGAATTTGGGGTAAGCCGCGGACCCATAAGAGAAGCTTTTCGCCAACTAGAGCAAGAAGGAATTGTCGAATATACGAGAAATGTCGGCTGCTCCGTAAAAAGCATTACTTTAGAAGATGTTTTTGAAGTTTATACTCTACGTGGTACCTATGAACTTATCGCTATTAAATCTTTTAAAGGTAATATTCCCAAAACTGTGTTGAAAAGAATGGAAAAAATTTTAGATTCTATGAAGCATATGAATGAAGATAACTTTAATGACGTGATTACTTATGATAATCTTTTTCACAGTGTTATTATTGAGGAGACCCACATGCCACGTCTTATGAAGGCATGGTCTGATTTAGATTATGCCACTATCCTAAGCTGCTTTATAGAAATAGAAGATAGCAAAACAGTGGCTGGTTGGCAGTATAAGATTCATAATGAATTATATGAAGTTTATAAAAGTGGTGACTCGAATAAAATCTGTGAAATAGTCACCAATCATTACATGGGGTCAATTACTCGTAAGCTAAGAGATAATAACTTAAGTGCTGAGGAATTTAAGTTCCCGGTTGACCTCCTTAAAACTTTTATCTAAATACTATTTCTAAAAGAAAGGTGGAAATAAAATGAAATTAATGATTGCCTCTGATATACACGGCTCTGCTTATTATTGTCGTAAATTAATCAACGCTTTTAAAGAATCAGCTGCCGAAAGACTATTATTACTAGGAGATATTTTATATCATGGGCCTCGTAATGATTTGCCTAAAGATTATAATCCCAAAGAAGTGATTGCCCTGTTAAATCCTTTAAAAGATACGATTTTATGTGTTCGCGGTAATTGCGATACTGAAGTTGATCAGATGGTTTTAGACTTTCCGATTGTAGAAGACAGTTTTATTGTTATCGACAATCTTCGTCTCTTTGCCACTCACGGACACATCTATAATCCCAATAACTTACCGCCGCTAAGCCCTGGGGATATTTTATTAAATGGCCATACTCATGTTCCTATGATCGCCCCTTGTGGCAAAAACAACGAATTTACCTATGTAAATCCTGGTTCTGTTTCTATCCCTAAAGAAAACTCCAAGCACCAATGTCTTCTTTTAGAGGATGGTAACTGGCAAGTAGTTTTCCTTAGTGAACACTAATTTTTTTGCATTTCTTTTGCCAGCATAAAGCGCATGGTTATATAACAAGCTGCACCACCTATTATATTGGAAATGGGTTCAGCAACAAAAACGCCATCAATAGGTGGCTGCCAAAAAGCCGGCAAAATAAACGTTAGCGGTACCACAATTATTACTTTACGTAGTAAAGAAAAGAAGATTGCTTGTTTGGTTTTAGCCAAGGCTAGAAATACATTTTGACCAGTCATTTGTAAGGCCATCATAAAAAAAGCAAAAAAGTACAGGTGAAGGGCATGTACTCCGGCTTTAATAAATTCTGCATCCTTGTTAAAAATGCGGACAAATAATTCCGGAAAACTAAAGACAATTAACCACGCAAAAAAGGCGTAACTAACACTAATCATCGTAGTGAAGTTGACGGCTTTTTTTACTCTCTTTAATTGTTTGCCACCATAATTGTAAGAAACCACAGGAGTCGCACCACTAGTTAGACCACTAAGAGGGGTTTGAATAATTTCACGGATAGAAAAAAGAACCGTCATAACCCCTACATACAAATCGCCGCCATAAGTAAAGGCCATTTTATTGCAAACGATTTGAACCAAACTATTGGTACAACCCATAACAAAGCCCGAAGTACCCAATGCCACTATTTTTTTCATCCATTCTACTTTTATCTTTAAGTAACTAGCTTCTAATCTTGCCTCTTCTCTTGTTTTTCCTAAAAATCCTACCACACATAGTGCTGAGACAATTTGGGATATTACGGTTGCTATCGCTGCCCCTCTAATCCCCATTCGAAAGCCAAAGATAAATATAGGATCTAAAATCGTATTTAAAATTGCTCCAATTAAGACCGTAGTCATTCCGATTTTAGCAAACCCTAACGCGTTTATAAAAGCATTTAGGCCTAAGGATAATAAAGCAAACACCGTACCAATTAGATAAATGCTTCCATATTGCCTGGCATAAGGATAAGTAAAATCACTGGCTCCAAAAAAGAACAGGATGGGTTTTAAAAAGAGTAGTCCTACTAGAGTAATGATGACTCCCGATAAAATAAGAAGCAAAGTAGTTGTACCTAGAATAGTTTTCGCATTTTCTGTGTTTTTTTTACCTCTTTCGATGGAAAATAATACCGCACCACCAGTCACACCAAAGAGCATGGCAAAAGCAGTAATTAGCGAAATAATGGGAAAGCACAAACCAACTCCGGTTAAAGCTAATGTTCCCTCATCTTTTATGCTTCCTATAAAGAATCGGTCCACGACACTATATAAAATATTAATAATTTGAGCAATGGTCAGAGGTATAGCTACACTAATAATATTCTTCCAAACTTTGCCCTTACTAAAGTCCGTTTGCTGTACTTTCGTTTTTTTCACCTTCTTCTTGTCATTATTCTGGTTGCAACCACGTGAAGTTTTGTATTTTAGCCCCTACCTCAAAGTGATACCTGACAATTCCTAAATCTACTTTTGTATAAAAACCTAAGGTTGGCTTTAATTCAACGCTGTTTTCTTCTAACGTAAAAACAAACCGTTGTTGATTCATCGCTGTTGGTGCCAATAGAGCTGCTTCTACGCCATTCATGAACCATTGTGGTTTTGGAGTAGTGTCTTTACAGACCTGATTGATCGTTTTAGACTTTCTTGGTCTTACTTCTTCGTTTCCATACCCAATCACTAGAACCGCGACTACTTTTTCATTCGCTTTAAGCTTACAAATTTCTTTAATTACCCCTTTTTTTACCGTCAGACCTACCCAACAAGTATTTAGTCCCAGCATTTGTGCCACCAATGCTAAATACTCTCCATAATAGCCGACCATTTCCAGCAAATCCGGTGATTTTTCTCCTGCTAAAGCGATATAGTTTCTTACCCCACTAAACTTACCATATTTTGCAATAAAGCCTCCAAAAGCATCTTCTTCTTTTGTTACTAATTGAAAGTTTAATTTGGCTTTTTGATTAATCCCATATATCTTTTCTTCTAATTTAGCAATCACAGAGTCGGGAATGTCTGTTTTATAATAACTCCTAATTGAACGTCTTTTTCTTATTGCTTCTTCTATTGTCATAACCTGCCTCCTTTAATTATTATAGCATAATTTTAGATAATAAAAGAGCCCGCACTTAGTTTACACCAAGCACAGACTCCTATTATTTTAAAATAACTTTCTTTTCCCTAGCCGATCAAGAGGAAAACATAATGAGCTACTACACCAGCAAATAATCCTGCTATTGTGTGTGAAATCAAAGCACGTGAAATTAATTCACGACGTCCAAGTGCTTCCATCATAGAAATGTGTGTTGATAAATATCCTGACCAGCACATTCCCATAGCTGTAAATACGGCAATTTCATTTGCTCCTGCTAAACCATTATTGACCATTTCTGGAATAAGTCCAATTGCTGCTCCTACTGCCCCAAGAGAAGTAATAGGTACGGCAATATTACTACCATCAACAAAGCCAAAAAGCACTTTCGTAACTGGCGCAATTAGGTTGCCAAATTTAGGTAAAAGTGCAATTCCTTCATAGGCTGCTCCCGTAAAGACGCTAGCTCCATTTGCTCCTTCGCCAGGGCCAAAAGTTAACATCATAACTACGGTACAAATAACAACTACACCCGGAGTAATAGCAAAACAAGTTTCCCAGCCAAGTTTGCCACCTTCAAGAATACAGTTCATGACTCTTGAAAACACACCTGGTTTTGCTTTTTCTTCTTCACATTGTTCTCCGCCTTCTTGTCCGCATTCTTCCATTTGATTCATTTCGTCCCAACGACCGATCTTCTTGTAATAACGCTTCGTCAAAAATAGCATAAGTCTTGTTGATAAAATACTACCGGCAACGGCTCCGATAAGTCCTGCTCCTACTGCTGATACAAAACCTTGACCTAATCCCAACATAAAAGAACAAACAATCATCCCCATACCAAAAGCTGTTCCTAGGTTACAAAGAGCCGGTGTTTGGTATTTTTTAAAATATTTTCTTGCTCGTTTATCACCGGCAAGTGCTAAAACAGCAGGGTTATCAGATAAAAAGGTGGTCATAATACCTACTGCTGAAGCCCCTGGCATTCCGTATACCGGCTTCATAAGTGGGGACAAAAGATATTGTACCAAAGATATTACGCCAAACTCCGTTAGAAGACTTCCTACTGCTCCCATAATAACGCATACGGCACAAATGTAAAATACGGTTTCTAGTAAAACTTGATATCCTGTGTTTAAAATGGTTTTTAGCATATTGCTGGCTCCCATAACTGAGCCCAAGTAGCAAAAGAACCCGATAAATACTGCTAGAAATATAAAAGTTCCAACGCCGAATTCTTTTGCATTTTTCTTAGTTTCTTTCATTTTTTCATCTTCTTTCTTTTTGTAATATAATTATGTAATTATACCTTATCTGTTATACTTTGTTAATACATTATCAAAATCTCGGTAATTAAACTTGAAATATTAGCTAAATTATAAAACAATTACAGTATTATAAATAAATACAAGAAAAATCAAAATTATTATCGTAAATAATTCGTTGTGATTATATCATGGCAAAACTACATTTTTCCTTTTTATCTTGTTTATCATTTATTATTTTAGAAAAATAATGCAAATCCATTTAGCTCATTTGTCTAATTTTAAGCTAATTTTTTCTTTTAATTAATCACTTATACCATAAATTTCTTTATGTCTGCGATTTTCTTGACAATGTACAAATAAGGTCTATACTATGGTCATCGGGGAGTCGATTATAGATAATATACTAGTAATGAATGGAGGTCACTGATATGATGCAAGTAGCCACAGCATGGTTGATTATCGGATTAACTACTGTTATCTATTTAGTAGCAGGTATAAGCGAACATCGACACAACAAAAACCATAAATAATAAGCTTAGCAAAAAAAAAGAGTGATTTAAGGAATAAACCTTAAATCACTCTCTTTTATTTTTTATGAACACTGACTTGCTTCTTTTAACTTCACAATTTTTCCAAAGTAGATCAGATGGAAGATCCAAACAAAGGTTAAAATAATTTGTCCTAAGGGCATATTTCTCATCATGAAGAATCCCACACTCATCACAAGAGTCACCGTAATCATAACTTTAACTTTTGTTTTGCTGGTCATTCCTTCCCCTTTAATGTAAGACTCCAGGTTATTTTTATAAAGTTTCGTATTAATAAACCAGTTGTTTAGTCTTTTCGAACTCTTACCGAAACAAAAAGCTGTTAATAATAAAAACGGAAAAGCCGGAAGAAGTGGTAAAATTGCGCCAACAACCCCCATTGCTAAGCTTAAACAACCTAAGATAACTAACAAAGTTTTTTTCAGCATTATACTAGTTCTCCTTTTTTCTCAGTTTTTTTTCGTTTTTCTTTAAAAGTGACCATCATGTGCTTAATGGCAATAATTGGATGTACTAGCAAAATACGAGGTCCGGAAAACTTCATAACTTCTTTTATTTCCATTCTTCTCTTTGCCTCATAGCAATGTACTTTACAGGCCGAGCAAAAAGTTTTAGTTTCCATAAACGGGCATTTTCTAGTTTTCCCAATGGCGTAATTAAGAAGGTCTTCACACTCACTACAAAGTCCGTCTTTATGTTTATGCTTTTTTTTGCAGAAAATATGCATCATTTCGGTAATCATAAACTCTTCTTCTTGACGTTTTTTTTCAACTTCCACTTAGCTTGACCTCCTTTTTTTCATTGTAAATATTTCATCAGCAATATTCATAGTTGATTCTCTATGGGAAACCAACACTACCGTTTTATCTTTAGTTTCTTCCTTGATAGATTTTAGGATAATCCCTTCATTTAAAGAATCTAAATTACTACTTGGTTCATCTAAAAGTAGCAATGGACTATCATGTAAAAAGGCTCTAGCTAGGCCAATTCTTTGCCCTTCTCCGCCTGATAAAGTTCCTCCAAGTTCTCCCACTTTGGTATCATAACCTTGCTCTAAGCTGGTAATAAAATCATGAATGGAAGCTTTTTTAGCCGCTTCAATGATTTCTTCTCTTGTGGCTCTCTCTTTACCAACCGCTATATTACCGGCAATGCTATCTTGAAAAAGTTGTGTCTCTTGTGTCACAAAACTTTGGGTTTCTCTTAAATCACGTGTTGAAATCGATTCAATATCATGACCCGAAATTTCAATTTTCCCTTTCTGTGGATCCCAAAAACGCATCAATAATTTAAGTATCGTTGATTTTCCTGAGCCACTTGCGCCATGAATTCCCATAATCTTTCCTTTAGGAATTTCTAGTGATAAATCTTTTAAAATTGTTTCATCATCATAAGAAAAGCTTACCTTTGTCATTGTGGCATCTTTAAACTTATCCGCTTGATAAGTACTTTCTAAATTTACTACTTCTTCTACTGCCGGCTCTTCTTCTAATAAAGATAACACCCTCTCACCACTTGCTAATGTTTGGTTAAGATTGTTTGAAAGACTTGATAAAGCGACAACTGGTCCAAAAGATCCCATCATAGAAACAGTTAAAATAAGAACACCTTCGAAACTTATTTCTCCCTTTAAGAAAAAATAAGTAGCTAAAAATAACATGCCAAAAGAGAATACTAAGATTGCTATATTTGTAATAGCTCTTTGGTTCCCTTCTCTTTTGCTTAATTCTTCTTGGTACTTTCCTAAAACAACTGATTGACTATCAATTTCTGCTAAACGTTCTTCCCCTTTATTATATTGAATGGTTTCCTTAAGTCCTCTAAGTGAATCCAAGACAAAACTATTAAGCTCCCCAAACTTGGTACGAAAAGACATCCCTAAGTTGCCCCCACTTTTGCCATTAATAAGGGGAATAACAATTCCCACTACTAGGTAACCAACTAAAGCTAAAAGTCCGGCTTCGATACGGATTCTTCCCATAAAAATCACCATCACCAAAGAGGTGAAAAACGCAATCATGATGGGAGAAATAGTATGAGCATAAAATACTTCTAATAGTTCAATATCGGTTGTGATAATAGAAATTAGGTTTCCCTTATCTTTACCCTCTAATTTAGCTGGGCATAGTTTTCTTAAAACTGCAAATACCTTATGGCGAATAATCGCTAGTAATTTAAAAGCAATCAAATGATTGCAGTATTGTTCTATATAGTGAAGAACTCCGCGTAAAAGTGCAATTCCTACTAAAAGCAGCAAATAGTTCTTAACAGATTCTTTTTCTATTAGTAAAAAGATTGATTTTGCTCCCACAATCGTAATGAAGATGGCGCATAAATAACCAATTGTTCCTAAGACTACAGCAACTGTCATAATGTGAAGCAGAGGCTTTATTAGTCCAATTAACGAACCCATAATCGAAATGGCACTTCGTCTTGTTTTTTTCATTTCCATTATGAAGCCTCCTTTCCGTATCCTTCTAATACTTTTTGGCTGTTATAGAGTTTCTCGTAACTACCTCTTAGTGTAATCAGTTTGCTATGCGATCCACTTTCTATAATCTTCCCGTTTTTCATCATATAGATAACATCGGAATCTACCACATTTGCTAATCTGTGTGAGATTAAAAGAACTGTCTTTGTTTTGGCTAGTTCTTTAATAACTTTCATAATCATCTCTTCACTTTCTACATCTATATTCGATGTAGCTTCATCAAAAATGTAAATTTTGCTGTCATGCAAAAGAGCCCTTGCAACATTTAGTCTTTGGCATTGCCCTCCTGATAAATTACTTCCTTTTTCTAACAACACCGTTGAAAGTCCTTGACCCTTAAATAAAAACTTCCAAAGATTTACTTTTTTAAGGACTTCAATCATTTCTTCTTCTGTAGCATCAGCTTTTCCCATTAAGAGATGATCTCGAACCGTCCCCTTAAAAATGTAACTATTGTGTTTAACCGTTGTTATATTTTTAAATAACTCTGCTTCCCTTATTTCTCGAATAGAGGTTTTATTAAGAAGAATATCACCGCTATAATCCATTAGATTTCCTGCTATTAAACTAGCTATTGTACTTTTCCCACACCCCGATTCTCCTACTAAAGAAAGAAAATTCCCACTTTCTATTTTCATAGAAACGCCATTTAAGATGGATCGTTTCCCGTCATAGGAAAACTGCACATTGTTTAATTCCAATTCCACAGATTCTCCGGTAATTAAAGCTTCACCCTCTTCTTCTTCCGGTAAGTCAAGTAAGGCAAAAATCTTATCACTAGCAGCCATACCATTCATCGCAATATGAAAGAAGGAGCCTAAAATTCGCATAGGAATAAAAAATTCCGATGCCAAAAGGAGAATAAATACCATGCCAAAAAGATCCATATGGCCGGCCCTAAACTGCAGCAGTGCCATAATGATTCCAAGTGCACTTCCCCCATAAGCTACGATATCCATAACGCTAATGGAATTTAATTGCATCGTTAACACTTTCATCGTAATCTTTCTAAAATGTTCCGCTTCTTCATCCATTTTTTTTGCTCGCGATTCATCCGCTTGATAAATCTTTAAGGTGGTAAGTCCTTGTAGATTTTCCAGAAAACTATCCCCAAGACCTGTATAACTTCCCCAATATTTCTTAAGCAACTTTTTCGCAAATTTTTGAACTGCTACAATAGAAATAGGAATAAGGGGCACACATAAGAGCAAAACAAGGCCTGTCTTTACATTGATGAAAGAGAATAATATAAATAAAGTAAAAGGGGCTATTAAGCTGTAAAATAATTGTGCCAAATATTTTCCAAAATAGATTTCTAACTGCTCTACGCCTTCTGTGGTTATTTGTACTACTTCCGAAGTAGAAACTTGTTCATTATAACTAGCTCCTAATCTTAGTAGTTTTTCATAAATAAGCTTTCTAAGTTTTCTTTTTACATCTGAACTTGCTTTAAAAGAAAATTTGGCACTTTGTTTTTCAAAAAAGAAACGCATACCGATAATAAAGCATAAAAATAAGGCCGTTAAAACAAGCCTGCTGCTATCAAAATTTCCTTGGTACAACCTAGTCAAAAAAGAAGCGATGCTATAAACGGCTCCTATTTGTGAAATCAAAGCAAGCCATTGAAAGAGCACTGTTAAAACAACATACTTTTTTGCTTGCGGTAACAAATTAATTAGTCTTTTTTTTATCATCTCGTACTCCTACTATCTTAATAGTGATTTTTATCACAGTAAACTTATTCTACTATAGTTGAGAACGATAATCAATATCTTTTATATTTTTCCCATTTTTTTCATAATGCCGTTTTTCTACCAAAAAAAAGCAGACACACAAATTAAATTTTGGTGTCTGCTCTCTTTCTTCATAAGTTTTATCTTTCAATTTTCTTTTATACGATTGCGCCTCCGCCATCAACCACGATTAATTGGCCTTGAACATAACTAGAAGCATCACTTGATAGATAAAGAATAGTTCCGTTTAATTCGCCTCTTTTTCCAGGTCTACCAGCCGGGTTAAGTGCGTTATAACCCTTTAAAAACTCTTCTGATTTGAAGAGTGTTGCTTCTGTCATTTCTGACTCAAAAAGTCCTGGTCCAATAGCATTTACAGTAATGCCATATCTTGCATAAGAAGCCGCCATTCCTTTGGTAAGACCAAATACTGCCGCTTTTGAAGCATTATAAGAATGACGAATAAACACATCTAATTTATCAGCAATAACTGCATTAACGGAAGCGATATTGACAATCTTGCCATAATTTTGCTCTTTCATGTGAGGAATGATATATTTTGATACCAAGAAAATGCCCTTTACATTGGTATCAAAAGACTTGTCCCATTCTGCTTCTGTCATAGTATCTACGCCACCTCTAACAGCAACACCGGCATTATTTAATAAGATGTCGATCTTTCCATATTCTTTCATCACTTCATCTACTGCCTTTTTGACTTGTTCTTCATCCGTAACATCACAAGATATAGCTAAGCACTTTCCGCCTTCTGCTTCTATTTGCTTTTTAACTTCCGCTAATTTTTCCGCTCTTCTAGCTAGTAAAGCCACGCTTGCTCCGGCTTTAGTGTACGCAAGTGCTGCATCTTTTCCCAGGCCTGAACTTGCACCTGTAATTACTGCAACCTTACCTACTAAATTAAAAATACTTTCCATCTTAGTTTCCTCCTTATTTATGAATAATTTTCAATTATTTGACAACTAAATATATTGTAACAAATAATCAGGATAAATAAAGTGATTACGATAACTTTAGCATTTTTTAAGAGTCTTTAAACGCAGTTTATAGATTTTAATAGTATACTGTTTCCAAAGAAAGAAAGGAGTTTATCGAGATGGCTAAGATTAATGCATGTGTAAAAATGTTAGAAGTTTTAAAAGATTGGCAAGTAGATCACCTTTATGGTTTACCAGGAGGCTCTATTAATTCCACCATGGAAGCTCTTTTTGAAGAGCAAGATGCAATTAAATATATTCAAGTTCGCCACGAAGAGACGGGGGCCCTAGCCGCAGTAGCTGATGCTAAGCTCACCGGCAAAATTGGTGTTTGCTTTGGCTCGGCCGGTCCTGGTGCCACTCACCTAATCAATGGCCTTTACGATGCTAAAATGGATCACGTCCCCGTACTTGCCATATTAGGTCAAGTTTCTTCTAAGGCAATGAATACTAATGCTTTTCAAGAAATGAATGAAAATCCGCTTTATGCTGATGTCAGTGTCTTTAACCGTACCATCATGTCCCCTGAAAGCTTGCCTCACATTGTGGATGAAGCAATCAAAACCGCTTATCAAGAACAAGGTGTCGCCGTTATTACTTTGCCTGTTGATTTTGGTTTTGCAGAAATTTCTGATACCTTTGTTTCAACCGCTCACAACTACAGCGAGAACACCTTAAAAGCACCAGATAGTGAAATCGATAAAATCATTCCCTTCCTGCAAAAAGCAAAGCATCCGGTTTTATACTTTGGCCAAGGGTGCAAAAATGGAGCTACGGTCATCCAGAAATTCTCCGAACATTTTAGTATGCGGTTGCTTCTTCTGTTCTAGCAAAAGGGATTCTTCCCGATCTTTATCCCCATTATTTAGGTACTGCTGCCCGCGTTGCCACCAAACCGGCAAACGAAGCCTTGGCCATGGCTGATTTAATTTTGTTTGTGGGTAGCAATTTCCCCTTTGGCCAGTTTGTTTTTAATAAAGAAGCCGCCTTTATTCAAGTAGATACTGATCTCACTAAATTTGGTAGACGTCACCACGTCGATCTTGCAATTTTAGGTGATGGAATTGATGTGCTAAAACGACTAGTTGACAAAACAGCACCAAGGACTGCTGACAAGTGGTTATTAGCAAACAAAGAAAACATAAAAAACTGGCATTCTTGGCGCCAAAGCTTTTATGAAGACCAAAGCTTGCCCTTAAGAGAAGAACCGGTTTTTAAAGAAATTAATCGCATCGCCACTGAAGATGCCATCTTTGTTACGGATGTCGGAAATGTTACCATTCATAGTGTTAGACATCTGGAAATGACCGGAAAGCAAGCCTTTACCACTTCCGGTTGGTTTGCCACCATGGGTTATGGTCTTCCGGGCTCTTTAGGTGCTGCCCTTAGTTTCCCCCATAGACAAGTGTTTAGCCTTTCCGGCGATGGTGGTTTTGCTATGGTGATGCAAGATTTGATTACTCAAGTAAAATACCAACTCCCCGTTATCAATGTGGTTTTTTCCAATCAAAGTCTGGGATTTATTCAAGCGGAACAAGAAGATACAAATAAAGAGAATTTTGGGGTGGACTTACTAGATATTGATTTTGCTAAAGTGGCGGAAGCTATGGGTGCAAAAGGTTTTTCTATTCGAAGCTATGAGGAACTAGCTCCTGCTTTTGAAGCGGCTAAAAACGCTAACCTTCCGGTCCTAATCGATGTTAAGACTCATAGTTCTAGGCCGCTGCCTGTCGAAGACCTACAACTAGACGAAGACCTTTTCTCTAGTGATACAATTAATAACTTTAAAGAACGGTATCAAGTTTTTACTATGCCAATCTTAAAAGACCTGTTAAAATAATAAAAAAATTTCCTCCTTATTCTTTCGAAATAAGGAGGATTTTCCTTTATACCGCTTTTTTATTTCTTTCTTCTCCTGGTGTAACGCCATAAAACTTCTTGTATTGTCTATAGAAGTTAGAGACATTTGTAATGCCACAATCTAAAGCAATGTCCAAAATACCTAAATCTGATTCCACTAGCATCATCTTTGCCTTTTCCATGCGCAGTTTTGAAATATATTCCTGGAAACGATACCCTGTAACCTTCTTAAAATAGCTCGAAAAGTAGTTAGGACACATATTCGCCCTATTTGCCGCCTCTTCTAATGTGATTCGGTTATCATAGGTGTGTTTAATATAATCAAGAGTTTCTTCTAATCTTTTCATCGCCTGTTTATTTGTGCTTACTTCTTTTAAGCCATCGGTTTCTTTTTGATAATGACGAACTAAAATGGATAATAAGCGCATGATATCCGCTTTAATAATCAAATAATATCCTGATTCTTGTTTGGTATATTCTTGGTAAATTTCATTCATCATTTTCGCAATCTCATAGCCATGGCACTCATTCTTAGTGATTTTATTTTGAAAATTACTTCCTCTTTTTAAAAAGGGAACTAAATAATCCATATCCATCTCGTTCATACTATCACTAATAATTCTAGAGGAAAACACTAAGACCGTTAACTCTATTTCATCAGAAGTAACTTTCCATCGATGGGATTCCCTATGATTAAAGATAATAATATCACCAGCTTCAACCACGTAAACTCTATCATTTACATAGTAGACGGCACTGCCTTTTTCGACATAGGTTATTTCTATATAATTGTGCCAATGAGATGAACGACTTTCTTTAAACTCTTCTCTTGTTTCACGATATTTTGAAATATCACAAGGAAAACTTTTTGAAAGAGCTTTGTGATCTTCTACAAACATATAACTTCCTCTTTTCCTAAGTATTGGAAAGAATAAACCTCCT
>DXHJ01000196.1 GCA_019113475.1 Candidatus Dorea intestinavium | reverse complement strand
GGTTCTATTATGGCCGGTGCAATGTCAATTACTTGGCCAACAGTTGGTAATAAGGGCGGTTGGTTTCGTTCAATCTTTAAACTAAGAATTGGCGACACAATGGTACCAATCGGTTTCTTAATTATCATTGTTTTAGTTATTATTATGTCAATAATCTTAAATAAGACTAGAGTGGGACGTTATATCATCGCTATTGGTAGTAACAAAGAAGCAACTAGACTTTCAGGAATTAAAGTTGTTAAATACCATTCTATTGCTTACTTAATCGCTGGTTTATTTACAGGCTTTGCTGGTATCGCTTATGCAGCAACATTCCAGGCAGTAGTACCAGGAACTGGTGCAGGACTTGAACTTGATGCAATCGCTGGTGCAATCATTGGTGGAACATCTATGACAGGTGGTTATGGAACAATTGGCGGAACTTTACTTGGTGTATTTGTAATGTCACTACTTAAGACCGGACTTCCATTTATTGGACTTCAGGCAAACTGGCAACAAATCATTACTGGTATCGTGCTTTTAGTAGCGGTATTTATTGATATCATTAGACATACCAAGAAAAACTAGTATGTATTAATTTCATCAGGACGGTGAATTAATAAATAAAATTTCATCCAAAGGGAGGAAGAAAGATGAAGAAAAAAGTAATAAGCGCACTTTTATGTGTAGCACTTGTTGGAACCATGTTAGTTGGTTGTGGCAAAAAAGATGGCGGAGACGACGCTTCAAAAGAGAGCAAAGAAGCAACTAGTGGGGATAAGTTGAACATAGAAATCGTTTCCAAAGGTTTTCAACATCAATATTGGCAAGCAGTACTTAAAGGTGCTGAACAAAAAGCTAAAGAATTAGGAGCAACAATTAACTTTGTTGGACCAAACTCAGAATCAGATATCGCTGATCAAGTACAAATGTTCCAAAGTGCTATTAACCAAAAACCAGCAGCACTTGGTCTTGCAGCACTTGATACAGAAGCTTTATTAGACTCAATTTCACAAGCTCAAGCAGCTGGCATTCCTATCGTAGGATTTGACTCTGGTGTTCCAGGAGCTCCAGAAGGATCTATCGTAGCTAATGCTTCAACAGATAACTATGCAGCTGGTGAAGTTGCAGCTGAAGAAGGATACAAAGCAGCTCTTAAAGATCGTATTGCAAAAGCAGACGGCCCTGTAAGAATTGGTGTTATGGGACAAGATGCAACAGCTGAATCAATCGTTAACCGTGGACTTGGCTTTATCGACAAATTAGCTGAACTTGTTGAAGCTGATGGTAAAACTGTTTCTGTAACAGGAAATGATAAATATGTAGCTGATAGTAAAGTAGAAGATAAGAACTCTGAAAAAGGTGATGTAATCATCGAAGTTGTAGTTCCTTCACAAGTAACAAACGAACTTTCAGCAGTTGACTGCCAAACATTACTTAACAAAGATGACACTATTTGTATCTATGGTTCAAACCAACACTCTGGTGAAGCTATGATTACAGGTAATGAAAACCTTAAGAAATTTGGTACAGGCGATGACAAAGTTATCGGTATCACATTTGACTCAGGTGCTAACATTAAAGCAGCTGTAGCTGATGGAACTTTCCTTGGTGCTGTTACTCAAGCTCCAGTACACATGGGTGAAACAGTTGTAGATCTTTGTGTTAAAGCAGCTAAAGGTGAAGAAGTATCTGACGTAGATACAGGTTCACAATGGTATACAAAAGATAACATGGACGATCCTGAAATCGCTCAAAACTTATATGACTAATTTTTAAATTCAACAGGCTCTGGCACTAGCTAGAGCCTGTTTTTTATTGCAAAAAAATACAGAGCAGATTACGCGAAATATCTGCTCTGGTACTTTTTATTTTACGATAAAACCATCTTCATCCCATAAATCATGCCAATCTTTAGCACCTTCCCAAAGGAAAACATGACCTTTAACTAAACGGTTACCTTTTTCCAAAGTAGAAATTAACTTCATCTCTTCCTCTGTTAAAGGATCTTCTAAGGTGGATCTTAAGTTACTTATGTAATTTTTTTCCTTAGTGGAAAAAGGAATGACAATTTCACCTCTTTGGACAGCCCATTTAAGAGCTACTACAGCTGGATGAATGCCATGAGCTTTAGCAATAGCTGCCATTTCTGGCTGTTCAATATCCGCTACGTCTTCTGGCATAATATCTCTTTCCGGTCTTTGTGGTGAACCAACAGGCATAAAGCCGACTGGTTGAATATGATGAGCTACGCAGTAATCAAAAAGTTCTTGCTGTTGGAAACAAGGATGAATCTCCATTTCATGAACCACTGGTGGGATACGAAGCTGATCTAAAACAGCCTCTAATTTAGGAATGGTCATATTGGAAATACCAATAGCCTTTACTAGGCCTTCATCGACTAGTTCTTCGATTTGTCTGTAAGTATCGAGAAATTCTTCAACACTAAAAGGTTTTGAATCAGGGTTTCTTGCATCTACTGAACAAAATGGTGCATGATAATTTGGAAATGGCCAGTGGATATAATAAATATCAATATAATCACACTTCAAATCAGCAATGCTCTTTAAACAGGATTTTCTAACGTCGCGATGCATGTCATTCCAAACCTTTGTCATCACAAAAATATCTTCTCTTTTTACGACACCCTCTGTAAAGGCATCTTCAAAAACCTTACCAATTAAATCTTCATTTCCATATACAGAAGCACAGTCAAAGAGACGGTAACCACTTCTTAAAGCACCTGCAACAGCTGTTGATACCTCTTCTGGTGTAAAACGATCAGAACCAAAGGTACCCATTCCCATTGTTGGAACAACCATCCCATTAGCTAAAGTAACTTTAGGAACATCATTTGGATTAATACTCATAATTTTTCCTCCTTAAGTATTTTCTGCTTATAGTATAATACGAAAAGCACGGATAAGTTATACACAAAGGTGTCAGCCTCTAAAACTAGATGACGCCTTTTCGAACATATGGTATGATAGAGAAATGAAGAAAGCATTTAATGATTTAGATTTAAAAATTAGAATAGGAGATTTAGAAATTACGGTCCTTAACATTGCCCGGGAAACTTTTACTAAAGCTATGCCAAGACACAGTCATGGTAGTAAAAGTTATGAGATTCATTATATTGAAAAAGGCTATGGTACAGTGATTATTGAAGATTTTCCCTATAAACTTAGCCCCGGGTATTTGTACACAACAGGGCCTTTCGTTTTTCATGAACAAATACCAGATGAGCAAGATCCTATGGTTGAATACGCCTTATATTTTAAAATTAAAAGAATGAATAAAACAAAAGAGTATCTACAAAATGAGGTGTCAAAAAAGTTCGAAAAGGTGAACTTTTGGATGGGTGAAGATAATCAACATATACAGCCAGTACTGCAAGAACTCCTCTATGAATTAGATCATCAGTATCCAGGTTATCAAGAAAGCGTTAAAGCTTTGTTAACCCAGTTTCTAGTAAAACTTGTGCGAAATTACGAAAATAGAACTTATACAAGAGAAGAGTCTATGCTGATTAACTTAGAAGATAGCAAGGATTTAATTGTGGAAGAAAGCTTCTTATATGATTATGCCACCATAACCTTGGCAAAGCTTTCTGATAGACTGGGGCTAAGTGTTAGACAAACGCAAAGATTTATTAAAGAGCGCTACGGAAAAACTTTTAATGAAAAGAAAAAAGAAGGAAAAATGGCTATGGCAAAAACCCTGCTTAAAAATGAAAATTTAAGGATTTCTGACATAGCCGATCGGTTAAACTATTCATCGGTACAACACTTTTCTCATGCTTTTAAAGAATATCATGGTTATTCTGCGTCTTGGTATCGAAACAGTCTTAGTTAATTAAATATTGCTTTGGGGTAATGCCTTTATATTTTTTAAAGGTTTTGATGAAATAACTTAAATCATTAAAACCATTGTTATAAGCAATCTCGGTAATACTTTGATCGGTTGTCAGTAGCTGATAGGAAGCTCTTTCAATACGGTAAGAATTTAAATATTCAACCGGAGTGTGATTTGTCATATCATGAAAAAAGCGACAAAAATATTTTGGTGACATATTAACACTTGCGGCCATATCGTTTAGTGAAATTGCTTTTTGGTAAGAGTTTTCAATATATTCAAGAGCGGTCTTTAATTGCAAGAGCCTTTTATGGTGCTTGGGTTCTGTATCGCGTAGCGGTTCATAGTAGTGCTCTGTGAATATTGTACCAAAAAGTTGATAAAGTAAACCTTCAACAACCATTTCATAACCTTCCTTTTTGGAAATAGTAACGTCAAAAGTATTATCAACAATTTGATTGATATCACGATAGGAACGGGTAAACAAATAGGGAAGCTCAACCTCATGGTCACTAATAGCTTTGATGATTCTTTTACAAGCTTCATTTTTATTTACTAACATATTAATATCAAAGACTAGACATTCATATAAACAGTCATTAGGAATACCGGAATGAACGGAGCCAGGGGGGATTAATAGGCATTCACCGGCTTTAGCAGTCAAAGTCTTTTCATCAATGGTAATGGTAAAATCATTTTTTAGAATGCGAATAATTTCATACTCCACATGCCAGTGTAGTGACATGGTATATTGCGGATGATTTTTGGATACGTGATGATATTCTAGTGGAAAATCCTTCGTTCCACGAACCCGTTTTTCGCGGTAATTTACATATTGCATAGCTTCCTCCAAAAGTGAATATTGTTATACTTTTTTCCATTATAGCACAATCATATTTAAAGTTTCAATGTTATAATACAGATAATCAACCTATGTATTTGAAAGGAGTAGATAATGGCAGAAAATAAGAACCAAGTACTAGCTTTTGACTTTGGTGCATCAAGCGGAAGAGCTATTATTGGAACCTTAGAAGAGGGAAAAATAAAAATGGAAGAAGTACATCGCTTCTCCAATGATCCAGTTATTCTAGGCGATACCATGTACTGGGATACACTTAGACAATATTTTGAAATTAAACAAGGCATTATTAAGGCAAGACAAAAAGGAAATCCCTATAGTATTGGTATTGATACTTGGGGCGTTGACTTTGGTTTAATCGACGAAAAGGGAAGACTGCTAGAAAATGCCGTGCATTATAGAGATGCAAGAACAAATGGTATGCAAGAGGAAGTTTTTAAGGCAATTGAAAAAGACCAAGTTTATGAACTTACCGGTAATCAATTCGAAAACTTTAATACAATTTTCCAATTGTATTCTCTTGTATTGAATCGACCAGAGCTATTAAAGCAAGCAGAAACTATGCTTTTAACACCGGATTTATTTAATTACTTTTTAACCGGTGAGAAAAAAGCGGAGTATACCATGGCAACTACCACACAACTGATGGATGCTAAAAATAAAGTTTGGTCTAAAGAAATCACCAAAGCTTTAAATATTCCTTGGAAGATTCTTCCAGAAATTGTGCCAAGTGGAACTGTTATTGGCGAAATTAGCAAGACAATTTGTGAAGAACTTAGTATCGAGCCCATGAAGGTTATTTCAGTAGCTTCTCACGATACGCAAAGTGCAGTCGTTGCCGTTCCAACAGACAAAGAAGATTTTATCTTTATTAGCTGTGGAACTTGGAGCTTATTTGGAACGGAACTTAAAGCACCAATTATTAATAAGCATACCTTTGATATTAATATTAGTAATGAAGGTGGTTATGGTAATACGACCACTCTGCTTAAAAATATTATTGGCTTATGGCTTGTTCAAGAAAGCAGAAGACAATGGATTCGTGAAGGCAAAGAATATGGGTTTGGCGAACTAGAGGTAATGGCTAAAGAAGCAACACCACTGATGAGTTTTATTAACCCTGATGCGCCAGAATTTATGCCAGCTGGTGATATGCCACGAAGAATTCAAGAATTCTGTAAAAAGACCAACCAAAAAGTACCAGAAACTATTGGCGAAATTGTTTGCTGCATTAATCAAAGTTTGGCACTTAAATATCGTTATACCTTAGAACAAATTGAAGCAAGTACCAAGAAAACCTATGATAAAATCCATATGATAGGTGGTGGCATTCAAAGTAAATTACTTTGTCAGATGACCGCTAATGCTAGTAATAAAAAAGTCTTTGCCGGTCCTATTGAAGCAACTGCTCTAGGCAATATTGCGGTTCAGCTCATGGCAACAGGCGCAATTAAGGATATGCAAGAAGCAAGAGAAATTATTGCAAGATCAGAAGAAACTTATGAATACATGCCAGAAAATTCCAAAGAATGGGATGAGGCATATGAAAAATTTAAGACACTATTGTAAATTAAAGGAGGAAATTAAAATGGCAAAATCAAGACTAGTAGGAGATTATCCTGTAATTGGTATTAGACCAACAATCGATGGTAGAAGAGGCTATTTAAAAGTTCGTGAAGGACTAGAAGAACAAACCATGAACATGGCTAAATCTGTTAAAAAATTATACGAAGAAAACTTAAAGTATACAAATGGTGAACCAGTAAAAGTTGTTATCGCTGATACAACCATTGGTCGTGTACCAGAAAGTGCAGCTTGTGCGGATAAATTTAAAAAAGAAGGCGTTGATATTACGGTAACAGTTACACCTTGCTGGTGCTATGGCGCTGAAACAATGGATATGGATCCCTTAACAATTAAAGCTGTTTGGGGCTTTAACGGAACAGAAAGACCAGGAGCTGTTTACCTTGCATCTGTACTTGCTACTCATGCTCAAAAAGGTCTTCCAGCATTTGGCATTTATGGACATGATGTTCAAGAAGCTGATGATACTGCAATTCCAGCAGATGTAAAAGAAAAACTTTTACGTTTTGGTCGTGCTTCTGTAGCAGCAGCAACTATGAGAGGAAAATCTTATTTACAAATCGGATCTATCTGCATGGGTATTGGCGGATCTATTATCGATCCAGCTTTCATTGAAGAATACCTTGGTATGCGTGTAGAATCTGTTGATGAGGTAGAAATTATCCGTCGTATGAGTGAAGGAATTTATGATGAAGACGAATTCCAAAAAGCTTTAAAATGGACCAAAGAAAAATGCAAAGAAGGATTTGATAAAAACCCTGAAGAAATACAAAGAACGAGAGAACAAAAAGATGAAGATTGGGAATTCGTAGTAAAAATGATGTGTATCATCAAAGACCTTATGAATGGTAACGAAAATCTTCCTGAAGGTTGTGAAGAAGAAAGAGTTGGTCACAATGCCCTAGCAGCTGGTTTCCAAGGTCAAAGACAATGGACAGACTTTTATCCAAACTGTGATTATGCAGAAGCTCTTCTTAATACTTCATTTGATTGGACAGGAGCAAGAGAGCCATATGTTTTGGCAACAGAAAATGATGTTCTTAACGGACTTGGCATGATGTTCTCTAAACTTCTTACTAACACAGCACAAATTTTTGCTGATGTTCGTACTTACTGGAGCCCAGAGGCAGTTAAAAAAGCTACTGGTTATGACTTAGAAGGAAAAGCAGCAGAAGCTGATGGAATTATTCACTTAATTAACTCAGGAGCAGCTTGTCTTGATGCCAATGGACAAGCAACTGATGAAAATGGAAATCACTTAATGAAACCTTGGTATGACGTAACCAAAGAAGATCAAGAAGCAATTCTTAAGGCAACAACTTGGAATCCAGCAGATACTGGATACTTTAGAGGAGCTGGTTATTCTTCAAGATTTGTTACAGAAGCAGAAATGCCTGTAACCATGATTCGTCTAAACCTTGTCAAAGGACTTGGACCAGTTCTCCAAATCGCTGAAGGTTGGACAGTTAAACTTCCAGAGGAAGTAACAGATACATTATGGAAACGTACAGATTATACTTGGCCATGTACTTGGTTTGCACCAAGACTTACAGGAAAAGGTTACTTTACAAGTGCTTATGATGTAATGAACAACTGGGGAGCTAACCATGGTGCTATTAGCTATGGCCATATTGGTGCTGATTTATTAACCCTTTGCTCAATTCTTCGTATTCCAGTTAGCATGCACAACGTAGATGACAAAGACATCTTTAGACCAGCAGCTTGGAATGCTTTTGGTTCTGATAAAGAAGGACAAGACTATAGAGCATGTAAAGCATACGGACCACTTTATAAAACAATTCGCTAATAAAAGGAGCAAAAAATGTTAAAAGGAATACCTAAAATTTTATCACCAGAACTTCTTAAAGTTCTTAGTGAAATGGGTCATAGTGATAGACTAGTAATTTCTGATGGAAACTTTCCAGCAGAAAGCATGGGAAAAGACGCGATTGTTATTCGGATGGATGGACATGGCGTTCCAGAAATACTCGATGCAATTTTACAAGTATTTCCTTTAGATACCTATGTTGATCATCCGATGAACTTAATGGAAGTTATGCAAGGTGATACAGTGGAAACACCAATCTGGGATACTTATAAAGAAATTGTGGCAAAACATGATGATAGAGGCGCAAAAGTGGTAGGAAATATCGAAAGATTTGCTTTTTATGATGAAGCAAAAACAGCTTATGCAATTATAGCTACTGGAGAATCTGCTCTTTATGCAAATGTAATGTTACAAAAAGGTGTAGTTTTATAAAAAATGTTAAAATACCTCTGTGTAAAAGCAGAGGTATTTTTTAGGTTATAAGAGAGGGTGGAAAATCTCAAATGGAAGAATTAATAAGAATTTTAAAACAATCAGAAAATTTAGTCTTTTTTGGTGGAGCTGGCGTATCAACAGAAAGTGGTATTCCTGACTTTCGTAGTGCGAAAGGAATTTACAGCACCAAAGGAGAGATTGCGCCTGAAGAAATTGTGAGTCATACTTTCTTTATGAACAATCCGGAGGAATTTTATCGCTTCTATAAAGAGAAGATGATGCATCTGGAGGCGCAGCCTAATGCAGCCCATCAAGCCTTAGTCAAACTAGAGCAAGAAGGAAAACTAAAAGCGATTATTACGCAGAATATTGATGGACTTCATCAAAGGGCTGGTAGTAAGGTGGTCTATGAATTACATGGAAGTATCCATAGAAATTACTGTATGAAGTGTGGAAAGTCCTATCGTGCGGATTTTGTCAAAGAAGCACTAGGAGTACCAAGATGTTCTTGTGGCGGAATTATTAAGCCAGATGTGGTCCTTTATGAAGAAGGTCTTGATAATAAGGTAATAGAAAAAAGCATTCAAGCAATTGAAAAGGCGGATACTCTAATCGTTGGGGGAACTTCGTTAATCGTGTATCCGGCCGCCAGTTTTGTGGATTATTTTCGAGGAAAACATTTAATTGTGATTAACAAGGGAGAAACTGGCAAGAAATTAGCTGCGGATTTGGTTATTGATCGACCAATAGGGGAAGTGTTTCAAGAGGTTATGAAGCAATGGGATGATAAATAAGAAAAATTACTGCATTCAACTAAAATTAAGGAATGATTTGTGGTATGATATAATACATCAAGTTTTATGAGAGGTTAGAAAAAAGAATGAATAAAAAGCTTACATTTAAAGAGAACTTCTTTATAGGTTCTATGCTATTTGGAATGTTCTTTGGTGCAGGAAATTTAATTTTTCCTGTCCATATGGGTCAAGAAGCAGGAGCAAGCTCGCTTCTGGCAGCAATTGGATTTATTGTAACAGCAACAGGATTACCTTTTCTCGGGGTCTTAGCAATTGGAATTTCTGATAGCAATGGACTTCGCGGGTTAGCTAGTAGAATAGGCAAAAAATGGGGATATTTTTTCACAGCATTATTATATCTCACCATTGGACCCTTCTTTGCCTATCCAAGAACCGGAACAGTATCTTATGAAATCGGGCTTTCCTTATTTTTCCCTAAAGGTTATGAAAAAATTAGTTTGTTAATCTTTACGATTATCTTTTTTGGCATATCCTTAGCCTTTGCCCTTAAGCCAGGTAAATTAGTGGTTTTTATTGGTAAAGTTTTAAATCCCATCTTCTTAGTTTTGATGGCAATTATGATATTAGCAACAATTTTTCATCCCATGGGGAAAGTTGCCCTGGGTGAAGTTCAAGATACTTATCAAAAATTTGCCTTTTTTAAGGGTTTTACAGAAGGGTATAACACCATGGACGCTCTTTCATCTTTGGCTTTTGGTGTATTAGTAACGGATGCTTTAAAGAGACTAGGCGTAGAAAAGCCAAAAGAAGTAACAAAGAGTACCATTAAAACGGGATTAGTAAGTGTTATTTTAATGATAGTTATCTATAGCTTTTTAACTTATATGGGTGCAACAAGCCTTGGAAAGTTAGCATTAAGTGAAAATGGCGGAATTGCCTTGGCAGAAATATCCAGACATTATTTTGGTGGCTTTGGTAATATCTTATTAGCAGTACTTGTAGCAATTGCTTGTTTAAAGACAGCCATTGGTCTAACCTCTTCTTGTGCAGAGGCATTTGTGGAGATGTTTCCAAACAGCCTTTCCTATCGCAGCTATGCAATTCTTTTTACTGTCTTAGGTTGTGCGATTGCGAATGTAGGACTCACTAAAATTATTGCCCTATCGATTCCGGTGTTAATGTTTTTATATCCTTTAGCAATTGTACTGATTGTGTTAACGATGTTTTCAGGATTTTATAAAGGAAACTATATTATTTATAAAACGACAACCTATGTTACACTAATCTTCGCTATTGGCGAGTTCTTAAAAAATGCTCCGGTTCAAATAGCAGAAAGTGCGCCTGTAAGTGCTGTCCTTAATTTATATGCGAAAGTACCATTTTATGAAATTGGTATGGGTTGGGTAATCCCTGCACTTATCGGTGCCTTACTAGGAATTATTTTAATGGTTACAAATAAAAAGGCCAGAAGCTAAAGTCGCTTCTAGCATATAGAAAAAGCTCTATAGCAGATCAAATTGCTAGAGAGCT
>DXHJ01000195.1 GCA_019113475.1 Candidatus Dorea intestinavium | reverse complement strand
CATAAGGCCCTTTGGATAAGAGCCAAAATCTGCCTCGCGGTAACGAAATTCATAATAGTTAATAGCTGCTTGCAAAGATTTTTCATTAAGTCCTTCTTTTACTAGCGAATTTAAGGTCTCTTCAATAACTCTTATAAACTTTTCTTGGTCAGCTAAATTAGCTCCTTTTGCAACTATAGAAAAGAGCGGTTGCAAAGTGCTATCATCATAACCCCCAAAAATATCACTGCCAATGCCTGCTTCAATTAACGCTTTCTTAAGAACTGCACCTGGTGAAGACAAGAGCACATAATCAATGATTTCAAAGGCTAGGACTAATTTTTCCTCTAGGTTAGTACCAATAACTTTATTATAAGATAAATAAGTAGCATCTTCATCTGACTCTTCGGATGCTATCGAATAAGGAATGGTCTTTTCAACTACTTTTGCAAAAGGTTTTTGTATTGCTATTTCTGAATGGGGATTAATTTCATCAAAGTCTGCTAAATATTTTTCATCAATAAATCTTAGTTTCTCTTCAAAATCCATATCGCCATAGAGATAGATATAGCTATTTGACGGGTGATAATAAGTTCTATGAAAGTCCAAAAATTCTTCATAACTTAAGCTAGGAATAACTTCTGGATCACCACCGGACTCATTGGCATAAGTGGTATCAGGAAATAGGGTGTTTAAAATGACACGGTCTAACACTCCCTCTGGAGAAGAAAAAGCACCCTTCATTTCATTGTAAACAACACCGTTATAAGTAAGTTCTCCTTCTTCATCATCCAAATGATAATTCCAACCTTCTTGTTTAAAAATTTCTTCATGCTGATAAATGTTCGGATAGAAAACTGCATCCAAGTAAACATGAACTAAATTTTGAAAGTCTGCATCATTCAAACTTGCAACTGGATAAAGAGTTTTATCCGGATAAGTCATGGCATTTAAAAAGGTATTTAGAGATCCTTTCACTAGTTCTACAAAAGGATCTTTAGCCGGAAAGTTTTTAGAGCCGCATAAAACGGAGTGCTCCATAATGTGAGGAACTCCCGTGCTGTTTTTTATAGGCGTTCTAAAGCCGATTGAAAACACCTTGTTTTTATCATCGTTTTTCATGATTAATACATGAGCGCCCGTCTTTTTATGTCGTAAGAGATACCCTTTAGTCGAAATCCCTTTTATATCTTTTTCTTTTTCTAATTCGTAAGCATTTAGTTTTTCTAAATTCATCAAGTCTCCTCCTTGTTTAATCTACCTATAGTATATCATATTCAATAAAAAAAGAAGACCATCTAGCGGTCTTCTTTTTTTCATCATTCTTCCACACCAACAATTTTTCGAATTCCCAACATTGTCGCCATCATTAAAATCAAGCCAATAATTAAAGAAATGATGGGATTGCGAACGAATCCTGCAATTATATAAGTCACAAAGCTTACTCCTGCTACCGTTAAAGCGTAAGGAATTTGGGTCGTTACATGATTAACATGATTGCACTGAGCTCCAGCTGAAGCCATAATTGTAGTATCCGAAATAGGAGAACAATGGTCACCACAAACTGCACCAGCTAAACAAGCTGAAATAGATAAAATCATCATTGTCTCATCTCTTCCTTCAAAAACCGCAACCACAATTGGAATCAAAATACCAAAGGTTCCCCATGAAGTTCCCGTGGCAAAAGCCAAAAAGCAACCAATCACAAAAATAATAGCTGGCAAGAAATTCATCAAATGACCGGCTGAGTTTTCCATTACTCCGGCCACAAACTCTGCCGCACCTAAACTATCCGTCATAGCTTTAAGAGACCAAGCAAGAGAAAGAATTAAAATAGCAGGGACCATAGCTTTAAAGCCATCAGGAACACACTCCATACTTTCTTTAAAAGATAAAACCTTTCTAATGCCAAAGAAAATAATCGTAAAAAGCAAAGTAACAAAGCTACCGTAAACCAAACCAATAGAAGCATCACTTTGAGAAAACGCTGCCACAAAATTAGTACCTTCGAAAAAACCTCCTGTATAGATCATGCCGATAGTACAACTAACAAAGAGAACCACAATGGGAACAATTAAATCTAGTACTTTTCCATTTTCATTGCCTTTCTCATCTTCAGCATCGGCATAGGGGCGTTCCGCAGTTGTGAATAAATCATTTTTTTCAATTGCATTTATTTCATGCTTTCTCATCGGGCCATAATCAAATTTCGTCACGACTAACATAATCATCATCACAATGGTAAAGAGTGCATAATAGTTATAAGGAATGGCTCGAATAAAAATTGAAAAGCCATTTTCTCCTTCAACAAAACCTGTTACCGCTGCTGCCCAAGAAGAGATTGGGGCAATAATACAAACGGGTGCAGCTGTTGAGTCGATTAAATAAGCAAGTTTTGCTCTTGATACATTGTGACTATCAGTAACTGGTCGCATAACGCTACCTACGGTTAAACAGTTAAAGTAATCATCAATAAAGATTAAAACCCCTAAAATAATGGTAGCAATTTGTGCTCCTACTCTGGTTTTGATATGGGTTTTAGCCCAGTTACCAAAAGCCGTTGATCCGCCTGCTTTATTCATCATGGCTACGAGAATTCCTAAAATAATTAGAAAGATTAAAATCCCCACATTATAAGAATCAGATAAAACACTAATAATTCCTTCATCAAATATATGGGTCATGGTTCCTTCTAAACTAAATCCCGAATAAAATAAACCACCCATTAATATTCCTACAAACAAGGAACTATAAACTTCTTTTGTAATTAAAGCTAGAACTATGGCAATAACTGGCGGAAGTAATGACCAGATACTGGCATACATGCTTGGCACATATTCAGTTTTTGTATCAGCTGCAAAAACTGTTAGTGGCATAAGCAAAATAACCGCAAAAATTATTCCGCCAGTTATTTTTGTTCGTAAATTTCTTTTCATTTTGCCTCTCCTTCATATCATTTGCTTATTTATTTTTACCATAATCCACTCTTATGGTCAATGCTTTTACCTCTTTAATTCAGTGAATCGATAAATTTTCTTGAATTTATTTTTTCTTCATTGTATAATGCTGAAGTATAAAAGCCAAAAGGAGGAATAATAATGGGATATGTAGATAGTGTATTAGAAGAAGTAACCGCAAAAAACCCCAGTGAACCAGAGTTTATTCAAGCAGTGAATGAAGTTCTAGAATCTCTAAGACCGGTAATCGAGGCCAATGAGACAAAATACAAAAAGGAAGCTTTGCTTGAACGCTTAGTAAATCCAGAACGTCAAATCAAATTTAGGGTGCCATGGGTAGATGACAATGGACAAGTTCAAGTAAACACCGGATACCGTGTACAATTTAACGGAGCAATCGGACCTTACAAAGGTGGACTTCGTTTTCACCCTTCAGTAAACTTAGGAATTATTAAATTCTTAGGCTTTGAACAAACTTTCAAAAACTCTTTAACCGGTTTACCAATTGGTGGTGGTAAAGGTGGTTCTGACTTTGACCCTAAGGGCAAATCTGACCGCGAAGTAATGGCTTTTTGCCAAAGCTTTATGACTGAACTTTGCAAGTATATTGGACCTGATACTGATGTACCGGCCGGTGATATCGGTGTTGGTGCTAGAGAAATCGGCTACCTATTTGGTCAATACAAAAGAATTCGTAGCGCCTATGAAGGAGTACTAACCGGAAAAGGCTTATCTTACGGTGGTTCCCTTGCTAGAAAAGAAGCAACTGGTTATGGATTATTATATTTAACCCAAGAACTACTAAATCTAAATGGTATTGAAATCGAAGGAAAAACAGCTATTGTCTCCGGTTCTGGAAATGTAGCAATTTATGCCATCGAAAAAGCTTGCCACTTAGGCGTTAAATGTCTAACTTGCTCTGATTCCACTGGTTGGATTTATGACGAAGAAGGCATCGATATTGAATTACTTAAAGAAGTAAAAGAAGTAAAACGTGCTCGTCTTACTGAATATGCAAAAGCAAGACCAAGCGCCGTTTATCATGAAGGTCGTGGCGTATGGGGTATTAAAGCAGATATTGCTCTTCCTTGTGCAACACAAAATGAGTTATTTATTGAAGACGCTAAAGAATTAGTTAAAAACGGGGTTACTGTTGTGGCTGAAGGTGCTAATATGCCAACAACTATCGAAGCAACAAAATACCTAATGGATCACCAAGTAATTTTTGCTCCTGGTAAAGCGGCTAACGCTGGTGGCGTTGCTACTTCAGCTCTAGAGATGACACAAAATAGTGAGCGCTTGAGTTGGACCTTTGAAGAAGTTGATCAAAAATTACAAACTATTATGATTAATATTACTAGAACCATGGATAAGGCTGCTAAGAAATACAAACATCCTGGCAATTATGTATTAGGTGCTAATATTGCTGGCTTTGAAAAAGTTGCTGATGCTATGAGTTTCCAAGGAATCGTTTAAATTTAATCTTTTAATTTTGTAGTAAACAAAAAAAGTGAGATGCAAATGCATCTCACTTTTTTATATCTTATCTTAGTTTTCTTCTTCTTTGTACAATTTTTCAAGCTTTTTGTAGTGTTCGTATTTCTCTTTTGCTTCTCTTGCAGATCTTTCGAAAAGTTTTTTAGCTCTTTCTGGATTAGATCTCATAAGAGCGTTGTAACGAACTTCACCATTTAAGAAGTCAATGTAATCTTCTGTAGGTTCTTTACTATCAATTGTAAGTTTTCCGTCTTCTTTTTCTGGGTTGAAACGGAAGTTCTCCCAGTATCCTGCTTTAACAGCTCTTTCTTCTTCTGTTTGAGCCATTGTCATACCACCGTTTTTAATTCCGTGGTTGATACATGGTGAGTAAGCAATGATAAGTGAAGGTCCTTTGTAAGCTTCTGCTTCAGAGATTGCTTTTACAGTTTGGTTAAAGTCAGCACCCATAGCGATTTGTGCTACATATACGTATCCGTATGTCATAGCAATTTGTGCTAGGTCTTTCTTCTTAGTCTCCTTACCAGCTGCAGCAAATTGTGCTGTTGCTCCGGTACGAGTAGATTTTGAAGATTGTCCACCTGTGTTAGAGTAAACTTCTGTATCAAATACCATGATGTTGATGTCTTGTCCACTAGCTAATACATGGTCAACACCACCAAATCCGATATCATAAGCCCAGCCGTCACCACCAAAGATCCATTGTGATTTTTTAGCTAAGAATTCTTTGTTTTTAACAACTTCTTGACATTTATCACAATCAACATCTTTAAGTACGCTGATAAGTTTATCTGTAGCATCACCGTTTGTTGCGCCTTCACAGAAAGTATCACAATATTCTTTAGCTGCTGCTTTTACTTCATCACTTGATTTATCTGATTCAGCAATTTCTTTTACTAATTCACCAAGTCTTTTTCTAATTGCATTTTGGCCAAGTAACATACCATAACCAAATTCAGCATTATCTTCAAATAAAGAGTTAGCCCAAGCTGGTCCTTTACCTTCTGGTGTTTGTGTATATGGTGTTGATGGTGCTGAGTTACCCCAGATTGAAGAACATCCTGTTGCGTTAGCAATGTACATTCTATCACCAAATAATTGTGTAATTAATTTAGCATAAGGTGTCTCTCCACAACCTGCACAAGCTCCTGAGAATTCAAGAAGTGGTTGTTTGAATTGGCTACCTTTAACTGTGTTGCCTTTGAATTTAGCAACAACTTCTGGTTTAACTTCGATTTCTGTACCAAAGTCAAAGCCTTCTTGTTTGATTTCGTTTTCTTCTCTGCTTTCCATAACAAGAGCTTTTTCACCCTTTTTACCTGGACAAACATTTGCGCAAGATCCACATCCTAAACAGTCAAGTGCTGATACAGTAATAGCGAATTTCATGCCTTTCATTCCAACCATATCAATTGTTTGTTGGCTTTCTGGTGCTTTAGCAGCTTCTTCTTCTGTAAGAGCAACTGGACGAATAACTGCGTGAGGACATACATAAGCACATCTGTTACATTGGATACAGTTTTCTTCTTTCCAAATTGGAATATCTACAGCAACGCCACGTTTTTCAAATGCAGCTGTTCCTGAAGGTGTTGTACCATCTACATAATCAGTAAATGCTGATACAGGAAGATCATTTCCTTCTTGAGCGTTTACTTTCTTTTGTACTCCGTGTACAAATGCAAGAACGTCTTCTTTTCCGCCTTTGTGTTCTCTTTCGAATAAGCCTTCATCTGCTGCTGTTTTCCAAGATTCAGGAACTTCTACTTTAACAACACGTTGAGCACCAGCGTCGATTGCATCATAGTTCATTTGAACAATCTTATCACCTTTTCTACCATAGCTTGCTTTTGCAGCTGCCTTCATGTACTTAATAGCGTCTTCTTCAGGAATAACGCCTGCAAGTTTAAAGAATGCTGATTGAAGAACTGTATTGATACGTCCACCAAGTCCGATATCTTTACCAATTTGGATACCATCGATTGTGTAGAAGTTGATATTGTGGTTAGCAATATAAGCTTTTACTTGTCCTGGAAGATGTTCTTCTAGTCCATCCATATCCCATGAGCAGTTAAGTAGGAATGTTCCACCATCAACTAATTCTTGAGCCATGTGGTATTTGTTAACATAAGAAGGGTTATGGCAAGCAACAAAGTTTGCTCTCTTAATTAAGTAAGTTGATTTAATTGGTTTTTTACCAAATCTTAAGTGAGAAATGGTAATACCACCTGATTTTTTAGAATCATAATCAAAATATGCTTGAGCATACATATCTGTATGGTCACCAATGATTTTGATTGAGTTCTTATTAGCGCCTACAGTACCATCAGCTCCAAGTCCCCAGAATTTACACATAATTGTTCCTTCTGGTGTTGATGCTAAAGGTTCTCCAACTGGTAGAGAAAGATTTGTAACATCATCTTCGATACCAACTGTGAACATTTTTCTGTCTGTGTTATTAAATACTGCAACGATTTGTGCAGGTGTTGTATCTTTTGAACTTAGACCATAACGTCCACCAAGGATAGGTACTTGATCAAACTTAGTTCCTTTAAGTGCTGCAACAACATCAAGGAATAATGGTTCGCCAAATGCGCCTGGTTCTTTTGTTCTGTCTAAGACGTTGATTGTTTTAACTGTATCTGGAATAGCGTCGATAAGTGCGCTTGCGCAGAATGGTCTGTAAAGACGAACTTTAACAACACCAACTTTTTCGCCAGCTGCCATTAAGTAGTCAATTGTTTCATCGATAGTTTCGCAAACAGAACCCATAGCGATGATTACTCTTTCAGCATCTGCAGCTCCATAGTAGTTAAATAATTTATAATCTGTTCCAATTTTTTCGTTAACTTTGTCCATATATTTTTGTACAATTGCTGGAAGTGCATTGTAATATACGTTACTAGCTTCTCTTGCTTGGAAGAAGATATCAGGGTTTTGAGCAGAACCTCTTAAACAAGGTTTGTTTGGATTTAGTGCGTTTGCTCTAAATTCAGCTACTGCTTCTTTATTTAACATATCGTCAAGATCTTCATAATCCCACTCTTCAATTTTTTGAATTTCATGAGATGTTCTAAATCCATCAAAGAAGTTAATAAATGGTAATTTTCCTTCTATTGCAGCGCAGTGTGCTACTGGTGATAAATCCATTACTTCTTGAACACTAGATTCGCAAAGCATAGCAGCTCCTGTTTGACGACATGCATAGATGTCTGAATGATCACCAAAGATAGATAATGCATGACTAGCTAGTGCACGTGCTGAAACATGAAGTACACCTGGTAATAATTCACCTGCTAATTTATAGATATTTGGTACCATTAATAGAAGTCCTTGTGATGCAGTAAATGTTGATGTTAAAGCTCCTGCTGCAAGTGAACCGTGAACGGCACCTGCTGCGCCTGCCTCTGATTGCATCTCTGTTACTTGAACAGGTTGACCAAATAAGTTCTTTTTACCTCCTGCTGCCCACTCGTCTATATGTTCTGGCATAACAGATGATGGTGTAATTGGGTAAATTGCTGCAACTTCTGTATAAGCATATGCTACATGAGCTGCTGCTTGGTTCCCATCCATGGTTTTCATTTTTCTTGCCATTTTAGTATTTCCTCCTTAAAAGTCTACTTATATTAATACATGTTACTTTATTATATCCTTTTGAAGCCCTAAAAACAAGGGAAAGCCAGGTTATAATTGTTTATTTTTCTATACACAAAACTAGCTCAATTGTCTATATAATTACCTCCTTTTATCTTAATCCTTGACACAATTTATCTCAGATAATATACTTAAATAGACAACATAATATGTAGGAAATAAGACGCTCTTACAGGCAAACGGGCATTTTTGTAGGAGTGTCTTATTTTTTACAACCTAAAAACGGAGGTAGTCTATGGACAAAAACGAGAGTAATAGGACACATTTTGGATCCAGATTCGGTTACATTATGGTGGCTGCGGGGGCGGCCATTGGTCTGGGAAACATTTGGAGATTTCCATATTTAGCCTATGGAGGGGGCGGCGGAATTTTCATTCTTTGTTATCTAGTTATCGCTATTATCATGGGGCATCCTATGGTAGAAATGGAAACTGCGACTGGTCGTTACGGAAGAGGAAATGTTGCTGCTTCCTTTGGAGCTATTAAAAAGAAATATTCGTTTATCGGAATTATTGCCGTTATTTGTACCACATTGATTGATTTCTACTACATCGTTGTAGGCGGTTGGGTTTTAAAATATGCCTTTTCCTATCTTAGTGGGGCAAATTTTGGTACGGATACACAAAAGTATTTTGATACTTTTATAGCTAAAGATATCTCACCCATTGTTTTTTCAGCCATTATCGTCATTATCACTGCCATTCTTTTATACTTTGGTATTACCAATATTGTCGAAAAAGTAACTAAAGTCATTATGCCTGCCCTATTTATTCTCTTAATTATTTGTGGTATTTGGGCGGTCTTTTCCACACCTGGAGCAACAGAAGGTTTAAAATATTATCTCTTACCAGATTTCAGTAAATTTAGCTTTAAAGTGGTAGCAGATGCAGCTACTCAAGTTTTATTTTCAGTGGGTATTGGTTGGGGAATTTTTGTCACCCTAGGAGCTAGTCTTTCTAAAGATCACAACATCAAAAAAGATGCTATGTGGGTAACCATTTGTGATACCGCTGTCGCACTTCTTGCTGGCTTTGTTATCATTCCTTCAGCCTTTGGCGCTGGTGTTGATGTGGCAAAAGGTCCTTCTTTAATCTTTGTGGTTATGACCCAAATCTTCGAAGAACTTCCTGGAGGCAGAATTATTGGTACCTTATTCTTCTTAGCTTTAATCTTTGCTGTTTTATCCACACTTTTTACCATTATGGAAATTCCCATCAAATGGTTTGAAGAAACCTTTAAAATTGTGCACAAAAAAGCCACCATTATTGTTTCTTTCATTATTCTGCTAGGTGGAGCCGTTGTCTCTCTTGGCTTTGGCTTATTAAAAAACTTTACTTTGCCTTGGGCTGATGTAAATGGCCTAGCTCATTATAATTTATATGACTGGCTCGATACTTTTACGGCTTATTTATTGCTTCCTCTTGGCTGTTTACTAACCTGTTTTTATATTGTTAAGGTATGGGGATTTAAGGGCTATGAAAAAGAACTAACTGCCGATGGCCGAGATGGTAAACTTTCTTCTCTCCAAAAAATATTGGCTACTATTGTCATTCCCATTTTAATGATTATCATTATCCTAAACTGTTTCGGTATTATTAAGTAATAAAATAGGACTTAGAAGATTCTTTTCTTCTAAGTCCTTATTTTTATTTTTCTTTACTTTTTATTCTGCCGATAATCAACAGTACCATTGAGACAAGAGCAAAGACTGCTGCTAATCCTTGGGAAACCGGAATATTCGTTCCTTTCATTAACAGTTGATCAGTACGAATGCCTTCAATAATAAACCGGCCAATTCCATAACCACCCATATAGATTAAGAATAGTTCGCCATTAAACTTCTTATGTTTTCGATAGAGTAACATAAAGGCTAAAAGCAACAAACACCAAGCTGATTCATATAAAAAGGTGGGACCTACTTGAATAAAATCAATGCCATCAATTTTAATTAGATGTTTTCGCATTAAGTCCGATACGTCGGCTGCTCGCACCTGACTTAGCGGTAGTCGCATAGCCACTAAGTTATTGGTGTATTCACCAAATACCTCACGGTTAAAAAAGTTGCCCCAACGACCAATAGCCTGGCCAATCACTAAGCCAAAACTTACGGTATCAAAAACTAAAAGAGTCGATATTTTCTTCTTCTTGGTATATAGTATCATCACTAAAATCGCTCCAAGAATCCCACCATAAATAGCAAGTCCTCCTTCGCGAATGTTTAAAATACTAAGAAGATTATCTTTATAATGTTCCCACGAAAAAATTACATAATAAAGCCTAGCACAAAGAATAGAAAAGATAATCCCATAGATTGCTAGATCATAATAATTTTCCACATTTTGCTTAGTCCTTTTGGCTTCACGGATTGCCAGAAAAGTTCCAGCTAAGACTCCCAGTCCAATAATAATTCCATAAAAGGCTATATCAAAACCAAAGATGCTAATATGGTCCCCTACATTTTTTAGTTGAATACCTAGATTAGGAAATTCAATACTTCTCTCAGTCATCCTCTTACCTCTAGACGTTAAAACGGAATATAATTACATCTCCATCTTTTACTACGTAATCTTTTCCTTCTAAGCGTACTAGTCCTTTTTCTTTAGCCGCATTGTGAGAGCCACATTCAACTAAATCTGAATAAGAGACAATTTCCGCCTTAATAAATCCTCTTTCAAAATCAGTATGAATTTTTCCTGCTGCTTGCGGAGCTTTCATTCCCTTGGTAATAGTCCAAGCACGAACCTCTTGTTCTCCTGCTGTTAAGAAACTAATAAGTCCTAAAATTTTATAGCTTGCTTTAATTAATTTATCCAGTCCTGATTCACTAAGACCTAAATCCTCTAAAAATAATTTCTTTTCTTCATCGTCAAGCTCTGATAGTTCCTGCTCAATTTGTGCACAAACAACAAAAACCTCACTGTTTTCTCCCACAGCAAATTCTCGCACTTTGCGAACACCTTCATTATCAGCCCCGTCATTCGCTAAATCATCTTCTGCCACATTAGCAGCATAAATAACTGGTTTATCGGTTAGAAGATTGAAGCTTTTAAGCATCGCTTCTTCTTCATCACTTTCAATGCCGGTAAAAGTTTTGGCAGGCTTGTTTTCTTCTAAATGAGCCTTTAATTTTTCCAGTAGTGCCAACTCTTTTGCCGCCGTCTTATCATTTTTTGCTGAACGTACAGTTTTTGAAATTCTTCTCTCTAGAATTTCTAAGTCTGAGAAAATAAGCTCCAAATTAATCGTTTCAATATCTCTTAAAGGATTAATATTACCATCAACGTGCACCACATTTTCATCTTCAAAGCAACGAACCACATGAACAATGGCATCTACTTCTCTAATATTCGCTAAAAACTGGTTGCCTAAGCCCTCTCCTTTTGATGCGCCCTTAACAAGTCCGGCTATATCCACAAATTCAATGGTTGCAGGCACAATTTTTTTGGTTTTGTGCATCACTCCTAGTACTTGCAGGCGTTCATCTGGTACGGTTACAATTCCCACATTAGGGTCAATGGTGCAAAATGGATAATTTGCTGACTCAGCACCTGCTTTTGTTAGAGAGTTAAAAAGCGTACTCTTTCCTACGTTTGGTAATCCTACTATTCCTAATTTCATTCGTTGTTTCCTTCCTATTTTAAATCTCTTGTTTCCATTAAAATAAGTACACCATTATTAAAGCTTATGGAGACTTTATCTTCTAAATATTCATTGCTTACACTTAAGCTATCTACTGGTGACAAAGAATGGTTCCTAAGAGGATACTTTGCGCCTTCAATCGTTAACCCATGGACGTCTTCGCCTAAAGCAAAGAAAGAAAAATAATCGCCAAAGGCATTCGTTCTTTCTAAAGCAAAATCTTCATCATGTAAACTAATACGGTTTTGATCATCGATAATAAAAGCTTTCACATCTCTCTTTAGCGGAATCATTATGCTTTGCACATTTGCCCAAAAATGATCAAGTCGTCCTCCTGTCGCTCCTAGAACAATAATTTCTTTTGCGCCCATAGTAACGGCAAGACTTAGTGCAACTTCTGTATCGGATTCATCTTTTTCTTTATTGAGTTCTTTTACCGATACTTCATCACATTCAAAATAATAAGTGGCTGCTTCTTTTGAGACACTATCAAAATCTCCTAATACATAATTAGGTGAAATTTGATTTTGATAAAGGAAATCCATTCCTCTATCTACGCCAATAATGCAACCATTTGTTGAGCGAATTACTTCTATGGCATTATCCTTGGAAATACTGCCACCGCAAACAATAATAAATGTATTATTCATAATCTTTCATAATCTCCATAAAAGCCTTCGTATTATCATAAGCTTTTCCTTTAAACACGGCTGACCCTGCTACAATAACATTTGCTCCTGCATCTAGTACTTCTTTTACATTGCTTAAATAAATACCGCCATCTAC
>DXHJ01000194.1 GCA_019113475.1 Candidatus Dorea intestinavium | reverse complement strand
CAGTGCTTTCGTTTTTTGAAGAACACCCAATTAGAGTAAACATCATAATAAGAGCTACCAACAATAATAATTTCTTTTCAACTTTTTTCTTCTTCATTGCCCCTCCATTTAACTTAATGTAAATGGCGCTTGGTTCAAGTCAAAGTTAGCATTATAATATGGATCACCTGCATCGAGAACCTTTTGCCATTTTTCCTGAAATTTACCGATTTCTCCTTGGAATCTTTTAATTTTCTCTGGTGTATCTTCATATCCTCTTGATTTTGACTCATAATGATACCATAAAGAAAATGCGTTAAATACAACGACATAGTTTTCTTTTCTAACTTTTAAACAATAATCAACATCATTGCAAGCAACAACAAATCTTTCATCAAAACCACCTACTTGTTCAAACAATGATTTTTTTGTTATTAAACAAGCAGCCGTAACAGCGCTATAATTTCCGGTAACTCTAGCCCTTACCATATAACCATAATCATCTTTGCCAATATCATTATTTACATGACCCGCATAATTTCCAAAGCCTAAAACAATTCCTGCATGTTGTACAGTATCATCTTCATATAAAAGCTTAGCCCCCACTACACCAACATCATCTCTCATACAAGTAGATACTAATTCTTCAATTGCTTCTGGCGCAATCATTTCTGTATCATTATTTAAAAATAATAAATACTCTCCTTTTGCTTTTGTTACTCCAAAGTTATTAATTGCTGAATAATTAAACTCCTTTTCCCAGGTCACCACTTTACAATTAGGGTATTTTTTAACTGCTTCTTCATAATAAGCAAAAGTCTCTTTTTCTGTACTATTATTTTCCACTATAATAAACTCTATATTTTTATAAGTGCTCTTTTGTACAATAGAACTAATACATAAATCCAAGTCTTTGGTATGATCTTTGTTAGGAATAATAATAGAAACAAGAGGCTTTTTCTCCATTTTATAATGGACTCTATACATCCCCCACAAATCTAACATTTCCACATCTACAGCAATTTTTTTTCTATCAAAGTGTTCTTGTATAGCCTTTCTTCCGGCTTCATAAGCATACATTTTGCTGGAAGGATCACCTGCAACTGAATTCATGTGAATTCGCCAATTATAAAGTATCTTGGGTATATGTTTTATGCTTGTCGCTTCTTCTATACATCTAAACATAATATCATAATCTTGTGAACCATCAAAAGCTTCTCTAAATCCGCCAACTTTTTCAATTATAGTGCGTTTTACTACAAAAAAGTGTGTAATATAATTGTGAGATGTAAATAAATCTGGGCTATAATCTGGTTTAAAATTAGGATCCATATGTTCTGTTGCATCCCCATTAACCTTATCTTCATCTGTATAGATAATGTCATATTGCTTATCTTGTAATGACTGCACAATTTCAAATAAAGCGTTAGGTTCTAGTAAATCATCGTGATCAAAAAGTCCTACATAATCACCTATTGCTAATTCTAAAGCTGCATTAGTATTGCCAGCAATCCCTAGATTTTTATCTAAAATCTTATATTTAATTCGTTTATCAATACCTGCATAGTAAGCGAGTCTTTCTTCAACCAACTTATCGCCTTCACTGCCATCAGCAATGCATAGTTCCCAGTTCTCATAAGATTGACTTCTAACTGACTCTATCATCTCGTTTAAAAAAGTTTCTGGCGTTTTGTAGGTTGGAGTTACAATGCTAATTTTAGGGCTATAATCGAACTTGTGTTTTCGTTGTTCTTTAAGTTCTTCTTGGGTGACTTTGTTTTCTTCATACCAAGTAGCATAATCCTTGCCTGTGTGGTTAACTTTATTTTTTATCTTTTCTTTTAAGCCCTTTATACCATGTCCCTTTATGTAAAGAACTCCTTTTCTTATATTCATAAGATTTAAGTTTTTACCAAATTGTCTTAAGAAGCCGATTTTTGCTCTTCTTGCATTTATCTTCTTAACTTTAACAGGATTAATTGCTTTTTTAATTTTTTGGTTTTTATCAGTAATCGTTAAAATTGCTATTTCATCTTGCTCAATAGCGTATTCTATATCAAATCCACAAGCAATCTCTGACTCCTTTACAAATCCCTCATCTACTAAATCTTGTCGTTCAATATCTTTACGAGAAATGATTAAATCTTTTCCACTTTCATTGGTGATTGTTATTTTAACAGCTTCAACATTACTTTTTGTAATTGCCCAACCTTGTATACTCATTTTATTTTTATAAGCATAAACATTGTCAATATTATAAGAAATTGAATTTCTGTCGATTATGCTATTAATCATCTTATCATTATAATTTATAATCTTTTTTTGTTCGTTTCCTGCTATTGCATAAACTTCACATTTCTTAGGAACATATCCTTGTTTTAAATACACTTTAATATGAAAACCACTATTTAAAGGAGTATTAAACTTTTTATACTTATTTGCTACATCTTTTCTATTAATGCGTTTTAAAATAAACTCACTTTCTTTACCATCAATAAAAACACGATATTTTACTTCTTTGTTTTCTTTATCAAAGCACCAGCCATTAATTCTAATATAACTTTCTTCGGGTTTGATTCTAAGTTTTTTTCTATCTACATAATAAATAAAGCTCATATTATTTCCTTTCACACTATCTCTTCTTACTTAAATAAGCGGTATAATACTCGAATAAAAACAAATATATACAAGATAAATAACACAAATATTACAAAAGTTTCCACATCAAATCTGTGAGTGATGGTCTTGAAAACTAACGTACCATCTGTATCTTCATCATTTATATTAAGTTTCATTTCTGGTGTACTTGCACTATTCTTAACAAAACTAATGCCATTGTTTTTGTCAAAATCTATACTGCGAAGCACAAGCGTCAATTTCTTGTTGGCAGTATCTTTAATTACATCAAAAGGTACTTCCGTAAATTTATTGTTGGCAAGTTCTGATTCTTTTATTGTTTTTTCTAAAAGCACATTGTTATCTTCGTCTACCAATTGTAATTCTAATTCTTTGTTTGTCACGTCTCCAATGTATTGTCCTTTTATTGCTAGTGCGTTGATAGTATCTTCTTTTACACTAAACTCTTGGCTTATCTCTTCTTCAACTGTGCCAATTGCAACATTATTTTCTTCATTATTGCGATCATAGATATAAGTCTTTTTATCAATGTTCGCATAAAAAAGTCCAACTATAATTGTTAACGCACCTATAATTAAAATGCTAATCTTTTTCATTTGAATCCTCTTTACTATGATTTTCTATATGCTTCGCAAATTTCTTTAGCATCGCCATAACCTCTAACTTTGCCTTTTTCAAGCCAAACTATTTTATTACAAATTGATTCAACTTGTTCAATGCTATGGGAAACGAACAAAACAGTAGTTCCTGCTTCCATCATATTTCTAATACGTTTTTCACATTTTTCTTGAAACCTAAAGTCTCCTACCGATAAAACTTCATCAACAATGAGTATGTCTGGCGTTCCAATCGTTGCTATTGCAAAGGCTAATCTTGATACCATACCAGAAGAGAAGTTCTTTATTGGTACATCCATAAAGTCTTGTAGCTCGGAAAATGAAACTATATTTTCATAATGTGTAGCCATTTCTTTTCTTGTATAACCTAAAAGAGCTCCATTTAAATAAACGTTTTCTCTTGCGGTTAAATCAAAATCAAACCCTGCACCTAGTTCAATAAGAGGTGCTACATTTCCATTAACTGCAACTGTTCCTATCGTTGGCTTTAATACTCCTGCTATAGTTTTAAGCATTGTGCTTTTTCCACTACCATTAAGGCCTATTAGTCCTAAAGAGTCGCCCTTCTTTACTTCAAATGATACATCTTTAAGAGCCCAAAATTCATCAAAGGAAACTTGTCGTTTTATCGTTTTTATTATATATTCTTTTAAACTATCAAATCTTTCTGAAGAAAGATTGAATTTCATAGACACATGATCTACTTTTACTATTACGTTATTATCCATTTTCTCACCTATAAGTTCAAAATAAAGGTATCTTGTTTTTTATAGAAAAAATATAATCCCAAAATCATAAAGAGAATTGCTTCTATCAAAGCAATAACTAATGACTCTAAACTAAACACTCTATTATTTATCATAACATCTCTAAACATCATCAAAATATTTGTTAACGGATTTATAACAACTATCTTATGCAACCAAGCTGGTAAAATTGACATAGGATATATTACTGGTGTTAAATATAATAATGCTGTTGTAAATACTGAATAAAGATGCATAATATCTCTAAATTTAACTGTTGCTGCCGCCAGTATTAGACCAACACCTAGCGAAATTATTACTAATAAGAGCAAAGGTATGGGTACTAATAAAACTGTATAATGAAGTTCTGCTCTAGTTGCTATCATTACCAATAAAAGTGCAGTAAAAGAAGCCATCAAATTAATAAAGCTAGAAGATATTCTAGAGATAACAAAAAGATACTTTGGTACATATACCTTTTTAATTAAGGGTGCATTATTAATAATTGATGACATTGCGCTACTAGTTGATTCTGAAAAAAAGTTGAAAATTAACTGTCCACTTAAAATATAAAGAGGAAAATTTTCAATATCGAACCTGAATAAATTTGAGAAAACGACAGATAAAATAATCATCATAAACAAAGGATTAAGTAGCGTCCAAAGGACACCAAGTACTGACCGTCTGTATTTTATTTTCACGTCTCGCGCAATTAGCTCGGATAACAGAGGTCTAAATTTCATAAAATTTTGTATATATACTGACATGATTCCTCCAAACTAAATATCCTTTAGTTTTTTCCAGTGTTGATCTTTTTCAGATATTATGAGCTCCATTCCCTCTTCTATTGGCCATTCAACAGCAATATCTGGATCATTCCAAATTAATCCACCTTCATCATTTGGATGATAGAAGTCACTACATTTATAAGCAAATTCTGCGTTTTCACTCAAAACTAAAAATCCGTGAGCAAAACCTTTAGGAATAAAAAATTGTTTTTTATTCTCCGCTGATAAAACAACTCCAAACCATTTACCATAAGTTTTTGATCCTTCTCTTAAATCTACTGCTACATCAAAAACTTCACCACTAATTACGCGCACAATCTTATCTTGTGGATGGTTAAGTTGAAAATGAAGTCCTCTTAAAACACCTTTTTTAGAGCTAGATTGATTATCTTGTACAAATTCAATATCAATACCTGCCTCTTTAAAATCATTATAGTTATAGGTCTCTAAAAAATAGCCTCTTTCATCACCAAATATTGTTGGTGTAATTACTTTTAGTCCTTCTATTTCATTTTCTTCAATACTTATTTTTCCCATAATATCACCTATAGTCCTTCTGCTACATCTAATAAATACTGGCCATATTCAGTTTTTAATAATGGCTCAGCCAACTTAACTAACTGTTCTTTATCAATAAATCCTCTTTTGAAGGCAATTTCTTCAATGCAAGAAATATAAAGTCCTTGTCTTTTCTGGAAAGCAGCAACAAAATCAGCTGCTTCAATAAGAGCGTCGTGATTTCCTGTATCTAACCATGCAAATCCTCGTCCTAAAGTTTCAACCATTAGTTCGCCCTTTTCCAAATAAGCATTATTTACACTGGTTATTTCTATTTCGCCTCTTGCTGAAGGGGTAACGTTTTTAGCAATTTCAACTACTTTATTATCATAAAAATAAAGTCCTGGGACAGCATAATTTGATTTTGGATTTTCCGGCTTTTCTTCAATAGAGATGGCTTTACCATTTTCATCAAACTCTACCACTCCATACTCTCTAGGGTCTCTAACATAATAGCCAAAAATTGTCGCTCCTTCTTGTCTTGACGCCGCACTTCTTAAAATCTTAGAAAAACTTTGTCCATAAAAAATATTGTCACCTAAGATTAGAGCTACACTATCATTACCGATAAAGTCTTCACCAATAATGAAGGCATCAGCAAGGCCCCTTGGACTATCTTGTACTTTATAGCTTAGTTTCATACCAAGTTCTGAACCATCTCCAAGTAATTCTTTAAATGTTGGCAAATCTCTAGGGGTGGAAATAATCAATACTTCTCTAATATCTGCTAACATTAAAATAGATAATGGATAATAAATCATCGGTTTGTCATAAACCGGCATAATTTGTTTTGATACAGCTTTGGTAAGTGGGTAAAGCCTAGTTCCAGAACCGCCAGCTAATATAATTCCTTTCATTTCTCTGTGCCTCCTACTTTATTTATACATTTCTTGGTAGTATTTTTGATAATCGCCACTAGTAACATTTTCCATCAACTGTGCATGATCAAAATACCATTTAATTGTTAGTCTAATTCCGTCTTCAAACATTGTCTCTGGATACCAACCAATTTCTTCTTTAATTTTATCTGGCGCAATTGCATAGCGTCTATCATGACCTTTTCTATCTTCAACATATTCAATGAGGTCTTTATTAATGTGTTTCTTTCTTTCATCGTCATCTGGAAGCATCTCACAAAGTGTCTCTAAGATAATATTAATAATTTCTATATTTTGTTTTTCGTTGTGTCCACCTATATTATAAGTTTCAAACAATCTTCCCTTTTCTTGTACCATGTCAATGCCTTTAGCATGATCTTCTACATAAAGCCAATCTCTTACGTTCTTACCATCGCCGTACACTGGTAGTTTATTACCTTTTAAAGCATTGTTTATGATAAGTGGAATAAGTTTTTCTGGAAATTGATAAGGACCATAGTTATTGCTACAGTTTGTAATATTAGCAGGGAACTTATAAGTATCCATATAAGATCTAACCAACATATCAGATGAAGCTTTGCTTGCTGAATAAGGACTATGTGGGTCATAAGGCGTTGTTTCATAGAAAAATTCCCCATCATTTTCCAAAGAGCCATAAACTTCATCTGTGGAAACATGTAGGAATTTTTTATCAGCCTTAAAACTTCCATCTTCATTTTCCCAGGCATGCTTAGCTGCATTTAGCATAACCAAAGTTCCTAAGACGTTTGTCTTAACAAATACATCGGGGTTTTTAATACTTCTATCAACATGACTTTCCGCTGCAAAATGAACAACTCTATCAATATCATTTTCCTCAAATATTTTATTGATAGCCTCATTATCGCAAATGTCCGCTTTTATAAATTCATAATTTTCTCTGTTTTCCACATCTTTCAAATTTGCTAAATTTCCCGCATAGGTCAATTTGTCAACGTTAATGATTCTAATTTCACTGTCGTATTTTTTAAACATGTAATGAATATAGTTTGAGCCAATAAAACCAGCTCCTCCTGTTACTAAGTATGTTCTCATTTTTAAGTGCTCCTTTGCATAATAATTAAGTATTATATCATTTTTGTCTAAGAACTGCAATTCCAATAGAAAAGTGAGCCATTACGGCTCACTTTTTATTTCCTAGTTTTTTAATTTTTCAATATAGTTTAATATTTTTACTGCATATTGTGGATCCATTGCCCATGTTCCCGAAAGTCCTTCAACAAAAGGTGCCTTCCCCTTAGGATTAATGTACTGATACCTTGGATCCACACAAGGGTTATTGAGTTTTTCTGCCGAAGCATATCCCTTAAGATGTTGTACTTGCGCTCTAATTCCTATCCGTACTGTATCAAAGGAATTTCCAGCAACGCCATTGCCAGTTGCTCCTATTCCAGCAAAATTAAACTGGTTAGGCTTTACATCATTGCCATAATTTAAAAATCCTGTTTCCAGCATTGCTTGGACAAATGCCACTTCTACCTTTACGCCTTCTGCCTTGCATTCTTCTAAATATATTTGGCAAAATTCTTCAATTGAATTTACACCTGCTTTTTTATAAATGCCATCGTAGCTCGCCCCATATTTATAAAATTTATCAAAAGAGGCTGCCGCAGGTTTGTACTTTTTATAAAAGTTAGCCATTTGTGCCACAGTTACCGTTGAACTGCCCATAATAGCATATTGCTTAGGAGCGGTTACATCTATTGTTTTTTGGGCAATCCCATTTTGGAAGCCATTTCCATCTGTTATATACAATCCCACCTTATAATTACCCGAGAGATTGTTGTGATTATTGGGGCTTACTGTATAGCTATAAGTTGTATCATTTATTTTCTTCGCACTATACCACTTCAAGTTGCTCTGATTTGCAGTGCTCCATACTGCTAACATCACTTTACTTATACCTGAAGGAACGCTTACTCCAGTAACACTTACATCGAAGTTCCCTGTAGTACTACTATAGTTTTTTAACTCTAAAGTTGCTTTAGGTGCTGTGATTGTAAAGCTACCACTTTTTACACCAATTTGCTGGCCATTTGCTAAAGTTACATAAGCATCTACTTTATAACTACCTGTGCTCTTATGTTTATTAATTGTGATGGTTTTTTTCCAATTATCACCAGGCTTAGAGCTATCATACCAAATCAAATCGTCTTGACCTTTATCATTACTCCAGACCGCAAACATTACTTTTTTAACATTATTATAAACTCCTGTATTTGACAAAGATAAGGCTACAGTCTTTTCATTACTGCTTTTATTGATTCCTAGATTTACAGTTGGCTTTTTCAAGTTAGCTGTAGTGCTTTTTACACAGGTCATAAAGCCATTTCCATCTTTTACATAGGCATCAATCTTATATGTGCCCTCGTTATAGCCATGGTTAATCGGATTTACATTTGCTATATAATTTCCATTGCTTTGCTTTTTCGCTGTGTACCAATGCAAATCACTTTGATTGCTTTTGGACCAAGCTGCCACTAAGACCTCTTGAATTCCTGACTTACTATTAAAATCATTAATAGTTATCTGTGCATTACCTGCCGAGTTTTGGCTAGCTATGCTAACTTTTGCCGTTGGTCCTTCTATAGTAAAGCTTCCGTTTTTCGCTCCAATTTGTTGACCATTAGCTAAAGTCACATAAGCATCTACTTTATAATTACCTGCGCTCTTATGTTTATTGATTGTTATGGTTTTTTTCCAAGCATTTCCTGACTTAGAACTATCATACCAAATCAAATCATCTTGACCTTTGTCAGTACTCCAAACTGCAAACATTACCTTTTTAACACTACCATAAACGCTAATATTTGATAGTGATAGCTCTACCGTTTTCTCATTACTGCTCTTACTAATATTCAAGTTCACACTTGGGCTCTTGATTGTAGCTATTGAGCTCTTTACACAAGTCATAAAACCATTTCCGTCTTTCACATAAGTATCAATCTTATAAGACCCTTGATTATAGTTATGGTTGGCTGGATTTACATTTGCTATATAATTTCCATTACTTTGTTTTTTTGCTGTATACCAATGCAGATCACTTTGATTGCTTTTAGACCAAGCTGCTACTAAAACTTCTTGTACTCCGGATTTGCTACTAAAACTATTAACGGTTACTTGTAAATCACCAGCCGCATTTTGATTGGCAAGGCTAACCTTAGCAGTTGGTGCTACTATATTAAAACTTCCACTTTTTACACCTATTTGTTTGCCACTAGCTAGAGTCACATAAGCATCTACTTTGTAACTTCCTGTATGTTTATGTTTATTAATCGTAATGGTTTTTTTCCAAGCATTTCCTGACTTAGAACTATCATACCAAATTAAATCATCTTGACCTTTTTCATTACTCCAAACCACATACATTACTTTCTTAATGCTTCCGTAAGGCTCCACATTTGACAATGATAGTGAAGCCGTTTTTTCATTGGCAGCAACATTAATGTCTAATTTTGTTTCTGGTGCTATGAGATTTTTGCTTGCTCTTCCTGTACAATTTTGAAAGCTTAACGTATCTGTCACATAGCAATCCGTAACATATTTTCCTGCTAGCCAACTATGATTTGCCATTTTGACTGTTGCTTTGTAGGTTCCATTGCTTTGTTTCGTTGCCTTATACCATTTTAAAGTTGAACTTTGTTTTCCATCAACCCAGGTAGGCAGCATAACCTCTTTCGCACCAAAAGTGCTGTTTATATCAGAAACTGTTACATCCACTGTGCCACTGGTTGACTGATTGCCAAAAGAAACCTTTGCCGTTGGCGTTTTTATCTGCAAGGTTTCCATTTTTAAACAAATACTTGTGCCATCTTTTAAAATCATATAAGTATGAATATTAAATTTACCTAGGTTTTTATACTCTGAAGCTTTAAATGTAGTACTATATGAATTTCCGTTTTTATTAGCCGTATACCACTTTAAATCATCTTGGCCATTTACATCCGACCAAATGGCATGTTTTATCTCTTTTATTTCTGCCTGAGGATTGGTAATATTTGTTTGGACTTTATAAGTTGTCTTGTCATTGCTTATGCAAGTAATTGATGAAGACAGGGTGCTTTTTTTCATATTAATTTGGTTAGAAGAAATCGGTAGGGCCTCATTAGCAACCTTATGATAAACG
>DXHJ01000193.1 GCA_019113475.1 Candidatus Dorea intestinavium | reverse complement strand
TATCTTTCCCAATTGTAACAAGGGTTTTATATACTAAATTTTCATCTAATCCTTGCTTTTTTGCTACATCCATACCACTTACAAACTCGTCTACCTCATAAGTCGACAACTCAAAATCGATATTATGTTTTTCTAAAATTCTTACGGCATTAGTTTTTACTTCTTTTTTGCTCATTATCTTTCACCCATTTCTTGCACGATTTCTTCCCAGGTAATTCCTTTTTCCACCATTAATACGGATAAATGATACAAAAAGTCCGAAATTTCATACTTGATTTCTTCTGTATTAGGATTCTTAGAAGCAATAATAATCTCTGTCGCCTCTTCACCTATTTTTTTCAAAATTTTATCTGTTCCTTTACTAAAAAGGTAATTGGTGTAAGATCCTTCTTTGGGGTTTGTTCTTCGATCAACAATGGTATTGTACAAATCAACAAACATTTGTAGTGGGTTCGTCTCATCACGGTCTTCTCCCGTAACTGGATTGATAAAACAAGTAGGACTTCCTGTATGACAAGTTGCTCCAACTTGCTCTACTTTCGCTAATAAAGTGTCTTTATCACAATCAGCTTTTAAGCTTTTAAGATACTGCACTTCACCGGTCGTCTCGCCTTTTACCCAAAGAGTTTTTCTACTCATATTATAATAAGTCATTTTTCCTGTCTTAATCGTTAAATTAAAAGCCTCTTCATTCATATAGGCCATCATTAGAACGTTTTGGGTACGATAATGTTGTACAATGACAGGAATTAGACCTTTATTATCCGTTCTAAAATCTGCAAACTTCAAATTGCAGTCAAAAGTAGATACTGCTATTTTCTGCTTTTTACACCTTTCTTTAAAAGCATAGAAATTAAAATCTTTTTTACTAACTTCTGTACCGGTTATTCCTTTGATCTTTTCTTCTTTTAAATAAGAGCATAAAACATCGGGGTCTTTTTCGTCGGTACAAACAATACATTTTATATCACAAACACTGATAACTGAATCAATATCTAAGACATTTAAAATAATTAATTCTTTTGCTCTTTCATTAATATCGCGTAAGTGCTTGAATAAAGTGTCAAATTCGCGAACCGCCACAACAATTCTTTCTTTGCCAAAATGATCGGATGCTTTTACTAAAAGATCGGCACTTTCTGGTTCTTCTAAAGATATTACCACTTTATTAGCTCCGGCGTATAAAGCCTTTTTTACATCTCTTAAATCTTCAATTCCGCCGCCTACAATAAGGGGGATACTAAGTTCTTTTTTTAAACGCTTAATAAAGCGAAAAGCCTCTTCTTTTTCTTCTTCCTCTGTGGCCATATTATAAATAAATACTTCATCTGCACCACTATTATTATAGTGAGCAACTAAAGCAATTGGATTTTCATTTATTACGGTTAAATCATCAAAGTCTTTTACAACTTTTTTATCCTTTAATAAAATTTGGGGTATAATTCGTTTTAAACTCAATAAATTCACCTGATCCTTTTTTATTTTCAAGCGTTCACTTTAACATGTTAACTTGTTAAATAATTAGCATTATAAGTGCACTGACTTTCTTTGTCAAGTCTTAACTTTCTCTTTCACTTAAATCTTGATTTAAAGTATCAAGATACGGTAGCATAAAGCCATTTTTTAATTCCACAAAATAGTCGGGATTTAATTCTTCATAATGAATGCTTTTACGACCACCTTCTTTGCCTCTTTGCCAAAATTTTAAAACTTCACTAAATTTCATATAGTAGCCTTGATTTCTATTACTAAAAAAGATGAATAAAAAAGCAACACCTTGTTGCTTTTCGAATTGCTCCATAAAAACAACCTGGTGTTCATGTATGTTTCGCAGAGGAATAACATCTTTTAAGACTTCTTTTGCGTCAAAACAAACGGGAATTCCTTGTACTACCCCAATATAATCGACCGTACTTCTTTGATCAAAATAAGCTAGGGTAATCTGACGATGTTCCTTATCCATTTTAACCGGTGTTATAGGCGTTGGTATTTTTTGGATTAAAGCTAAACCTGCTTCGTAGTAGCGTTCGTTTGTTTGGTTAATAAATTCTTCTAATGTAGACCCTCTAAGTCCTCTGGAGTTCCATGTTGCCATTTTATATCCTCTATAACTTTCTTAAACTTTTCTGGTAGATCTGCCACAATTTCCTTTTCCGAAAGATTAGCAAGCTTGCCGGTTACCTTTGGAAAACAAAGTTTATAAGCATGTAACAGTTGACTATCTACCTGATATTTTTCTTTAAAATATTCATTGATCTTTTGCTGACCATATTTGTAATCACCAATGAGTGGATGACCAATAGAAGCTAAGTGTGCACGTATTTGATGAGTCTTTCCAGTAATTAAGTGAACCCTTAAAAGCGTGACCTCTTTACAGCTTAAAAGCGGTTCATAAGCAGTTTCAATAGCTTCTTCGCCTTCTTCGCCTACTCTTACTTTATTAGTTTTTTTGTTTTTCGTTAAATATCCCTTAATCTTAAGAGCTTTGCTGACCTCGCCTTTGACCAAGCAATAATAATATTTTTTTAAGGAGCGCTTTTTAAACATCTCGGCCATTTTTTGTAGCCCTACTAAACTTTTCCCCGCTACAATTAATCCCGTTGTATTACGATCTAAGCGGTTACTAATACTAGGTTTAAAAGTCGTTAAGTCCGAAGCATTTAATTGCTTTGTCTTTACTAAATAATCAATAACCATTTCCACTA
>DXHJ01000192.1 GCA_019113475.1 Candidatus Dorea intestinavium | reverse complement strand
CTCCTGTTGTTATCACCGCAATTGGAATAATACCTCCTTTTACTGACAACGATACGGCTGCAAAGAAAACCGCAACCGGAATAGTCACACTAGAGGCTAGTCCATCTAATCCATCTGTAAAATTTACACCATTTACCGTTCCTAAAACGGCAATAAAAAGAAGTACGATTCCAAATGTTCCTGGTTCTATATATTTACCTCCAGAAAATGGCAGTAATATTTTTAATCCTACATCCGTATATTTGAGTAAGTAAAAGGCAAAAATGCCAGTTACACCAAATTGTAAAACAAGTTTTTGTAAAGGCATTAAACCATCTGAATCCTTTTTTATTACCTTTAAATAATCATCCAGAAAACCAATAATACCAAATCCCACCGTTAAAATAAGAATAGGAATAATTCGCTTAAAGGAATCTATAAAAAACAAAGAGGGAATAACGATGGCTACTATAATCATGATACCACCCATAGTAGGAGTGCCTGCCTTCTTTAAATGTTCTTTTACTCCCTCTTCTCTTTCGGTTTGACCTAATTTTAATCGTTTTAAAATCGGTATTACTATTGGCCCGAGAATCGCCACAATTATAAATGCGATAATTCCACCTAATAAAATCTTATTATCCATGACTTCCTCCTTTGAATATAACTTTAAAATTATACTGCATTTTAGTTCTTTTTACAATCTTCTTATGGCTCTGTCTTGGAAACACCTAGGTAAGGTAGTACTTCATTCATAATCGATCCCGCCATAACCGCTGGGTAAGATCCATAAGCTTGATTATCCACATTTGGTTCATCAATAACCACATAAACCATAACCTGAGGATTATCTTGAGGTGCATAGCCAATAAAAGATACCAAGTAATTACCAGTTCCTCGAGGAAGTTTTTCTGCTGTTCCTGTTTTACCGCCAATTTCATATCCTTCTATATTAGCGGCGGACCCTGTGCCTTCTGCTACAACCCCTCTTAGGTAGTCTTTTAAGATATCACTGGTTGCCTGCGAAGTTGTTCGTTTTAACATTTTAGGCGTGTTCTCTTTGGTTACCACACCTTTATCATCAGTCACCTGTTTTACAACTTGTGGTTGATAATACTCACCGCCATTAATTAAAGATGAAAAAGCTGAACTCATTTGCATCATAGTAACATTAAAGTTTTGACCAAAGCTGTTAGTCGCAAGATCAATAGCTTTCATATTTTCTGCTTTATATAGTAGTCCTGCTGTTAAAGCTTCACCTGGCAAATCTATGCCTGTATATTCGCCAAACCCAAAAGCTTTTTGCATCGCACTAAATTGATCTGCCCCAATTTGCAAGCCAATATTTGTTAGTGAAACGTTACAAGAATTTTCAATTACTTGTTTAATCGTCTGCGTTCCATGAGCTTTACCAAAAGCACAGCCAATGCTGTAATCAGCAATTTGCGTACTACCACCACAATAAAAAGTTTCATCGCCATTTAGAATTCCCCGATCTAAAGCTGCGGCTACTGGAAATAATTTAAACGTTGATCCTGGCTCATAAGTACTAGAAACGCAGAAATTATTCCACAAATTATTTCTAAACTCATTTTTTTCCTCACTAGTCATGGCTTCTAATTGCTCTGGCGTAAAAAACGTTTCTAAATTTCTCGGATTATTTAAATCGTAGCCTGGATAAGATGCCATTCCTAGAATTTCTCCATTTTGGGGATTCATTACCACTACCGCAGTATTCTTACTACCACCTTCACCTTCTCTTGCTTCACCTTGATGTGCTTCATTAAATTCTTTAATGTGTCTTTCTATTATACTTTGAATTTGTAGATCAATGGTTGTTACAACATTTTGCCCATCAATAGGGCTAATAACCGTTCTCGTAAAAGTCGCATCTTCATCTCGGTAACCATAATCTCTACCATCAGTACCATTAAGCACGTCGTTGTATTTGCCTTCTATCCCATTACTACCCACATTGCCATCCACTGTAAAGCCAATTAAGTCAGCTGCCATGTCATTATAAGGGTAATTTCTAATATAATCTTCTTCTAACCAAACCCCACCAATGTTTTCATTCTTTTCGGGATCTTCTATTAATTCTTTGAACTTCACCGCTTTATCGTAAGGTACGTTTTTTTGTAAAATGCTATATCTAGAATTTGGTGTTTTCTCAATAATTTCATCAATTTTCTCATTTGGTATTTCTAGATAAGTAAAAAGAGAATTTTTTGTTGGCTCCAAGTACTTTTCATCGCTTAATAATACTTTACAATCCAAAATAACCTTGTATACTCTTTCACTTGTCGCAAGCTTTGTACCATTTCGATCCAAAATATCGCCTCGTTTAAATGGAATCGGTCTATTGTTATATTGGTGTTGATCTAATACTTTCTTTTTGTATTTCTCTCCCGACCCGGCATTAATTGCGGTAATACGACTGATTAAAATGAGAAAAGCTACCATTACTATTACGAATAGCAATGCCAGCTTTTTTTTCATAAATTTTGCAAAAGTTCCTTTCCCCATATCGTCTCCTATTTGTCTGACTTTGCAAGCGTTCCTTTTTCAGGAATGTGTTTGTATTGTTTTACATAATTTTCCATAGGATTTCCATACTCAACAATTTGGCCTTCATTAGCATAAGTCATTCCTAACTCATTAATGGCTTTGTTACGTACATCTTCCATGTTTACAGAATCTACTACTGAACCTTCTTTCGCATTGTTAGCTTCTTTTAATGTAGACAACTGCGTTTGCAAGGTCGATATTTCTTTAGTTCCCTTTGTAACTGTTGCTGTTAGTTTAACACAGCTCATACAGATAATCATAGTAGCAATTGCAGCGATAACTAAAGTTATAACCATTGCTCCATTCATTTGTTCTTCTCTTTTTCTATTTCTTCTAGCTTCTTTGCTTAAAGGCTTCTTTTTTGGTGCCTCTATTTCTTTACTTCGTTTTCTATCAGGTTTATAGGCAGGTTGTGTAACAACACTTCCATACACATAAGCCTGTCTATTGTTTGCCATCTTTCTTTGTGCCATTACACGTCTCCTCCTTGATTAGTTTGCTTTTTCAAATACTCTTAGTTTTGCACTAGCTGCTCTTCTGTTTGCCAATAGCTCTTCTTCACTGGGTAAAATTGGTTTCCGAGTAACATTTTTACCTTTACTGATTTTTCCACAGACACAAACTGGAAAATCCGGCGGACAAACACAAGGATTTTCAGCATTTTTAAATGCCTTTTTTACGATTCGATCTTCTAGAGAATGAAAGGTTATGATGCATAATCTGCCCTTAGGTTCTAATATATCTATCATTTCATCTAGAGAGTCTCTTAATACACCTAATTCATCATTCAATTCAATACGAATTGCTTGAAAGGTGCGTTTTGCCGGGTGTCCCCCTTTTTTTCTGATTTTCATCGGAATGGATTCTTTGACTATTTCCGCTAATTCCAAGGTGGTCTCAATTGGCTTTTCCTTTCGATGAAGCACAATATGTTTGGCAATGTTTTTGGCAAATTTATCCTCACCATAATCACGTATAATTTTGTAAAGTTCCATTTCTGGATAAGTATTGACTATATCTTTTGCTGTCTTTTCCTTACTTCTATCCATGCGCATATCTAAAGGTGCTTCTTCATTATAAGAAAAACCTCGCTCAGGAGTGTCTAGTTGGTAAGAAGATACGCCTAAGTCTAGGATTATTCCATTAACCTTTTCGATATTTTCTTTTTGCAGCATCGCTTTCATATCTTTGTAATTTCCACGTAAAATAGTAACCACCTCACTATAATCTTTTAGCCGGTTACCTGCTGCCTTAATTGCCGCGGCATCTTGATCAATTCCCACTATACGGCCTGATTTTCCTAATCTTTTTGCCACCTGTAGGCTATGCCCACCACCACCAAGTGTTCCATCAACATAGATTCCATCTGGTTTTATTTTCAATTCTTCTATTGTCTCTTCAAGTAATACTGAAGTATGTACAAACTCCATAATATCTCCTATATACTGATTCCGCTTTCTTCCATGGCAGCGGCAATATTTTCAATAGAATCTTCCACTTGCGCATTCTTTTGCATCCATTTTTCTTTGTCCCAAATTTCTGCACGTTTTCCCATGCCGATAAAAACCACTTCTTTGTCAATATTGGCATATTTTCGTAGTGTTTGTGGGATTAAGGTTCTACCTTGTTTATCTAGCTCGCCATCAACGGCACTTCCTTGAAAGAAATAAGCTAAATCTCTGGCATTTTTGTTCGTCGTAGTAGATAAGCCATTCAGCTTTTCTTCAAAGGCTTTCCATTGCTCTATAGGGTGCACATAAAGGCAGTTTTCCATTCCTTTTGTGATAACAAAACTCTCGCCGAGATCGTCTCGCAACTTAGCAGGAATAATAAGTCTACCTTTGGCATCAATATTGTGATTATATTCGCCCTTTAGCAACGTATTCACCTCCACTTTTATCCACTTCAACCCACAATCTACCACTTGCAACCATTGTACAGTAATTATTACCTCATTTCAAGCCTTATTTTGCTTTTTCAATTAGCGCACAAAAAAAAGAGCCTTTTAATAAAAAGCTCTTTTACCACTGCAAATTATTCAACCAAAGTATTCAAATAATCATTGAATTTATCATACTTTACTTCGACCGTTTCTGTTGGTTTTTTATTCTGATATCCAACATAAATGGAGTGTCCTGCCCAACCAACTAGTACTAGCAATATCAAAATTGATCCAACTTTAGCAACGAATTTTTTTATTTTTTTTCTTTTAACTTCTTTTTTTCTATTACTTTTACTTTTTTTGTATTCATCAACTTTTGCCTGGCTCATCTTATTGTACCTCACTCCTCTTTATGTAGAACATTTTATCATATTTAGTAGACCTAAACAACTACAATTATTCCACCCTCAGATGCATACATCGTACTAATACCGCTTGTATCAAGAATTAAAATATCTTTTAAATTAAGCTGAGCTAAGAGCATGTTTTTTACATCTTCTGCTCTTTTTCTTGAATTGCAGTTGGCAATAGCTAAAATCTTTTCTTCTGGATTTTTTACCGCTTTAACTACTTCATCGACTAATACTTTAATCGCTTTTTTCATTCCTCTGGCGGTTCCTATCTGCTGAATTGTTCCTTCTGGCGTTGCTCCTAAGATAGGCTTTATGTGAAGTGCTGAAGCAACCAACATCTTCATACCACTTAAACGTCCATTTTTTCGAAGTGTTTCTAAATCCTCTAAGACAAAAAAAGTGTTTTGACTTTCAATATATTTTTCTACTTCATAAATAACTTCGGCAAAAGATAGTCCCTTGTCTTCGCACTCTTTTATTTTTAAAGCAATTAATGTTTCTCCAACCGATGCTGATCTAGAATCAAAAACATAAATTTCTTTATCACTATCTTCTTCCATCATCTGCTTAGCCAAAGTTGCACTATTAAAAGAACCGCTTAAGTTTCCCGAAAGTGTTACCACATAGATTCTCTTTTGTTCACCTTTAAAAGCTTCTAAATACTGCTCTGGTGAAGGGCAAGCAGACCTTGGACATTCTTTAGAAGAAGAAGCGATTTTAAGGAATTCATCTCGATCAAACTTCTCGTCATCAACCATCTGAAGACCTTCTATCATAATATATAAAGGTATCGACTGAAATACCTCTGACTTTTTCATATCTTCTGTGAATTCACCACAGCTATCTACTATTATCTTATACTCCATCTTCATCTCTCCTTGGAATCGGTTTATCCTACTATTTAATGTAGTTTTTAATACTACATTAATGTAGCACATTTTTGACCTTTTGAAAAGGATTTATTAGGCCAACTTAATGGTTTTTGATATTCCTAAGGCTATTCCCATTTCTGTCATTAAAAATATACTCGAAGTTCCTCCATAACTAATAAAGGGTAAAGTTACTCCTGTGGTTGGCAGTATGCCCGTCACTACTCCAATATTTAAAACTACTTGTAAAGCAATATGAGCAAATATTCCTACAACAACCAAAGAGCTATAAAGGTTTGGTGCATTTTGTGCGATAAAAAATAATCTATATAACAAATAGCCAAATAGTACTAAGACAATAAGGGCGCCAAATATTCCTAGTTCTTCACAAATTACCGTTAAAATCATATCGTTTTGCACTTCTGGAATAATCATTTTTTGCGAGCTTGCACCTAAGCCTTTACCAAATAGCCCTCCTGATCCTATCGCATAAAGACCCTGTACTGTTTGATAACTTCCATCCGAAGCATATTCTTCTGGCCTAAGCCAAGATAAAATTCTGCGTAGCCTAAAGTTTGTACTAGTACTTAGATTACTACTGATAAAAATCAAACTGGCAACAACGATAGTGAGGCCGGCAAAACCTAATAAAACCAAAGACTTCATATTAGGGTGTGAAACAAATAATATAATAGCTGAAATGCCGACAATAATTAAAGCAGTACTTAGATTTTCTGTAAATTTAAAAGCAAAAAAGCCAGCCAGTATACCAATTGCCAAGACGATAATTCGCGCTTTTTTTTCTTTATAGCTCTTTCCCATTTTGCAAATAACTACTGGCACAAAGAGAATAATAGCTATTTTAGCTATTTCTGAAGGTTGAAATTGGACTCCTATCTTTAGCCACCTTCTCGCTCCCTTTACTTCAACTCCTAGAGGGCTTTGAACAAGAAGCATTAAAAAGAGGGCTAAAACATAGAGAGCACCAGCAAATTTATAATAAAACCAAGTTGGAATAAATTTGACAATCAAAGCAATTACGCCAAAGCCTAAAAGTGCAAAAGCCATTTGTCTTTTTAGGTAGTACATACTATCGCCATAAGTCATCATCGCACTATAAGAGCTCGTACTATAGAGCATAACTAATCCAAAGCAAACCAACAGGACAAGGATTGCTAGCAGGCTATAGTCAAAGTAATTACCTTTATTATTTTGTTTCTTTTTTTTGTTTTTTGTATTTTTTCTATTCATGTCTATCTCCACTTCAACTTATTATACTTAGAATAGATTCTAAAAACAAGTATTTCTATTTTACCAAAATAATTGTAACGATTATAAAAAAGAGCAATATCGTCATGACATTGCTCTAGATTACTTTTAACTTTTTTTCTCTATTTAATTAACATGTAAACAATTAATGCTGCAACTATTACAATGAGTACCCCTAAGACAATAATAGGCACAATGGATCCGCCATTTTCATCGTCATCAGCCTCTTCCATTTTCCTATAATCTTCTTTTACTTTTTTCTCGCTTTTTTTTCTAACAGCTTCTTTAGGAATATTAGAATAAGTAGCAGTCTCTTTTTCTTGTGTTTCTTCTTTATTTTCTTTAGACTTTACTTTAAACTTCTTTTTACAATTATAACATAATAAGTAATCTGGATCCTTTTTACTTCTAACTAATTCTCCCTTACAATTCGGACATTTCATATTTTTGAGGCTCCTTTCATTTCTACTTACTATATTACTCCATCAAACCCCAAATCATCAAGAGCTTCTAAAGCTTTTTTTATTATTTTGTCATCACCATCTACAAAGACTCTTTTGTTTTCAAGGTCAATTTTATAAGTAAAACCTTCTTCATCAAATAAACCGCTTATCCTTTTTACACAATTTTCACAATGCATGTCATTTACTTTAATTTCTGTCATTTTATTATCCTCCTATTTCATTAACTTTTGTAATATTTCACACAATTCATCTACCACTTCTTCATTTCCTTGTTTTATATCTTCCACTACACAAGTATGAACATGATTAGACAACAACTTTTTATTAAAAGAGTTTAACGCAGCACTAATAGCTGAAACTTGAGTAATAATATCTACACAGTAGCGTTCCTCTTCTACCATTTTTTTTACGCCTCTGACTTGTCCTTCAATCCGATTGAGACGATGAATTAAATCTTTGTATTCCACCGACTCTCTATGCTTGCTTTTTTCCATAATTACTCCTAAAGTTTTAATCTTCTAAGGGATAAGGCATTGCCCACAACAGTTACAGAGCTAAGTGACATAGCAAGTCCAGCAAACATTGGACTTAACAGGCTACCATTAATAGCATAAAAGACACCGGCTGCAAGTGGTATTCCTAATGTGTTATAGAAAAAGGCCCAGAACAAGTTCTGTTTAATCTTTCTAATGGTTTCTTTGCTTAGCTTAATTGCTTTAAAAACATCCATTAAATCTGACCTAACAACAACCATGTCAGCAGAATCAATAGCAATGTCACTTCCACTGCCAATTGCTACTCCAACATCAGCTTGAACAAGTGCAGGAGCATCGTTAATACCATCTCCTACCATCATAACTTTTGTATCGTTTTCTTGCAGTTTTTGCACAACCTTTACTTTATCTTCTGGCATTACTTCTGCAATCACTTCATCAATTCCCACTTTATCAGCAATGGCCTGGGCTGTCAATTTATGATCTCCTGTTACCATATAGACTTTTATGCCTTGCTCTTTCATTTTTTCAATTGCTTCTTTACTCGTTTCTTTAATTGGATCTGCCACCGCTATAATACCTTTTATCATTTTATCGGTACTTATATACATAGCAGTTTCTCCTCTTTTTGCCATTTCTTTTATTTGGTAATCAATTTCTTTTGTATCTACGTTGATAGCCTTCATAAGTCTTTCATTACCGATATAATAGCTTTCTTTTTCTACCAACCCCTTGATACCTTGGCCAGTAATGCTTTTAAAGTTTTCCACTTTTAAGAATTCCAATCCTTTTTCCTTCGCCTTATTAACGATAGCATTTCCTAAGGGGTGTTGCGAGTCTAATTCCAAACTACCAGCTATTTGCAGTAATTTGTCTTGCTTCATACCAAAGGAAAGAATATTTAAAACTTCTGGGCTTCCTTTGGTAACCGTTCCGGTTTTATCTAGGACAACTGCTTTCGATTTATACGCTGTCTCTAAGGCTTCGCCACTTTTAATTAATATTCCATGATTGGCACCAATTCCTGTTCCCACCATAATGGCTGTAGGTGTTGCAAGCCCAAGGGCACAAGGACAAGCAATTACTAGAACAGAAACAAAAACCGTAAGAGAAAATTCAAGATTATGTCCTAATAATGCCCAAGTGATAGCTGCTATTATAGCTATAATCATAACAATCGGTACAAAATATCCCGCCACCTTGTCAGCTAGTTTAGAGATTGGGGCTTTTTTACCTTGGGCATCTTCCATCATCTTAACTATTTTAGAAAGTGTGGTGTCTTCACCCACTCTATTTACTTTTACTCTAATAGACCCTTCATGATTTACACTTCCACCTACTACTTGGTCCCCTGTCTTTTTCTCCACAGGTATGCTTTCTCCCGTTAACATGGATTCGTCTACATTAGTGTAACCTTCTGTCACAATTCCATCAAGAGGAATTCTACCTCCTGGTTTAACTAAGATAATATCATCTACTTTAATTTCATCTATTTTAACTTCTTTTTGAATATTTCCTTCTACCAATATAGCCGTATCTGGAGCTAAAGCCATTAACTTTTTAAGTGCTTCTCCCGTTTTATTTTTACTACGAGCTTCCAGATATTTGCCTACCATTACAAGGGTTACTACAACTGCTGCTGATTCGTAATAAAGATGATGAACGGCATTGACATCAGTCGGTATTTTATAAGTCATTACTAAACTATAAATAAAGGCACTACCAGTTCCTATTGCCACTAAAGAATCCATATTCGGATGGCCCTTAAAAAGGCTCTTAAATCCCACTGTATAGAATTTTCTTCCATTTATTAAAATAATAGTCGTAAAAAAGAGCTGCGCTATAGCAAACATAAGTGGCGCCGTTTCCATTCCCATAAAAGCAGGTAAGGGAACCTTAAAAGGCATCATATGACCCATTGAAATATAAAGAAGGGGAATCGCTAAAATAACATTAATTGTCATTCGTCTTTTTACTTTGTGAAGTTCTTCCTCTTCTTCTCGCTCTTGTTTTACTCGTTCTTCCTTTGTTTCTTCTTCATGAAGTTCCCCCACAAATCCAGCACGATCAATTTTTTTAATAATATCTTCATTGGAAACTTTCGTATCATCAAAAGAAATAGTCAGTAAATTTGTTGCCAAGTTTACACTACTCTTTTCAACTCCATCCATTTTTCCCGTAACTCTTTCAACCGCACTTGAACAAGCTGCACAAGTCATTCCTTTTATATGAAATTGCTTTGTTACCATATTTTGCCTCCTTTTCTTATACCTCTATAGGGTATATACCCACTAAGGGTATAGTACTATTATTTAGGTGTTTTGTCAATGAAAAAGAAAAAAGCCCTACTCTTTCGAGTAAGACTTTTTTTTCTATTAATTACTTCCTAAGGTGATTTCTACATCGTTAGCTTCATAAGTACCATCTTTTAACGTTTGCACTTCTAAAGTTACCTTCTCTCCCGCTTTATAATATTGAAGTTCTTCTTGTAAGGTCGTCATAGCGTCTACTTCTGTTCCGTCTATTCCCGTAATTACACTACCCTTTTTTATACCAGCCTTATCAGCTCCTGATTTTTCAATGACTTCTGAAACATAAACCCCAGTTGGCATTTCGTATAGTTCTGCATTTTCTTTGGTTACATCAAAACCTTTAATCCCTAAAACTCCTCGTTCTCCTTCAGCAACTTTAGTTTTTGTGGTTTTATTCATAAGCGTAGTTATTACATCACTAGCATCTGATATAGGGATAGCATAGCCAATTCCTTCTACAGCTACGTCACTTGTTTTAACGGTATTAATACCAATTACTTCACCTTTGGCATTTAGTAAAGCACCACCACTATTGCCAGGGTTAATAGCAGCATCTGTTTGAATTAGCTTTCCTTCAAAGCCTTCCATATCAATTTCTCTATTAACAGCAGAAATAATACCTGTAGTAACAGACTGGCCGTATCCTAAAGCATTACCAATTGCTATAGCCGGTTCGCCTACTTGTAAATCATCGGAATTTCCTACCGTAGCTACTTTAATTTGTTCTTTTGTTGAGTCTTTAATATCACTATTAGAAACTGCTATAACAGCTAGGTCTCTTTTTGTATCAGTTCCTTTAATTTTTGCTTCAACACTTTCTTCATCAATAAATGAAATCGTCAAAGTATTGCTATCTTTCACCACATGATTGTTTGTAACAATTAATAGTTCATCATCATTTTGTCCTATAATGATGCCTGATCCTGCACTAACACTTTCTTGTTCTCTGGTTCCGCCAAAGAAATCTCGGACTTGTTGAACACTCATGTTTGTTATTGATACAACAGAAGGCATGGCATTTTTTGTAATATCCGCAATATCTGAACTTACTGTTTTACCACTTCCTGAAGTAATTGTTGCTGAATCTTTTGTTTCTGTAGTTCCTACCTTAGAGGTAATTGCACTATTCTTAGATCCTACTAACCTTGATAGTACTATATTTGTGCCGCCAAATATTAATCCGGCACTCAAACCAAAAACAAGTCCTAGGCTTAAAAACTTTACCCATAATGGGGCCTTCCTTTTTTCTTTCTTGGGTTCATGTTCCGGTTCTTTATTTTCATTTGGCATTTCATAATAATAATTGTTATCCATAATTATAAGCTCCTCTCTTTATTTATCTTATAATGCTATTCTAACGATTAGTTGTGTTAAAAATGTGAACCAAATTTGAAAAAAAAACGTTTATTTACTACAAAAATAGGACGCCTTAGGCGTCCCATTTAATCTAATCTAAATCAATAAAATCTGTATCGCTATCAACGAAAGATGGTTTGGTTGGTTTCTTTGCCGGCTTTTTATTCTCTTCAAAATCATCCAAAACATCAAAGTCGTCTGTATCATCTAAGTTAATAATTCCCATGTCATCATCATCTTCTTCAAATTCATCTTCAAAGCTATCATTTAACATGT
>DXHJ01000191.1 GCA_019113475.1 Candidatus Dorea intestinavium | reverse complement strand
CTCTCAATGCAGCTAATGCTTGGGCTTTCGTCTTTTTATAAAATTCACTATGTTCAGAATTTAATAAGATAATATGCCCGCCTCTTAAACCATAGCTTTTATATAGCTTTGCATAAAACGTGGCGTCCTGTTGGGAAACAAAATTTTCTTCTGCTTCATTTCCTCTATCTAGCAAGCTGCCACCTACTATTTGTTTTACCTGTCCGTTATGTATATCAATGCAAGGTCTAAACTTCATATCCCGAACCTTTCTTTTCTGATAAAGATAAAATAGCACTTAGATCATTACCCTTAAAAGATGCTGCAAAAGCAATCTTTCCTTTGCAACACCTTTGGGGTGTATTCTATTTATCTGGTCTCTCTATTTTCAGTTTCCGTATTTTGAATACCTTCTTTTATATCTTCACCGATGGTTTCTACACCATCTATAACATCTTCTCCAATTTCACCAATGACACCATCATTCGTATGATCTGTAGTATCTTTTGTTGTAGTATCTCTTGTAGTCTCTTTTATTGTTTCCTTGTTTGTCTCTCTTATATTTGTCTCTTTTGTGTCGTTTACATTTTCTGTTTCATTGTTTTTTGTTGTACATGCTGTCATCATAGTAATGGTAAGTAACAATAGTAGACCTAATTTTTTTACCTGTTTCATCATCATTCTCCTTTTTTTCTGTAATAAAAAGCATGCCTTTGCTCTTTATAAGTAATATGCTCCAAAGGAGAGAGATTTATTCTTTCTATTTTTAGAATTTTTTGGTAATTTTTATGAGATAACATCTTCCATTCCATAGTATCCAGCTGGTTTTCCTTTTAGAAACTTAGCCGCTTGAATAGCACCTTTTCCAAAAATCGCTTTTGAATAAGCAGTGTGACTCATTTGGATGACTTCATCTGTTCCTGCAAATACAATATCATGTTCGCCTACAATGGTACCACCTCTTAAAGCTTGAATACCAATCTCGTTATCTGCTCTTGGTTCTCTTATTTTAGAACGATCATATTGGTAAGTATAAGTATTACCTACAGATTCATTAATGGCATCTGCTAAAGCAAGAGCCGTTCCACTAGGCGCATCCACTTTTAAGCGATGATGTTTTTCAATAATTTCAATATCGAAACCTGCGTCTTTTAAAACTCCAGAAATACTTTGTAAGACCTTCATTAAGGTATTGATTCCAACAGACATATTCGCTGATTTTAAAATAGCAACCTTTTCACTGCATTCTTTAATATAATCTAACTGTGCTTCTGACATACCAGTTGTACATAAAACAACTGGTATGTTTCTGTCAACACTATAATCTAATAAGCTATCCACTGCCTTTGCTGAGGCAAAATCAATGATAACATCTGCTGCTACATTACAATCGTGAATATTAGTAAACACAGGATAAGGATTTGTAATACCATCCCAAACATCAATGCCTGCAACGATTTCCATCCCTTCTTCCTCTTGTACAAGTCCTGTAATAACCTGCCCCATTTTACCATTACAACCATGCATGATTACTTTTATCATATTTGTCACATCCTTCTTTCGTTTCTATTTTACCGTTTATCTTTTTCATTCCAAAGAACATACAAGAAGCCATTGCAAAATCTGATTCTAGTATCTTTTTAATTCTATTTTACCACTGTTAAGCCAAACTCTTCCATAGCCTTTTTCAAACCTGGCACGTGTTCTTCTTCCATCTCTGTTAAAGGAGCTCTTAAAGATCCCACTTCCATTCCCATTAAGTTCATTGCCTTTTTTACTGGAATAGGATTTACTTCACTGAATAAAGCATCGATAAGAGGAAGTGCTTTTAATTGTAAATCTAAACTTCCTTTTAAATCTCCAGTTAAATATTTCTCAACAATATCATGTGTTTCTTTCGGAGCAATATTAGATAATACAGAAATCACTCCCTTACCTCCTAAAGAAAGTAGTGGCACAACCTGATTATCATCACCAGAATAAAGATCGATCTTACCATTTGTCAATTGCATAATTTTAGCAATATGGCCTATATCTCCTGTTGCTTCTTTAATTCCGACAATATTATCCACCTCATTGTATAGTGTAGCAATGGTTTCTGCAGTCATACCACATCCAGTTCGACCTGGAATATTATATAAAATTACTGGCAGATCAATAGAATTTGCAATGGCTGTAAAATGAGCAATCAATCCCTTTTGTGTCGCTTTATTATAATATGGGGTTACCACTAATACACCGTCTACACCTACAGACTGAGCTTCTTGAGATAGAAAAATAGCGGTTTTTGTACAATTAGAACCTGTTCCAGCAATCACTGGAATTCTTTTATTTACTTTATCAACGGTATATTTTATAACTTCAAGATGTTCCTCATGGGTCATCGTAGATGCTTCTCCTGTAGTACCACAGACAATAATAGCATCTGTTCCACCAGTGATTTGATTTTCTAAGATTTCCCCTAATTTTTCAAAATTTACTTCTTGATTTTCTTTAAATGGTGTTACGATAGCAACACCTGCGCCTGTAAATAAAGCCATAATGAATCCTCCTTTATTATCCCTCTAATAAAATGCGAAGGGAACTTTTTTCTTTACTCTGTATTATATTCTTACCATCATTTTAGTGCAAAAAAAGAGGCGACCAATGAAGTTCACCTCTAAAGTATACATATTCAACTAATTTCACTGAATCTTTAGATAGCACTCCATCCTTTAGATGACAGTTATATAGTTCTTCACTATATACCCAAGAATTATTGTAACAGGACAACGATTCCTTCGGCGTATTTCCCTTTTGACCATCTTCTTCTATACCTGATATATCCAATGGTGTACTGATGAACCACGCAACCTCTACCAAAATACTATTAAATTTAATATAACTATATCATTATTAAATTACCTTGTCAACGCGTATTGATATATTTTTCTGAATAAACGACAATAAGTTTTCATCTAAATGACTGCCTGTTATGACAATTTCTACCTCTTCTTTTTTACACTCTAGAAGTTGTATAAACTCTTCATAATGGATAAGACCCTGATTTAAGATATCGATGATATCTTTCAAAATTAGGATGTGACATTCTGCAGTAGTTAATACCTTCTTTGCAAAATTATAAGCATTCATTAATGTTAGAGAATCTGGCTTCCCAAAACTTAAATATTTAATCTGGTTTTCAAACTCTCTAAATATCGTTTCACACTCTTGGTTTTTTTCTCCAAGAAGTTCTACAATAATAGATGTTTTTTCTTCACTTCCATTTAAAATACATAAACCTAAAATCGCCTCATTCACCACTTCCTTATCACCACAATATGCTGTAATAAGTTTTTTTTGCATTTAGCCACCTCATTATTTCCAGCTTCCAAC
>DXHJ01000026.1 GCA_019113475.1 Candidatus Dorea intestinavium | reverse complement strand
CCCCTTTTTCAAAATTTCATTCTCTAAGGGATAATGACCCCTAAGGGTTGAGTCACTTCTACTAATGATAATAATGTCTATGTCCTCTTCTTTGGCAACAATTTCTACATTAGTGATCACTTCATTATGGCAGATCGTCGTTTGTTCTTTTGTAAAACTTCGCGAATTAGTTAAAATATAAAATAATTTATTTTCTTCTCTAAACCCTCTTCTTATATTATCGATAGACCAATCTGTATAGACGTAAACATCATGCACCGTTTGAACACCGGTTGGATCATCATCTAAAACAATGATTTTACCATTATAATCAGCTATCAATGCCATTAATTCACTCTGAATAATATCGTCTTCTTTTCTCATCCTATGCCCCTTTATTTACTCCTAAGAATTTTCTGGCTTCTGCTGGGTTCATCGGTTCTAAATCCATCGCCTTTAAGAGAGTGACTATTTTTTCCACAAGCGGCGCATTAAACTTAGCCGTGTGGTCTTTATCAAGATAATTACTATCTTCAAATCCGATTCGAACCGTTTGTGCTCCTAAACCTAGTGCGGCGCTTATTATCTCATAGTCTTTTCGATAAGCATGGGTAATTCCCCATCTGGCTTTTTCTGGTAAATATTGACACATAGACATTAAGGCCTTGGGGGTAGCAGGTGCTTCGCCAGGGTGCCCTAGAACCACTGTATAAAGGGGATCTTCCAGGTTAAAGTGCTTACCAAGTTCTACCATGGTATTAATATGTCCTATTTCAAAAACTTCTACTTCTGGCACTTTATTGTTCTTTTTAATTTCTTCGATACAATAGCGGACATCAGGCAAAGGATTTTGATAAACACTGTCGCCTAGATTTGTAGATCCGACATTTAAGGAGCAGGCCTCTACTTCTTCATCGTATAAAGGAGCACACCGCTCTTGAATGGTTAGGTCTGATACTCCGCCAGTTGAAACTTCAATGACAATATCCGATTCTTTTCTAATTAAAGCTAAAGTTTCTTTTAAGACGGATAAATCAGCAGTTAACTTGCCCTTTTTGTCTCTCACATGTAGGTGCACCATAGCGGCACCTGCTTTGGCACATTTAATAACATCATCCGCAATTTTATTAGGATTAATGTCAGTGTCAGTTGCTGCCACTGGTGCAACTGATATTAATATTTTTTTACTCAAATTATACCTCTTTCTATTAAAAGAAGAGTTCTACTTATTGTTCCAAAATTGATAATGTTCATTTACAATTTTATCTATTTTTTCTGTCTCTTTATTTGCTAATATTTCAATAATCGCTTTATGTAAATCAAGAAATTTTTCAGTTTGTTTTTCTTCAATAATTTTGGTAATCGTAAGAATTCTTGACTTTCTCGTGATTTGATCAACATAATACCCGATACTATCTAGTATTTGATTATCTAATATATCGGTAATGATCGAGTGAAATTTAGTGTCTAGTTTATAAATGAGCTCTGAGTTAGGACTAGGATTATCAAATTGTAGACGCATCTCTTCTTCAGTTTTCTTTAATAAGTCAATATCCTTTTCTTGAATAATATTTATTGCAACACGTAAAACTCCTATATCCATTACCTTTCTAAGCGATACCACTTGATCTTGGGCATCTTTTTGGAGAATAATTCCATAAATGACCGGATATAGCATTTTGTAATTATATTTCTTACTAATAAAAGTTCCTTCGGCTCGCCTTATCTCAACAACCCCATAGGCTTCAAGAATCTTAATTGCCTCTCTAACCGAATTCCTCCCCACCTGAAACGTATCACATAGCTCATTTTCTGTCGGTAATTTATCGCCAGGAGCAAGATCGCCACTTATAATCACATCTGTAATACTGTCTACAATTTGTTCAACTACCGACTTTTTTGCCAGTGAATTTTTCATCAGTTCATTTATGTTCATAACATTCATCCTTTGTATTTATTTATAAGAAGTATACAACAATCTGGTTTTTTACACAATGAACTACTTGATTAGGCAAGTTGTCAACCACGGCACAAAGGTTATGACCAACAACGCTACTATAGACATTAGAATTAATGGTACAATCTTCTTACATATGTCTTCAAATTTCACTTTTCCAATATCAGCTGCCACGTAAAGATTAGGTCCAACTGGAGGAGTTACTTGTCCAATAGAAAGATTTAACACTAGGATAACACCTAGATGAATTAAATTTATATCTAATGCTTGTGCTATAGGAAGAATAATTGGAACAAGAATATATAATGCGCTAGTATTATCCATTACACAGCCAGCAATCAAAAATACAATATTAATAATTATTAGCATAATGTATTTGTTGACTGAAAGACTAATAGCAAACTCAGTTAAAGCTGCTGCTATCCCTTGCTGTGTAAGTACCCATGAAAAAATTCCAGCATTCATAATAATTAATAGAATGATTCCCGTCGTTTTTGCCGTATTAAATAAGGTTTCTTTAAACTTTTCAAATGTCAATTCTTTATAGATAAGAGTACTTACAATAAAGCTATATACAACTGCCACAGAAGCAGCTTCTGTTGGGGTAAATATGCCCGAATATATACCTCCTAAAACAATGACAGGACTTAAAAATCCTGGTAAAGCGTCGAGAAAAGACTTAAGTATTGTCTTTGCATCTGCTCGTTCGGTAACACCTTTCCAATTATTTTTTTTCGATACAACATAGACTGTAATACATAGCATGGCTGCAAATATAATACCTGGAATGATTCCAGCTAGAAATAAATTACTAATAGATTCTCCTGTTATCATTCCATAAATAATGAAAGTTATACTAGGAGGAATAACAGTTCCTAATGATCCTGAAATGGCAGAAAGTGCACTGGAAAAGCCTGCATCATATCCTTGTTTTATCATAGCTGGAATTAGAATAGACCCCATAGCTGCTACCGTGGCTGTTCCTGATCCCGATATAGCTGCAAAAAATAATGCTCCAAGAACTGAAACAAAACCTAATCCTCCATGTACAGAACCTAAAATATTGTCAGCAAGATTAATTAATCTCTTTGATATTCCTCCTTTATCCATAAGAGCACCAGCAAAGACAAATAGAGGAATTGTTAGAAGTGAAAATTTTTGTACCGTCGCCTGCATCATAGAAGGAATAACTCCAAGAGGACACCCAGTAACCAATAGTGTTATTGCGCTTGATAGACCTAATGATATGGAAATAGGTATATTCAAGCAAATAAAGATCACAAGAGTCACAAATAAAATTAAAGCTGAAAATCCTACTCCATTCATTGATTTGCCACCTCCTTGATTTTATTCTTTTTATACTCAAATTGTAGAAGTCTGACAATAGAAAAAATTCCTGACAAAGGTATAGCTAAACCTATAAGCCAACTAGGCATCTCGAGTACTCCTGTTTTTAAACCATATTCATATTGTCTAATAACCATTATAAATCCCCAAAAAACCCATATCAAATAATTTAAACTAATGATTATTATACGAAATAATGTATGAAGTCTCTTTGCCCCATTTTTTAATTTATCAGTTAGAAAAGAAAAACCCATGTGAGAATCGTCTTTAAATGCACTTGCTGCTGCTAAACAGCAAACCCACACGAACATTGTTGTAACTAGTTCTTGGCTAAAGGATAAATTTATCCATGATATTTTTCGAGAAAAAACATTAACAAATGTTACGATCACCATAATAATTAACGCTATCGAACACAAGTACTCTTCAAAATTGTTAATGAAATTCCTTAAAATTCCTTTTTTAGTATCCATTTCTACCCTCCAATTTAATTCTCATGATTTCGAAAAAGCTCTACAACATCTTTTCCTATAATCTTTCCATAACTATTAACCATTTTCTCCGATACATCTTTAAATCTTTGCTTCTCTTCTTCGTTTAAAAATGTGAATTTTACTCCTTTTTCCTCTAATCCCTTAATTAGTTCTTTCTCATTTTGGGATAAATATTCATCACCCCAATTCAAAGCTTCTGTAGCTGACTGTTTTATAATATCTACATCTTTTTTTGGTAACTTATCTAATGTCTTTTGTGACATTAACCATATATTAGTATCTTGGATTCCATCCCACATGAGTATATTTTTTTGAACTTCTGAAAATTTGGAAGATTCAAACACAGCAATAGGGTTTTCTTGACCATCAATTGTTCCTTGTTG
>DXHJ01000025.1 GCA_019113475.1 Candidatus Dorea intestinavium | reverse complement strand
CAAGCAAACCACTCATCTTCCGCTACTTCTTTATCAACAATTACTTGTACATAGTCATCTAAATCATTTAAAATTCCGGCTACAGAAGCTGATCCTGGTACTGTTCCTAAATGCTCCATCATTTTATCTTCTGGGGCAAACGACATATGCGACACACCTAATTTTTTGCTAAAAGCTGACGTGTCAAAAGGTTTATCCGCTGGCATTACAAGTAAAAAGAAACTGGTCTTTTTTTGATTACATAAAAAGACATTTTTACGAATCTGGGCTCCGATTACTTCATCTACTTTTGCACACTCTTCCATTGTATATGCTTCGTCATTATCGACATGTTCATAGGCAATTCCCAGTTTTTCCAGAGCATCATACATCATTAGTTCTAATTTTGTTCTTTCTCCATCTCGTGGAGCCTTGGTTCTAATTTCACTAACATACATTGTCATTTCTCCCTTTTCGTTTATAATCATATCTATTATACTAGATAAGTATCTAGTTATTCAATAGCATAAAGGAGACCCCCATGAATCTTATCTTAACCTCTTCTTCTCCACGAAGAAAAGAAATACTTAAAATGGCTGGCTTTGATTTTAAAGTTCAACCTGCAAATATCGATGAAAGCGCAATAACTTGTACGAATCCACAGGAATTAGTAAAATCTTTATCTTATGAAAAAGCAAATGAAATTTTTAAAAAAGGAATTAATCATAATGATCTCTTGTTAGGTGCTGATACTGTGGTTTCCTACAATAATGAAATTTTACAAAAACCTAGCGATTATGACGATGCTTACAATATGATTGCTCTTCTGCAAGATAGAACCCACCAAGTTTATACCGGTGTAACCATGATTTGGTTAGAAAATAACCAAAAAAAGACCCTTACTTTTTGTGAGAGCACAAAAGTAACTTTTTATCCCATTGATAGTTTTGATATTAAAACTTATCTTGATAGTGGTGATCCTTTCGATAAAGCCGGCAGCTATGGCATTCAAGGTTCTTTTGCTAAACACGTAAAAGCCATCGAAGGTGAATATAATAATGTGGTTGGTCTGCCAATTGGTCGGATCTATCAAAAATTTCTTTTACATCATCTTCTTTAAACAACAAAACAGGATGTCTATTAGACATCCTGTTTTATTCTTTTATTTGCACATTAATTAAATTTACGTTTTCTAGCCGCTTCTGACTTTTTCTTACGTCTTACGCTTGGCTTCTCGTAGTGTTCTCTTTTACGTATCTCCTGTTGGATACCTGCTTTGGCACAGTTTCTTTTGAATCTGCGTAGAGCACTGTCAAGAGATTCGTTTTCTTTTACAATTACATTTGACATCGTCTCACACCTAACCTCCCTCCAGTCCTATATTGTGCATCATACGACTGTTTGGGTATATTTTTGCACTAGTAAAATTATATCATATTTTCAAGCTACGTCAATCTTTTTTTCAGTTTTCCTCTCAATTAAGCTCTTTTTCTTTCGTAAAAGGTAATAATAGACCGGTAATCCTACTAAAGTTAGTCCAATACTTAAAAGTGAAAGAATCGTTGCTCTAAGTCCGGCCATAAAAATTTGATTTAAAACTACATAGATACCACTAATAATTGCTAAAAGTGGAACAAACGGATAAAGAGGCACTTTATAAGTTCTAACTGCATCTGGGCGATCTTTTCTAAGCTTCATAACTCCCATAAAAGTTAAGGTGTAAAAACTCCAACTAGCAAAAACTGCTAAATCTGTTAAAAGATTAAACTGACCTGATAAAGCATAAATACCGCCAATAAAACCTACCAAAATAATTGAATTAGTTGGCACCTGAGCCTTATTAATTCTTGCTAGACTTTTGCTAAAAGGTAAATCCCCATCTTTTGCTAGCGAATAAACAACCCTAGACCCCGATAAAACAAAGCCATTACAAGCTCCAAACACAGAAATCATAATCCCTACTGCAATTGCCTTTCCACCAGCATCACCGAAAAGTTTAATTGCTACTGCTGAAGCCGGAGCTGTAATATTGGCTAGTTCATTAGCTGGTAGAACTTGTAGGTAGGCCACATTAATAATAAAATAAACAGCCATAATAACCGATACGCCTCCAACAATAGCAATGGGTAAATCCCTACCCGGCTTCTTCATTTCTCCGGCAATAGCCCCTACATTAGTCCAGCCTTCAAAAGCAAATAATACTGACACCATCAGTTGACCTAAAACAAAGGCAGGATTTAGTCCTTCTCCCACCATCGGAGTAAAGATAGGATTCCCACCCCCACCTTTAACAAAACCAAAGATCATCAGGATAATCAGTGGAATTAGTTTACAAACTGTAAAAACGACTTGAACTCCGCCACCAACTTTTGATCCCATATTATTTAATAAAATAATCAGAATAATTGCACCAATGGAGAGTGGTGCTGTAAAACCATTATGACCAATGAATAATGCTGTTTGCTGCGCAAAGGCTACTGCTAATGCTGCTATCATCGCCGGATAAAAAAGTAGCGATTGAACCCAGCCAGCCAAAAAGCCCACCATCGGACTATAGATTTCTTTTAAATAAGCAACCATGCCACCAGTTTTAGGAATCATAATTGCAACTTCAGCAAAGGTTAAGGCGGCACAAATACTTGCTATGCCAGTAATTATCCAGGCAATCATACCAAGTCCCGGTGCTCCCCCTGTCGCCGTATAAATAGCTTGTGGCTTAAAAAATACGCCTGATCCTATTACTGAACCAATAACGGTTGCCATTGCCGCACTAACCCCTAAATTCTTTTTTAACTCTTTGTTTTTTTCCAAACTTTTTCCCCCTTATTTATATTTATCCCCTATTTGACCGATAAAATGAGATAAAAAAAGAGGATACGAATCCTTAAAACATGATCCATATCCTCTTAAATCTTCTTGGTAAGCATCACTTTATCTGCCATTTTCTATTAAAAATAGTATATCTAGCAGAGAGAAGTTCTGTCAACTATATTTTTTTACTTTTCGGTAATTTGATCTTTAAATACTGCTTGAGCTTTTACTAAAGCCTCCTCAATACCTGCCGGATTTTTGCCACCTGCTTGTGCCATATCTGGTCGGCCACCACCACCGCCGCCTACTAGTTTGGCAACTTCTTTAATTAAATTACCGGCATGCGCACCTGCTGTTAAAGCTTTTTTTGTTGCCATAGCAATTAAGTTTACTTTGCCTTCATTGTCAGAAGCAAGCACAACCATACCGTCGCCAATTTTATTTCTTAACTGATCGCCTAAATCTCTTAACGCATTCATATCGGTATTTTCTACGTTTGCAGCTAAGAAAGAAAAATCATCTATTCTTACCACTTGATCTTCAATATTGCCTAAAGAATCTTTAGCAAGTTGGCCTTTTAAAGCATCAATTTCGTGAGCTTTCGCTTTGTTTTCTTTTACCAAATGCTGAACTTTTTCTAAAAGTTGTTCAGGTGTGGCTTTTGCTGCGTTAGCCACTGCAAAAAGTTCCTCCTCTAAATGATTATAATAATCAAGAAGACCTTTTGAAGTTAAAGCTTCAATTCTTCTTACGCCAGCAGCAACTGAAGTTTCTGATATTATTTTAAAAGCCATAATAGACCCTGTATTAGCCACATGAGTTCCGCCGCATAGTTCTTTAGAAAAATCTCCCATTGTTACAACGCGGACAACATCTCCGTACTTTTCTCCAAATAAAGCAGCTGCACCCGTTTTTTTAGCCTCTTCAATGTTCATATTTTCCACACGAACTTTTAAATCAGCACTAATTGCTTTGTTAACAATTTTTTCAATTTGTTTGATTTCTTCTTTTGTTAAGGCGGCAAAATGAGTGAAGTCAAAACGTAGTCTCTCCTGATCCACATAAGAACCGGCTTGCTCTACATGGTTTCCTAACGTCATCTTTAACGCTTTATGGAGTAAATGGGTACAACTGTGGTTTCTTGCTGTTAAAGCTCTTCTTTCTTTATCAATCAAAAGTGAAACCTTTTCGCCTGTCTGAATTCTA
>DXHJ01000190.1 GCA_019113475.1 Candidatus Dorea intestinavium | reverse complement strand
AAGTGGCCATCTAAAAAGATGACCACTTACTAAGTTTATTCACTTCTGATTGCGGCTAAAGGACTAAGTTTCATCGCTCTAAGCGCTGGGAGAAGTCCGGCTACAATTCCTACAATCATCGAAAAGCCCATAGCTACTAAGGCTAACCACACGGGAATATAAGAAATTCTCATAGTATCGATTCCTTTAACACTAGCAGCAATTTTATTCATACCAAACGATAGGAGGTAGCTTAAAAAGCAGCCCAAAAATCCGCCTATAATCCCTACCCCTGCTGCCTCATATAAAAACATTCTTTTAATATTTTTAAGACTGCAGCCAAGGACTTTCATAATCCCTATTTCTTTCGTCCTTTCATACACTGACATCATCATCGTATTAGCAATTCCTATTGCTGCCACCAACAAGGCAACAGCACCAATACCCCCAAGAACGGCTTGGATAATCACAAATTGACTTTTCATACTGTCTAGATATTCTTGATTAGTCGAAGCACTATAGCCCATTTCTCGAATTACTTTAGCCACTTCATCTACATTTTTAGTATCATCAACCTTTACCTCTGCTCCGGTATAATAAAACTCTTTATAAGGTTTTCCCCCTTTGGTGGTGGGCTGGCCGGGAATGATACTATTACCAAACTGAGTTTTTAAGGTCTTTTTTAAAACATCGATATTGCAAAAAGCGCTAGAATAATAACTGGTGTAATCATTGATTCCGCCTTTAATCACCCCACTTGCTTTAACGGCCATCTTATTGACCGGTTTTTTGACATTTTCCTGATTGCTCTCGTTGGCAGTGTCATTGTTGGTAACTTCTTGACTATTACTATAACTAGCACTATCCATTACTAAAAATAGGGTATCCTTCATTAAATCAATATCGGGCAGCGTCCCCGTCTCATAAAATCCTTTGTTGCTTCCTTTTTCAGTAAAGTTCGTCAAAAGTCCATTTCCATAAACGAAAGATAATCTGCCACTAGGCGGTGGCAAAGTTCCAAAGGCAAGCTCTAAGTTTTTCGCTTTTAAGGCTTCCTCCGTAGTACCATAAAGATCCACATAGCCCTCATAATTGCCTTTCAACATCACACAATTCAATTGATAAAAGGGACTGCTAAGAACTACATGATTAAGTTTTGCTAATTCTTGAACCGTTTTATCGCTAATGTATTTATTGGATTCTTCTTCCTGGGAGCTGGCGAAATAATTATTGTTATCACCAACTGCAGCTCCGGTCACAGAAATATTCGTCAAGCCGCCTGATTGATTGGCATCTTCATATAATGATTGTTGCAATCCTAGCCCTAGAGAAATCATCATGACAATGGATGAAGTTCCTATTACAACTCCAAGGATGGTGAGAAAACTTCTTAGCTTTCTTCTGCGTAAATTAGAAAAACTAATCTTTAGTAGATCCGTTAATCTCATCTAATAACTCCTCCTCTTCATTTCCTAGGTTCTTTTTCTTCTTTTTTTTAAGGAAAATTACAATAACTGCCACAATAATCACCACCAACAATAAAAGCGGTAAAAGCTTACCTTTACTTGAAGTCGGTTTTTCTACTGCTAAGTCTGTTGTAGTTTCTTCCACCGCTTTAATCACTGAAAACTTTAGCGTTTTCTCCATCTTTTCTACTTTGCCTGCCTCGTCTTCATAGGTAAGGGTCATTTTGATTTCTGACTTGCCCTCTTTCTTTCCGGTTAGCATGGCATCAATTGAGGCTGTACTACCAGGTTCTACATTACCCACAAAAGTCTCAGTCTTTTTAATGGTGTCTCCTTCAAAAACAGCCTTAACATTATAGAGTTTTATCCTGCCCATGTTGTATAAGTTACACATAATATTGGCCTCTTCGCCGACGCCAACTTCATTTGGTGAGAGTTCAAACTCGGATAATTCAAAGCGGGCTTTTTGACTAACAGGAATTGACAGACTAGAAGTTGCTTCTATTTGCGTAGCACTGCTATCCTCATATTTCATAGCTAGACTTAATCCATAGGGTTTATTAACCAAGTCAGCTTTTGAATGCAAGGAGATCTTAATATTTGCCGTTCCATTTGCCCCAATCTCTTTTAAATAAACGGAGCTACTGCCAGAAGTAGGAATGAAGGCTGGACCGCTTGTTTGTTCATCGCTTCCTTCGCCTTCGGCTTCAAAATCAAAAAGCAAATTAGCTACCTTCGTTGTCGTTGAGGTATTTTTTAAGTTTACCGTTAAGACAAAATCACCACCCGCATTTACCGTCCCAGGATTGGTACTAAATCCGGTTACAATTACCCTAGGAATAGAAGCATTGCCGTTTTCTTCACCGGTAGCCACATATTCTCCCGTACTAAAAGTTGCACCCGAGTCATAAGAAGGTTCTTCTACTTGAGGGGCTTCCTCTTTTATTTCTGGTTCCTCTTTTGCTTTTTCTTCCTCCTTAGGCTCTTCTTTTTTGGCTTTACCATTAACATAAATCACTTGTTGAAAAAGTTCTTCATCGTCTTTAGCCACTCCTACTAAGATGCCATAGCGTTTGCTTTCAATATTTTCTTTGGCTTTTAAACTAAAAGTGGCGTCTTTTATTTCACCCGGCACTATTTTGCTGATTACTTGGGAGTAACTTTGCTTATCCGTAATAAATGGCCAGTTAGCTTCATCTGCTATAATCGGATAAACTTTTATATTTTTATATTCTTCTTCTGAGACATTCTTTAAGTTTAAAGCCAACTTATGGGTAGTGCCTGCGGCAATCTCTGGTACTGACCCATTTTCTGTAGTTAGTTCTAAGGGATTAGCCTTAGCCTTTCCTTCCAGCGGCAATAAGGCCGTCATAAAAACTACCAGCATAAGTATTGCCAAAATTTTGTTTCCTTTTTTCACCTTCTAATCCTCCTCATTTCCCTTGATACTAATAATGTTTCCATCTTTAATGCGAATAATCTTATCTGCTTCTTTTGCTAAATTATCATCATGGGTTACCATAATAATTGTTTTTCCTTGTTCTTTTACTACCTTTTTCATTAAATCCATAATTTCTCTAGAAGTATTTGAATCTAAGTTTCCTGTTGGTTCATCGGCAAAAATAATATCTGGATTAACCACTAAGGCCCTTGCTACCCCTACTCTTTGTTGCTGTCCTCCCGACATCTGCGTTGGCAAATGTTTTTGATGTTTTGCTAAGCCTACTAGTTGGATCATTTCTTTTGCTTTCTTTTCTCTCTTATCTTTAGCCATCCCCATAAAGCTTAAGGGTAGTGCTATATTTTCCAGTGCATTTAAAGAACTCAATAACTGAAAAGATTGAAAGATAAAGCCCACATGATCTCTGCGAAAAGCAATCAACTCTTCTTCTGATAATTTTTCAATGGACTTACCAGCAATCATTATCTGCCCTTTGGTTGGCTTTTCTAGCCCAGCTAGCATGTTTAAAAGTGTAGATTTTCCTGATCCTGATGTCCCGACTATAGAGCAGAACTCACCCTTATTGACGGAAAAATCCACTCCATTTAAAGCTCTTACTATTTCATCTCCTACTTTATAGAGTTTATAAAGTTCTTTTACTTCAATTACTTTTCCCATTTTTCTACTCCTTATAGCCTCTACTATAACTAATAAAACAAAAGATATGCTTTACTAATTATTAAGTATTTATGAAGATTGAAAAAAGCCCAAACTTTTTCAATTCAGGCTTTTTTAATCTTATTGTATTTTTAATTCATCGTAATGAACTCGGTCCATACTAAAGCCTCGACCTTTTACCTCATTAATCTGAGAAATGGTAACAAAAGCCTGGGGATCAATTTCATGAATCTTTTCATTAATAGCGTAAACTTTTCGATGACTAACTACGCATAAAACTGCTTTTTTAGGTTTATTCTCATAACCAGATTCCACC
>DXHJ01000189.1 GCA_019113475.1 Candidatus Dorea intestinavium | reverse complement strand
GCCATTGCTTATTGTGTAAGTAAGAGTAAAAAGGTAGAACAGATCTATTGCCTTCCAGGAAATGCGGGGATTGCGAAGTTCGCTATTTGTGAAGCAATTAATCCTATGGAATTTGATAAGATTTTAAACTTTGCAAAAGAAGAAGAAATTGATTTTTGCATTGTAGGTATGGATGATCCTTTAGTAGGTGGCTTAGTGGACCTTTTAGAAGCGGCCAACATCCCGACTTTTGGTCCGAATAAAGCAGCAGCAATTTTAGAAGGATCAAAAGCTTTTTCCAAAGATCTAATGAAAAAGTACGACATCCCTACAGCAGGATATGAGAAATTTAGTGATGCTAAAAAAGCACTTGCCTATCTTGAAAAAGCACAGTTTCCCATTGTTTTAAAAGCGGATGGCTTGGCTCTTGGTAAGGGTGTACTAATTTGCACGACCCTTACAGAGGCAAAAGAGGGCATTAAAACGCTAATGTTAGATAAAAAATTTGGAGATGCGGGAAAAGAAATTGTAATCGAAGAATTTATGGTGGGAAGAGAGGTTTCAGTACTTTCCTTTGTTGATGGCAAAACCATTAAAACAATGACCTCAGCACAAGACCATAAAAGAGCATATAACGGGGATAAAGGGCCTAATACTGGAGGTATGGGTACGTTTTCACCGAGTCCTTTTTATACCAAAGAAGTAGAAGAATTTTGCGAGAAATATATTTATCAAAAGACAGTCGATGCGATGAAAGCAGAAGGTAGACCTTTTAAGGGAATTATTTTCTTTGGCTTAATGCTTACTAGTACGGGTGTGAAAGTGTTAGAATATAATGCAAGATTTGGTGATCCTGAAGCACAAGTAGTTCTACCAAGAATGAAAAATGATATTATTGAGGTTATGGAAGCATGCGTAAAGGGAACTCTTGAACAAATTGATTTAGAATTTGAAGATAATGCAACAGTCTGCGTAGTCCTAGCTTCTAGTGGTTATCCTAATGCGTACGAAAAAGGTTATCCAATTACAGGCTTAGAGGAGTTTGATAAGCACCCAGGATATTATTGTTTTCATGCTGGCACTACCTTTGATAAGGACGGAAATGTTATTACCAATGGTGGTAGGGTTCTTGGCGTAACAGCAAAGGGAAAAGATTTATTAGAAGCGAGAAAAAATGCTTATGAAGCAACGAACTGGGTACATTTTAAAGACAAATATATGCGTGATGATATTGGTAAAGCAATAGAAGAAGCAAAATAAGAAAAGCCAACGGTCCTTTATTTGACCGTTGGCTTTTCTTTAATAATCTCCTGTTTTTTCCATATACAAATCAATATAATTAAGGCGCTTTTCAATACCCTTTACACTGCGGCTAATGGTGTCTAAAAGAGCTTCTAAGACAAACTGAGGGCCAATAAAGGAATTAAAGAAGGTATTACTATCACAACGAACGGTAAATAAAACGGTAGCATACTTAGCTAGGGCGGCACTTGGTTTATCTGTAACAACAATAATAGTGGCATTAACGTCAGCGGCCATTTGCACCGCTAGTTCATCTGTGTTTGAATACCTGGGAAAACTAAAAGCAATCAAACAATCATCTTTTGTAATATGACAAAGATGATCAAAGGGACTCATTGCGCTTTCACTGACAAAATCCACATTTTTAAGCATTTGTGTTAGGTATAGATAAAAAAAGTCTCCCAAACCTTGATTTGCTCTAGAAGCCAAAATGTATTTATTGTCACTTTCTATAATTTTAGTTGCTGCTTCATGAAAGGTAGAAACGCTGTTGTCGACAAAAATTTCGGCTAGATGTTCGGCTACATTTTTAAAATGTTTTTGTAAAAACTTAGAGTCTTTACCAAGTTTGGAACGATTTCTAAATTTCTCGGCTGGGCTTGTTATGGAAGAGGAGATATCAGATACCTTATCTTGGTAACCTTTTCTTAAATATTTTTGAAACTCACTAAAGCCAATAAAGCCAAGGGAGCGGCTAAAACGAATCACAGAAGATTCGCTAACGGATAAAGCAGTTGCTATTTCTGTAGAGGTCATAAAGCAGACATCAGCAGAATTATCTAAAATGTACTCTCCGATAAAATGTTGTGTTTTGGTTAAATTTGACTTAGCAATTAAATCTCTTAAATCGTTCATTCTTTCACCTCGTAAAAAAGTTATATTCTGTTTTGTTAATTTTTAAACTTTTATTGAAAAACTTCGATGTTTGTGATAGTCTAATTATACAATAAATGAATAATATTTTTCAAGGGGAAGAAATAATGGCATTTATTATTCATTTGAAGTTAATGGAAACTAATGAGTATGTAGGAGGGTAAAAGAGTGAAAGTAGGATGTGTAAAAGAAATTAAGAACAAAGAGTTTCGTGTAGGATTAACACCAGGTGCAGTAAAAGGGTATGTTGGAGCTGGTCATGAAGTGCTTGTTGAGAAGGGTCTAGGAATTGGCTCAGGCTTTATGGATGAGGAATACGTTAAAGCGGGAGCAAAAATCGTAGATACAGCTAAAGAAGTTTGGGGAACTGTTGACATGCTGGTAAAAGTTAAAGAGCCACTTCCAGAAGAGTATCCATTATTTAGAGAAGGACTTATTCTTTATACTTATCTTCACTTGGCAGCAGATCAACCACAAACAGATGCACTTTTAAATGCGAAAGTAAAAGGTGTAGCATATGAAACTTTAATTGACCGTTTTGGTGGCACTCCACTTCTTGCGCCAATGAGTCAAATCGCTGGAAGACTAAGTGTACAAGAAGGCGCTAAATACTTAGAGAAAACTTTTGGTGGCGAAGGCGTTTTATTATCTGGCGTACCAGGAACTAAAAAAGGAAAAGTGGTTATTTTAGGTGGCGGATCTGTAGGAACTAACGCATGTAAAATCGCCGTAGGTATGGGAGCTGATGTTTCAGTACTAGATGTCAACTTAAATAGACTTGCTTATCTTGATGACATTTTTGGCGCTAGAATTCACACAATTGTATCAACTGATGCAAACATTGAAGATGAAGTAAGAGATGCAGATGTAGTTGTTGGTGCTGTCTTGATTCCAGGAAAAGCAGCTCCAAAGATTTTCAAAAGAAAATATTTAAAAGAAATGAGACCAGGGGCTGTATTTGTTGATGTTGCTGTAGATCAAGGTGGCTGTGGTGAAACAACAAAGGTTACTTACCATGATGATCCTATTTATGAAGTAGATGGAATTATTCACTACTGTGTTGGAAATATGCCAGGTGCAGTTCCAAGAACAGCAACAATTGCTCTTAATAATGCAACTTTAAGTTATGGTTTACAAATTGCTAATAAAGGCCTTGAAAAAGCTTGTCAAGATGATCAACACATTTATTCAGCAGTTAATACCTATGATGGAAAACTAACTTGTCTTGCTGTAGAAGAAAGCTTTGATGGCTATACTTATACAGATCCAAAAACTTTATTCTAAGAAAATAAAAAGGAGCATTTCCTATTTGGGGAATGCTCTTTTTCCTGGACAAGAAAAAGTCATTTTATAGAATCTTTATAGAAAGAATTTGCATTTAATTGTAAGTTCTTTTTTTGTATGGTAGACTTTGTTATATATCATATAGAACAATGGGGATAAAATATGGTAATAGAAATTGATTTTAATAGTACTAGAGCAATTTATGCACAACTAATAGATCAAATAATTTTACAAATTGCCAATGGCGATATCAAAGAAGGGGATTCTTTGCCCTCAGTTCGTCAATTAGCGGATTTGTTGGGAATTAATATGCATACAGTCAACAAAGCTTATTCCTTATTAAAAAAAGAAGGTTATATTAGTTTAGATCATCGAAAGGGCGCTATGGTAAGTGTTAATTCAAATAAAGAAGCGCTTTTGTATGAAGTAAGAGACTCACTCTCCTTGATTGTAGCTAAAGGAAGGTGTAAAAATATAACCAAAGAGGATTTTATACAGATTATAAATGAATTATTTGAGCAATATAAAGAATAAATAGGAGGATGCACAATGAATTTTACAAACCAAGCAAAAGAAGCATTAGATATAGCTGTTGTCGTTGCCAAAGAGGAAAAACACCCTTACGTTGGGACGGAACACTTGCTTCTTGGCCTTTGCAGAGCTTATTCTGGTGTTGCTGGTCAAGTATTAGCAAATAACGGTGTTTTAGAAGCAAATATACAAAAAATAATAAAAGAATTGGTAGCTCCAGTAGGTCAAGTTTCCGGAAGGGGTAGAGCAGATTTTTCTCCCAAATTAGAAGAAGTAATTGAAACGAGCAAGAATATTGCTAAAGAATTTAACTCAAAAGAAATTGGTAGTGAGCACCTATTACTTGCCTTAATGCAAGAAAGTGATAGCGTGGCAACCAAGATTTTGACCACCTTAAGTGTTAATCTTAAGAAGATTTATGTTGATATATTGGTGGCTTCGGGAGTAGATGCAAAAGCCTTTATGGAAGAAACTATGGCCGGTGAATTACCAGGTAGTAAGTCTCCTGATAGTATTTCTTCGCAATTTGGTACGGATTTAACTCAGTTAGCAGCAGAAGGAAAGTTAGACCCGGTTATTGGTAGAAAAGAAGAAATTAGTCGTTTGATGCAAGTCTTAAGTAGAAGAACAAAAAACAATCCTTGTTTAGTAGGTGAGCCAGGGGTTGGGAAAACAGCGGTAATCGAAGGACTAGCCATGCAAATTGCTTCAGGGATTGTACCAGAAGGAATGAAAGAAAAAAGAATCTTTACTATGGATTTAGCAGGTATGATTGCGGGATCTAAGTATCGTGGTGAATTTGAAGAAAGAATGAAGAAGCTTATTAGTGAAGTTAAGGCAGCAGGAAATATTATCCTCTTTTTAGATGAAGTACATACCATTATTGGCGCTGGTGGAGCAGAAGGAGCCATTGATGCTTCTAATATATTAAAACCATCCTTAGCAAGAGGTGATATTCAATTAATTGGAGCAACTACAATCACTGAGTATAGAAAGCATATTGAAAAAGATGCAGCGCTAGAGCGAAGATTTCAGCCGATTACCATTGAAGAACCAACACCAGAAGAATGTAGTGTTATCCTACAAGGAATTAAAGCAAAATATGAGACTCACCACCGGGTTAGGATTACGGATGAGGCTATAAAAGCAGCTGTAGAAATGTCTAATCGTTATATTAATGATCGGTTTTTACCAGATAAAGCCATTGATGTTTTGGATGAAACCTGTTCCAAAGTTAGCTTAAGAGGCTTTAAGATACCAGCTAGTTTTTATGAATTAGAGGCAAACATTGCTGATGCCACTAGAAGATTAGAAGCAGAAATTAAACTTTCTAATTTAGCAGAAGCAAGTAAGATAAAAAAAGAAAAAGAAGATTACGAGAAAAAATTAGAACAAGCAAGAAAACGTTTTGATAAGAAAAATCAAGAAAAAGAACTAGATGTTACTGAACTAGATATCGCCGAAGTGGTCTCCCAGTGGACAAAAATTCCGGTAACGAGATTAACAGAATCAGAAGGAACAAGACTAAAAAATCTGGAAGCTACTTTACATAAGAGAGTGATTGGGCAAGAAGAGGCAGTTACTGCTGTTGCAAAAGCGATTAAAAGAAGCAGAGTGGGCTTAAAAGACCCCAATCGACCCA
>DXHJ01000188.1 GCA_019113475.1 Candidatus Dorea intestinavium | reverse complement strand
GTTATTCCTTGCACTATAGACTCTTCAACTCGTGCAAATGCTCCAAGCCCTCATGCTTTGCATGATAAGTTACAATATGTAGCTGGTGATTATGCGACTTTTGGTGGCAAAGTTAAAAAAGGGCAGAATCCTTATCAAGACTATCTAAATAATTTAGCAGAGTGGTGTGAGTCAGAATATACTGATTCAAGATTAAAAGCCGTTTATAATTACATTAAAAAAGGGCATTTGATTGAAGATTTGGTTAGAAAAAACATCTTGTTTGCTGTCAATAATCAGCTGGTAAGTAAGTGGAATAAAGAGTTGGAAAATAAGTATGGTGCTAAACCGGAAATCTTTAAATCGGTGTCAGTAGATCAATTTAGTGCTTTTGTGCGATTCAATGTTAGTGATCCTCAAAATCCAATCAAACATATTTGGGAAGATAAGAAGCTATATAATTTATATATAAAATTCTATTCTTCTAAACTAGGGAAAGATAAACTTTGCTATGTAACAGGAAAAGTATTGCCTAGTACGGACAAACATGCTTCACGACTTCGTTATGGTGGCGACATGGCAAAACTTATTTCTGGTAATGATAATACAGGGTTTACCTTTCGAGGTAGATTTAGCGATAAAAATGATGTAGCTACTGTTAGTTATGAAGTTTCCCAAAAAGCACATAACGCTTTGAAATGGCTCATTACTAAGCAGGGTAAAACTATTGATGGACGAGTATTTTTAACTTGGGGAAGCAGAAATGGTGATAAAAGTGTAGGGGATCTGCCTTTACCGGAAGATGATCTTTATGATTTATTGGATTTAGCTAAAAAAGAAATTGAAGATGACCCAACTCATAGTTATTTTGCTAGAGAATTAAGCAAAGCACTTGATGGTTATAAAAATAATTTAGACTATCATAGCCAAGTTTATATTATGGTACTTGATGCTGCAACGCCAGGTAGAATGTCCATTGTTTATTACCGAACAATGGATAAGGAACTTTATCTTGATAGGATTAAGGAATGGCATACAACATGTAGCTGGCGACATTCCTATCGTAAGAATAAAGATGGTGAGCGTATTATTTTTTATGGTGCTCCGTCGACTAGAGATATAGTGGGAACTGCGTATGGCAGTAATGCTGGCGACAAATTAATTAAAAGTGCGGTTGCGCGTTTGTTACCATGTGTTGTTGATCGCAAAAAAATACCGCTTGATTTTGTTAACAGTATTTTGTATAGAACTGCCAATCCATTAGCGATGGAACGTTGGGAATGGGAAAAACAATTAAGTATTGCGTGTGCAGTTATGAAAAAACATTATGAAAAGGAGGAGTTTACGATGGCGTTAGATAAAGGCATAAAAGATCGAAATTATTTATTTGGGAGAATGCTTGCTGTGGCAGATGTTTTGGAAAATAGAGCACTAATGCAAGAGAGGATAGATCGGCCAACAAATGCACTGCGTTATATGAGCGCTTTTGCAAAACACCCTTTAACAACCTGGGATATTATTCAAAAAAATCTTGTGCCGTATCAAACTAAATTAGGGATAAAGGGTATATACTACAAAAGTATTATTGATGAAATTAATGATAAATTTATTTTTGACGAGTATAGTGATCAACCACTAAACGGGAAATATTTATTGGGTTATTATCAACAACGTTATGATTTATATCAGAAAAAAGAAAAAGATAATGATAATGATGAGAAAAAGGAGTAATTATAATGGGACAATTAACAAATAAAATTGACTTTACAGTTGTTTTTTCAGTAAGAAATGCCAATCCGAATGGTGATCCTTTAAATGGTAATCGTCCACGTCAAGACTTCGAAGGTTATGGTGAAATATCTGATGTATGTATCAAAAGAAAATTGCGTAATCGCTTGCAAGATATGGGTGAGAAAATTTTCGTGCAATCTAATGAACGAGTAGATGATGGCTATAAAAGCCTTAGAGATAGGGCTGACGGTATTGAAGATTTAGCTAAAATCTTAAAAGATAAAGCAAAAGATGCTGACAAGTATGCCCAAGTAGCTTGTGAAAATTGGATTGATACTAGAAGTTTTGGACAAGTATTTGCTTTTAAAGGATCGGATTTATCCGTTGGCGTGAGAGGGCCTGTATCGATTCAAACTGCAGTTAGTGTGGTTCCTATTGATATTACTACGATGCAAATTACGAAGAGTGTTAACTCCGTTACAGGTGATAAAAAGGGATCAGACACGATGGGAACTAAACATTTTGTAGATTTTGGCGTATATGTTTTTAATGGAAGTATTAATGTTCAATTAGCTGAAAAAACAGGATTTACAGAAGATGATGCTTTAAAAATAAAAGAGGCACTTAGAACACTGTTTGAAAATGATGCTTCTTCAGCAAGACCTGATGGTAGCATGGAAGTATTAAAAGTATTTTGGTGGAAACATCCTTCTAAATTAGGAAAATATTCTTCCGCTAAAGTTCATAAGACGGTAGAAGTTGAGGCTAAAACTGATAGGCCTAGGAGTGTAGCTGATTTTAATATTACGGTAACACCACTAGAGGGAATCGAATTGGAAGAAATAGACGGGCAGTAAGATTATGCACGCTTATACTGAAGACGACTTTTTAATGATTTCTGGTATTCAACATTTCTTGTTTTGCAAAAGGCAATGGTCTCTTATTCATATAGAACAACAATGGCAAGAAAATGTTCTTACATTAGAAGGGCAAGCATTGCATGAAAAAGCTGATCAACCAGAAATTAGAGAAAAACGTGGTGATAAAATAATTATTCGCGCTATGCCTGTGCATTCTTTTACATTAGGAGTAACAGGTATTTGCGATGTAGTAGAATTAATCAAGGATAGCAATGGAATAGCTATCCTTGATTATCCGGAAAAATATCGTGTTGTTCCAGTTGAATATAAACGAGGAAAACCGAAAAAAGATCTATCTGATACTTTACAACTAGCAGCACAAGCTGTGTGTTTGGAAGAAATGTTATTGTGTAATAAAATTGATGTTGGTTATGTTTATTACAATGAAATTAAGCATCGGGAAGAAATTATTTTAACAGATGAGATTCGTGAAGAATTAAAACAGAATGTGGCAGAGATGCATCATTATTTTGAGCGGAAATGGACACCAAAGGTAAAGACGGGTAGTTTTTGTAAACGATGCTCAATTTTTGATATTTGCTTACCGGAATTAAATAAAAATAAATCGGTAAAAAATTATTTAGAGAGGAAACTACAGGAATGAGAAGGTTATTAAATACTCTTTTTATTACGACTCCTGAAACTTATCTTTCTCTTGATGGCGCAAATGTGGTTGTGCTTAAGGGTGAGGAAAGATTAGGGCGAATTCCTCTTCATAATTTAGAATCAATAGTGACTATGGGATATGCTGGTGCTAGTCCTGCACTAATGGATGCATGTATGCAAAATAATATTTCTTTGGTATTTTTGACTGCTAGTGGTAGATATCGTGGACGTGTTATTGGCAAGAGTAAAGGAAATGTAGTTTTGCGTAAGAAACAGTATCTTGTTTCTGAAGATACTGTTGAAAGTTGCAAAATAGCACGTAATTTTATTGTTGCAAAACTATATAATCAGCGTTGGATGTTAGAGCGCATGACGCGTGATCATGGTTTAAGAATTGATACGGCTTTATTTAAACAAGTATCATATGAGCTAAAGTCTTTTATTGAAGTTATTAGAGCAATTGAAGATTTAGACTCACTGCGCGGTATTGAAGGACAAGCTGCAAATAGATATTTTTATATTTTTGATCAAATGATTCTTCAACAAAAAGATAAATTTTATTTTTCTGGTAGAAATAGAAGACCACCTCTTGATAAGGTTAATGCGATGTTATCTTTTGCTTATACGTTATTAGCTAATGATGTTGCGGCAGCATTAGAAACAGTCGGACTAGACGCTTATGTGGGGTTCTTGCATCGTGATCGACCAGGACGTATAT
>DXHJ01000187.1 GCA_019113475.1 Candidatus Dorea intestinavium | reverse complement strand
CTGAATAAGCATTAGCCATTTCCCAACCATTCATAAAGAATTCAAAACGCTCTACATAGTTTGGATCTTCTGGTTTTTTCTTCGTAAGTGGTGAAATTTCAATTGGGTGATCAAGAACAAAGGTTGGTTGAATCAAATGTTCTTCTGCAAACTCTTCAAAGAAGAGAGAAAGAAGATCACCTTTTTTATGTCTTTCTTCAAATTCTACACCACGCTCTGTTGCTAATTTTTTAGCATCTTCGGTAGTTTCTACTTCGTTCCAATCAATACCAGCATATTTCTTAACGGCATCCACCATTGTGATGCGTTCAAAAGGTTTACCAAGATCCATTTCTACGCCATCATAAGAAATCTTGGTGCTTCCAAGAACTTCTTGTGCTACATGGCGATACATTTCTTCTGTTAAATCCATCATACCGTGATAATCGGTATAAGCTTGGTATAATTCCATTAAAGTAAATTCGGGATTATGTCTAGTATCAAGTCCTTCATTACGAAATACTCTGCCGATTTCATAAACTTTTTCAAAGCCACCAACAATGAGTCTCTTTAAATAAAGTTCTAGTGAAATACGAAGCTTTAAGTCTTCTCCTAAAGCATTAAAATGGGTTTCAAAAGGTCTAGCTGCTGCTCCACCAGCATTATTTACAAGCATTGGTGTTTCCACTTCTAAGAAACCTTTTTGATCAAGGAAACGACGAATAGAGCTAATAATTTTTGAACGTTTTGTAAAAGTATCGCGTACTTCTGGATTCATAATTAAATCTACATATCTTTGACGATAACGAAGGTCTCTATCTTGTAAGCCGTGGAATTTTTCTGGTAATATTTGTAAACTCTTGCTTAATAGTTTAACTTCGGTGGCATGAATAGAAATTTCGCCCATTTTAGTTTTAAAGACTGTTCCTTTAACACCAACAATATCGCCAATATCCATACGTTTAAAAGCTTTATAGGAATCTTCGCCTATTTCATCTCTTGCTACATAAGATTGGATATTGCCCATTTGGTCTTGTACATTGCAAAAAGAAGCTTTGCCCATGACACGTTTTTGCATGAGTCTACCGGCAATAGAAACTGCTTTTCCTTCAAATTCATCATAGTTTTCTTTGATGTCTGTTGTGTGTGTATCGGTCTCGTAACTAGTTATTTCATAAGGGTTATTTCCTGCTTCTCTAAGTTCCTTAAGTTTTTCTCTACGCACCTTTCTTAACTGATTAAGATCTGGTTCTTTTGCGTTGTTTTGGTTTTTATTATCTGATCCCACTTTTTACTATGCCTCCTTCTAATTTTTAATAGCATTTTATAAGAAATAAACCCCTCTTACAACTAGAGGGGTTCTATGGTAATTAACCTTGTATTGCCGGTCCAATTTCAAGTACTTTATATTGCATAACACCAGCTTGTGTTTGAATGTCAACGATATCATTGACCTTCTTGCCTAAAAGTGCTTTTCCAACAGGAGACTCATTAGAAATTTTTCCTTCTAAAGAGTTCGCTTCCGTTGACCCAACTATCTTGTATTCCATATCTTCATCATAGGTCATATCATGCACTTTGACTTTACAGCCTACATTGATTTTATCGTATTCAACTTCATCTTCTACAACCACTTCAGCATTTTTAAGAATACCTTCTATTTGCTCTATTCTTGCTTCGATATCTCTTTGTTCATCTTTTGCAGCGTCATACTCTGCATTTTCAGAGAGATCCCCTTGCTCTCTGGCTTCTTTTATCTTGCCAGCTACTTCTTTACGTTTTACAACCTTTAGCGTTTCTAGTTCTTCTTCTAATGCTCTAAGACCAGCATAGGTTAAAATCGCCTTTTTTGCTTCCATAAATAAACGCTCCCTTATAATTAATATTATTCACAATTCAAACATTATAACGACAATACGCTACAATGTCAATTGTTTGTAAAGAAGTTCTTCCAACTTCTCATAGGAATCCATTTGGCTAATCTCGCCGCGAAGTTTTGCTGATCCTTTTAGCCCTTTAGTATACCAAGATACGTGTTTTCGCATTTCTCGAATTCCTAAATATTCTCCCTTATATTCAATTAAAAGGCGACCATGACGCAGCATGGTGGCAATGAGCTCTTCCCTGCTAGGTCTTTCTAACAGTACTCCTTCCTTATGATAAGCATTCATCTGGGCAAAAATCCAAGGATTGCCTTCTGCTGCTCTAGCAATCATAATCCCATCACAACCGGTTTCTTTAAACATTTGCTGGGCTTTTTGGGGCGTGGTTACATCGCCATTACCGATAACGGGGATGTGAACACTTTCTTTTACTTTTTGAATAATCTTCCAATCAGCCACGCCGCTATAGTATTCTTCTCGAAGCCTTCCATGTACAGCCACGGCACTAGCTCCTGCCTCTTCAATAATTTTTGCAATTTCCACCGCATTAATATGCTCTTTGTCAAAACCTTTTCTGATTTTAACCGTAACTGGTTTGTTCGTTGCTTTGACCGCGGCCGAAACAATTTCATAGACCTTTTTAGGTTCCAACATTAAAGCAGATCCTTCACCGTTTTTCACGATTTTAGGAACCGGACAACCCATATTAATATCTAGGATTTGAAAAGGGTGGGCTTCAATCATCTTTATGGCTTCGGCCATAACTTCTGGCTCACTGCCAAAAAGTTGTAAGGAAACCGGATATTCCCTAGGGTGAATTTTAAGTAAATCCTGAGTGTTCTTGTTTTTGTAAGTTAGAGCCTTGGCACTAATCATTTCCATGCACAAAAGCCCCGCCCCTTTTTCCAAACAAAGCAAGCGAAATGGCAGGTCACTTACTCCTGCCATGGGCGCTAAGATAAAAGGATTAGCTAAGGTAACATTTCCTATCTTCATTTTTATTTATTTTTCCTGTTCTTTTCAAATATAATACGTAAACCTTTTAGAGTAAGCTTTGAATCATAAACGTCAATGCTATCCGTTTCTCCTACTATAATCGAGCCAAGGCCACCAGTTGCTACTACTTTGGCATCATAATAGCCTGATTCTTCTTTCATTTTATTAATAATATACTCTGTCTGTCCAATTTGACCATAGACTAGCCCTGCTTGCATACTCGAAATAGTTTCTTTGGCTAGAATCGAAGCCGGCTTAGTAATTTCAATCGATGGCAGCATTGCCGATTCTCCCCACATAGCTTGTCCAGCGGTGCGAATTCCCGGCGCTGTTACGCCTGCTTCAAAAGTTCCATCAGCACCAATTAAATCATAAGTCGTGGCAGTACCATAATCTACGACAATTAAAGGACCACCGTGTAGTGAAAAACCCGCTACGGCATCAACAATGCGGTCCGGTCCGATTTGCTTAGGATTATCAATCCCAATTCTAATGCCGGTCTTAATACCAGCGGATACAATAATCGGTTTAATACCAAAGTACTTAATAATTGCGCTCCCTAAAGAATGCATGACATCAGGGACTACGGAAGCAATAATAACGTCTTTTATTTCTCTACTAGATAAGCCTTGCATCAGAATCATTTCTCGAATGGTAATGCCTAACTCGTCTGAAGTACGGTTAACCTTTGTCGTCATTCTAAAGGTTCCTTTTAAGGTTTCTCCTTCAAAAACTCCATGGGTAATGTGGGTGTTACCAACATCAATAACTAGTAACATCTAGACCTCCTCACCAAGAAAGAACACTCTATAAAACATTTGCAAAGCGCTTAGAAGTTCTTCTTTTTCCTTTTGTATTTCTTTTATTTTTAGGCGACTACCTATTTCATCAAACATTAAGTCACTATCTTTAGCTGTAACCGTAAAGTTTAATTCGCCGTCTTCATCAAAATCCAAAGTCATAATGCCGCCTACTTCATTAACATATAGAACGCACATAATCTTTAATTCGTTTTTTACATCTTCCGGAAGTCTCTCAAAATCTGGATTTAAATAATATTTTTGTTCATATGAGTTTGCGCCACAAAGCACTACCTTCTCTTCCATATCGTTCTCCTATACGTATCCAAATAAACCGCGCACAGAAACTTCGCCGGCTAAGAGCTCTTTTGTCGTTCCGTTATCAAGTCCCACTAAAAGATGGCCCGCATCATTAATACCGATTCCATAAGCTTCATACTCTTCGTATTCTTCTTTAATACGCAGTCTTTTATCTTTATTAATAAGAAGTTTATTATACTCTTCTTTCAAACTATTTAGGGATAATTCTTCTAAAAAATGATTGTAATAAGGCTCAAAAGTTCGCAAGATTTCTAAAATCAGCTCTTCTTTATTAAAACTCTGTTTTTTAATTTTTGCCAGTGACGTGGCCTTGTCTTTAACTTCCGGCGAGAATTCCACCTGATTGGTATTTAAGCCCACACCTATTACCACATACTTCACTTGATTTTCCGCCATTTTCATTTCAGTTAAAATACCGCAGAGTTTTTTGTGGCCAGCAATAATGTCATTGGGCCATTTAATTTTAGTTTGAATGCCCGTTACTTTTTTGATGGCTTTTACTACGGCAAGAGCCATGACTAACGTCAGCATGGGTGCCTCATTTGGGGCAATCTTAGGGTAAAGCAAAACACTCATGGAAATGTTTTTTCCCGGCTCACCTTCCCAGCCTCTTCCTCGTCTACCAACACCCTTAGTTTGCACATCCGTTACCACGACCATACCATCAGGTGCCTGCCTGTTACCTAAGTCTCTTGCTCGTTTATTGGTGGAGTCAAGTTCTCTATGATAATCCAATAACTCCCCTAATTCTTCTCTTAACATTTTTACTCTCCTAATGTCGCTACCATAACGGCCTTGATGGTATGAAGTCTATTTTCCGCTTCATCAAAGACAAGAGAATTATCTGCTTCAAAAACTTCTTTTGTTACTTCGTTGCCCTTAACTGCTGGCAAACAGTGCATGAAAATAGCTTCTTTATTATCCGTCATAGCAAATAGTTCTTCATTAATCTGGTAAGGTGCTAAAAGAGCTAGTCTTTCTTTGCTCTTTTCTTCTTCGCCCATGGATACCCAAACATCGGTATAAAGAACATCAGCTCCTTTAACCGCCTTCGTATCCTCTGTAATTAAAAGTGAACTACCCACTTCTTTAGCATAACCTTGACACTCTTCGATTAAGGCTTCTTCTGGCCACAGTGATTTGGGCGCAATAATGGTAAAATTAAGTCCCATTTTGGTCGCTCCAATCATTAGACTATTGGCCATATTATTTCTGCCATCACCAAGGTAAACAAAATTTAAACCTTCAATTACCCCAAAGTGCTCTTTGATTGTCATAAAGTCTGCTAATACTTGAGTGGGGTGATACAAATCTGTAAGTCCATTCCACACCGGCACGCCACTATATTTCGCAAGCGCCTCTACATCGGAATGTTTAAAACCTCTAAATTCAATGCCGTCAAACATCCGGCCTAGCACTCTTGCTGTATCTTCAATGCTTTCTTTATGACCTAGTTGAATCTCATTACCAGATAAATAGGTCGGATAAGCTCCCTCATCATTAGCAGCAATGGTAAAGGCGCATCTCGTTCTCGTTGATGGTTTTTCAAATAAAAGAGCAATATTTTTTCCTTCTAAAGAATCTCCTTTAATGCCCGCCTTTTTCTTTTCCTTTAATTCAATAGCTAAATCAATAAAATAGTTAATCTCTGGTGCCGTAAAGTCTTTTAGTGTTAAGAAATTTCTTCCTTTCAAATTGATTCCCTCGATTCCTCTTCGTCTTAGGGCTTCTAAAATTCCAACAAAGTTGGGGTAAGTCTTTTTTTCTTCCTCAGTCTTTGTTTCTAGACGCTCAAAAATAGTAGTTTCAAATTCTGATATCGTATAAATATTGTATTTCTTAATTTTTAAAACCTTCGCTGTTGCTTCTAGTAAACTTAAGTAGAGTTCTTCATCACTTGTATTAAATACCAGTTTGAAACTAAAGGCTAAATCATTCTTCTCTTTTTTCTTTAAATAAGAGACTGCCTTTTGAAAATACTCTTCATCTTTGTCATTATAAAGATAATAAACCTTTCCGTAAAGACCATAAATCACCCGCATAGCGTCATAATAGCCAATGATTAGATTTTGTTTACTTCTTTTCGAAGAAAAGTCAAGAATGCTACCAAGACTTACATTTGGTGCAATGGTAATACGGCTACCATCTTCTGGAATCTTTACTCTTGGTTCTCTTCCTGGTCCATAGATGCGAATTTCAATAATATCTTTATGACCCCGATCGACTAAAGAATTAATAGGTAGGTTATTTACAACACCGCCATCCATATAATTAACACCATCAAGTTTTTCTCTTCTAAAGCCGAGTAAATAAGCACTGGCTAACAGAAAATCTTCTAGTTTTCCCTCCGGAATATCCTCAATACTTAAATCTAGTTGCTTCATATCGGAAATAGAGAAGGTTAATAGATAAAAAGCAATACCGCTCTCGCGAATCGTCTTTTCATCAATAACCTCATGAATTAAGTTTCTAAGCGGCGTAACATCGACTCCACCCTTAATTAAATCTTTGCTTATCTGAGCAATTACTTCGGTAAAGTTTAGTTCTTTATCAAAGAACTTACTCATCCACTTGTCATCTACATCCATAATCTGCGAAAAGGTCATTTCTTTCCAGATATCTTCGGCGCGGTCTACATCCCCCATACAAATAAGAGCGCCATTTAAGGCGCCCACTGAAGTTCCGGCAACCGCATCGTATTTAACTTTTGCTTCCTTTAGAGCTTTAAAAGCACCTATTTGATAAGCGCCTCTCGCTCCACCGCCTTCTAGAACCAGTCCGTAAGTTCTGTCTAAATCAATGATGGGTTTCATAACTTCTCACATCCTTTTTTGCTTATTTTTTTTGAGTTTCCTTGGTATCTTTGATCATTTCTGTTAAAGAAGTAGCAAGACCAGCTATTCCTTGAATATTAGAAGGAACAATAATCTTTGTAGCCTTTCCATCAGCTGCCTTTTCGAAAGCTTCTAGGCTTCTAATGGTTAGAACTGACTCATCGGCGCCAGCTTCTTTAATAAAACGAATTCCGTCAGCACTTGCTTGTTGTACTTTAACAATCGCTGCCGCTTCACCTTCTGCTTCTCTAATTTGTGCTTCTTTTTTTGCTTCTGCTCGTAAAATAGCCGCTTGTTTTTCTGCTTCCGCATCAAGAATAATGGATTCTTTCTTTCCTTCTGCTACGAGAATGGTTGATTTCTTTTCTCCTTCTGCTCGCAAAATAGCCTCTCTTCTTTCTCGTTCAGCTTTCATTTGTTTTTCCATGGCATCTTGAATTGCGGCTGGAGGAATAATATTTTTAAGTTCTACTCGGTTTACTTTAATGCCCCAAGGATCTGTAGCTACATCAAGAGAAGCTCGCATTTTGGTATTAATGGTTTCTCTTGAGGTTAAGGTTTGATCAAGCTCTAAGTCACCAATAATGTTTCTTAAGGTTGTAGCCGTTAAATTTTCAATAGCGACAATAGGATTTGCCACCCCATAGCAGTATAATTTAGGATCCGTGATTTGAAAGAAAACAACGGTATCAATTCGCATGGTAACATTATCTTTGGTAATCACTGGTTGTGGTGCAAAATCTACTACTTGTTCTTTTAAATCCACTCTTCTGGCGACACGGTCAAGAATAGGTAATTTAAAATGAAGTCCCGTTCCCCAAGTTGCCTGAAAGGCACCTAGTCTTTCCACAACCACTGCCTGAGCCTGTCTAACAATCTTAATGCAAGAAATTAAAATTAATACTAGGATTACAATAAATGCTGTTAATATCACACCGCCCATTTCCATTTACTTTACCTCTCTTTCTTTCACCACTAGGTGAACACCCTTGATTTCTAAAATCTCTACCGTTTTCCCTTTTTCAATTATTCTTTGCTCCTCTTTCGTTCTAGCCGCCCATTCCTGGCCTTTTACTTCCACCCTGCCTTGATTTTTTAAAGTGTCAATTTCTTCAATCACTAGGCCATACTTACCAATTAAACTTTGCGCATTGGTAGGTGTAATAAACTGATTAAAGTGTTTCTTTGCTAATGGTCTCGTTAACACTAATAATAGAATAGATACTAATAAAAAGGCCGTAATTTGTAAGGCAAAACTGCCTCCGAGTAAACTTACCAAAAAAGCAACAAGGGCGCCTCCGGCAAACCAAATTGTTGTAAGTCCCATTGTTAAAGCTTCAATTACAAGCAAAACTAAAAACAGAATAATCCAATAATAGCTTTCCATCTGCACCCTCTTTTCTTTACAATTGTCGTCTTTGTCTTGCAGCTTCAAAGATTAAAAGTGTGGCACTAATAGCTGCATTTAATGATTCTACGGCTCCGGCCATAGGGATTTTAATTAGTTCATCGGCTTCCTTAGTAAGATTAGCGCTTAAACCATTGCCCTCATTACCAATTAAAAAACCACAAGAGCCTAGATAATTTCCTTGTTCATGATTTTTACTGCCCTCTAGATGAGCCGCAAAGGTTTTTACTTGTTCCTTTTTTAATTCCCGCACTAATGCTAGCATGTCTTCCTCATAATAAAAAGGAACTCTAAAAATAGATCCCATAGTGGAACGAATTACCTTAGGGTTATAAATATCAGCGCTTTCTTTTGAGATAACAACTCCACTAACGCCTGCTGCCTCAGCACTTCTAATAATCGTACCTAAGTTTCCTGGATCTTGAATATTTTCTAGTAGTAATAGTAACTTTTTTTCACCTTTTAAAACTTCTTCTTTTTTGTGCTTCTTTTGCTTTACAAGGCAAAGAATTCCTTGTGGCGTCTTCGTATCAGAAACATAATGAAAGACCTCATCGGAGAGAACGGTACCCGCGATTTTTTCTTTTTTATAAAAAGATTCTGAAACGTAGGTTTTTAAAAGATCCTCTGGTGGTATTTCTTCATACATTCGCTTGCCTTCTACCAGATAAAGACCCGCCTTGTCTCGCTCTTTTTTCTTTTTCTTATATTGAACCAGCTGCTTTACTAAAGCATTGGCTGTACTCGTAATTATCATCTTATTGATTTTTCCTCTTTAATTTGTTTAAGGAATCATTAGCGCCAATAATCGTTAATTTGCTATCTTCTTCTAGGACTTTTTTAGGATCGGGGTTAACATCTACATCTTCGCCTTTGACCACACAAACTACGTTTAAATCATGAACTTTACGAAGGTCTAAGTCTTCCAAACTTTTTCCCACCCAAGCTCTTGGTACATCGATACCAATAATTTGGTAATCATCCGATAATTCCCAAAGATCTGTAACATATTCATTGACCATCTTTGCGGCCACACGTTTGCCCATCTCTTTTTCCGGATAAACAATATTTTGCTTTTTAACACCAATCTTTTCCAAAATTTTTGCATGAATTTCGTTGTTTGCTTTTGCGACAATATTAGGTACTCCTAGTTCGACACAGGCCAAAGTCGCCATAATACTTGCTTCCATATTTTCTGCCACAGCGATTACCACACCATCGAGGTTTCTCGCTCCCAAGGTCCTCATGACTTCTTGGTCCCCAATATCTGCCCGCATAGCATAAGAGACATCATCGGCAATTGCTTGCACTCTTTCTGCAATGTGATCGACTGCTATAACTTCACAGTCCTCTTTTTGCATTTCTTTTGCTACGCTATAACCAAAATTTCCCAGCCCTAAGACTGCAAATTGTTTCTTTTCCATCTTTATCTCCTATCCCACAATAATTCTTCGTTCAGGAAGTTCTCTTAAATTTTCTTTTGTATGCGCCATACCACCAAATACTAAGGCGAAGGTTAAAGGTCCAATTCTACCAAGATACATCATAATAATTAAGATAATTTGACTAAGTTCATGAAGCTTGGGGGTTAAACCTGCTGTTAAACCAACGGTACCAATAGCCGAAGCTGTTTCATACATAATATCAATCACCGGTATTGCATCTGATTCAATGACCACAACCGCCAAGGTTCCACTTAAATAAACAAAAAGTGCTAAAACTAACACGGTAAATCCTGTTCTAAAATTATCTTTGGAAATTTTTCTTTTAAAGCACTCCGTTTCACTACCACCACGAATAAAGGAAATAGCGGTAATAATTACCATGGCAAAAGTAGTCGTCTTAATTCCGCCGGCTGTACCACCAGGCGAACCACCAATTAGCATTAAGATAACGCATAAAAGTTTCGTAGCATTATGTAACCCCGCTTGAGAAACTGTAGTATAGCCAGCGGTTCTTGTCGTTACTGACTGAAAAGAAGAAGCCAAAACCTTATCGCCAAAACTTAAACGGCCAATGGTCTCGGGGTTGGTATATTCCATCGCAAAAATTAAAATAGTTCCTAGCACTAAAAGAATAACGGTGGTAGAAATAGCTAACTTCGTATGTAGCTCTACCCTAGTAAAGTGCCACCATCTAAGTTTTTGTTTGCCTTCTTTAACAATCTTAACAATTCTTCTACCATTAAAAATAAGATCAAACCAAACACTAAAGCCAATACCACCCACAATAATTAACATCATGGTATTTAGGCTGATAATTGGATTCGTTACAAAGTCATTTAAACTGCTGCCACCAATAATATCAATGCCGGCATTACAAAAAGCAGAAATAGAGTGAAATAAAGAAAACCATGCTCCTCTAATCACTCCAAACTTCGGTATAAAGGCAAAGGCATAAATAACCATGCCCACTCCTTCCATAAAAAAGGTGCCTAGTATTGCTCCTTTTACAAATTTTACAATTCCGCCTGGTCCACTACTACTATAACTATCAGCAAGAATCATTCGATTACTTAAAGAAATTTTCTTCTTTAGCAACAAGAAAAAGCTAGTTCCAATAGCAATAACTCCCAGTCCGCCAATTTGGATTAAAATCAGTAAAATAATTTTACCAAAAAGCGTAAACTGAGTTGCTGGTATGATGGTCACAAGTCCCGTCACACAAATAGCCGAGGTGGATGTAAAAAGCGCATCCATAAAACGAATGGGTTGTTGATTACTAAAGGGCAGATACAAAAGAATTGCTCCTAACATAATTGCCCCAAAGAACCCTGCTGAGATTAGTTTCATGGTATCTAAACGAACTTTTTTAGTTTTTTTATGTGTATTTATTCGACTCATTTTTTATACTTTAAACCTGTATCCAACTCCCCAAATTGTTTCAATATACTGAGGATTGGATGTATCCATTTCTATTTTTTCTCTAATTTTTTTAATATGAACGGTTACTGTAGCAATATCGCCAATGGATTCCATATCCCATATTTCTCTAAAGAGTTCTTCTTTCGAATAAACGTGGTTGGGATGGCTTGCTAAAAAGGTTAGTAAGTCAAATTCTTTGGTGGTAAACGTTTTTTCTTCTCCGTTTACCCACACCCGTCTAGCCGTCGTATCGATTTTTAGTCCTCTTATTTCAATCACTCGGTTTGCTTCCGCAGCACTACCCGTTAAACGGTCATACCTAGAAAGATGGGCTTTTACTCTAGCTACTAACTCGCTGGGGCTAAAAGGCTTGGTTAAATAATCGTCCGCACCAAGGCCTAAACCTCTTATTTTATCAATATCATCTTTTTTAGCAGATACCATTAAAATGGGGGTATTCATCTTATCTCTTATTTGTCTGCAAATCTCAAATCCATCTACTCCTGGCAGCATAAGATCTAGGATAAATAAATCATAGTCTCCGCTTAGGGCTTTTGTAAGCCCCACTTCTCCGTCATTTGCTACCTCAACTTCAAAGCCACTAAGTTCCAAATAATCCTTTTCTAGCTCTGCAATAGCAACTTCATCCTCTACTATTAGTATTTTATTCACCGTATGGTCCCTCCTGGTATTTTCTTAGCACAAATATCATAGTCGTTCCTGTCTTTTCCTTACTAGTTGCCCAAATCTTTCCTCCATGTTCTTCAATAATCTTTTTCACAATTGAAAGACCGATTCCACTACCTCCTTTTGAAGAGTTTCTCGACGTATCCGTTCGATAAAATCTCTCGAAAATATGCGGAAGTTCTTTTGAGCCAATTCCTTTTCCATTATCTTCAATCTCTACTTGGACAAAATCCCCTACATCTCTTACTCGTAAGTTGATTTTGGGTCTACCCTTATCCATATACTTAACCGAGTTATTGACAATATTATGAATAACTCTTCTGATTTGCTCGGCATCGGCAATAATTTTAACTTCATCATCAACAAAGTTTTGGTAATTAAAATCAACATTTTTAGATTCTAATTCAAAAGTCAAGTCTTCTGCGCAGTCATTAAAATATTCATTCGCAGAAATAGTGCTAAAGTTATAAGGAATACGATTGGTATCTATCTTCGAATAAAGTGTTAACTCATTAATTAATAGATCCATTTCGTTGGCTTTATTATATATGGTGTGGATGTATTTGTCCATTTTTTCAGGTGTATCGGAAACCCCATCCATTATTCCTTCGGCATAGCCTTTAATCGCCGTAACAGGAGTCTTTAAATCATGGGAAATATTGCTAATTAGCTCTTTACTTTCTTTATCAAATTTAATTTTTTCTTCCGCACTTGCTTGTAATCTTTGTCGCATCTCTTCGAGATCCTTTTCCAAAGTACCAAGCTCATCATCCACGTCCGGCTTTAAAACAAAATCAAGGTTACCCATCTTTATCATCTGGGTGGCATCTTGCATTTTTCTTAAGTGTTTGGTAATGGAGTGATAGAGCCAAAAACTTAAGACCGCTGCTGTTACCATAATTAGTAGCAAGACTCCTAGGAGCATATCATGAAGAAACTTTTGAATATCCGGCATTAACTGAGATACGTCCGTAACAAAATACAGAATTTCTTCTTGTCCCTCCACCACAAAATGGATTTGTTTCACCAATACTTGCAAGGTTCCGCCAATATACAAGCCGTTTTCCGCGTCAGAAACCCGGGCAATCGAGCGATAGTTGGACACTTGATTTAAGATATCCGCTGTCTGTGCCGACTCTTTCCCCATGTAAATAATATTTTCACCCTTTGTCACCATTAAATAGGTTTGTTTGGTTTTAAGCTCTTGATTTAGTTCATTTAAATATTCAATATCATGAAGCTTGGTGGGCCTTTTTGCCGCCATCTCTTCTGTTTGGTTGTAGATATCTTCTGTCATCCTAGAATAGAGTTCCATAGAAGTGTAATTTTTGCCAACCCTGGTTTCACTAATTCCATACTTTCTTTGGATACGGACCGACTGATAATCTATTAAAACATGGCATAAAACTACAGATAGGAAAACAGGAACTGCCACAATAACGGTAAAACAAACTGCTATTCTCGTCTTTAATTTCATTGTTTCTTCCTCCAATATGCCCTAGTATAGCATGAAAGAAGACGCCTCGTAGGAGACGTCTTTATCATTTTATATTTTTTTTATAAATATTTCTTTAATATTTCTATTTTATCAGTTCTCTCCCAAGTAAAGTCAGCATCTTCTCGGCCAAAATGACCATAGGCTGCGGTCTTTTTATAAATGGGCCTTCTTAAATCAAGCATTTTAATAATACCCGCAGGACGAAGATCAAATTCTTTTCGAATAATTTCTGTGAGCTTTTCATCAGCAAGTACACCTGTGCCAAAAGTATCTACTGCTATAGAAGTAGGATGAGCTACTCCGATGGCATAGGAGATTTGAATTTCGCAACGTTTTGCTAAACCTGCTGCGACGATATTTTTTGCTACATATCTAGCTGCATAGGAAGCAGAACGGTCTACTTTAGTACAGTCTTTTCCGGAAAAAGCACCACCGCCGTGTCTAGCCATACCACCATAGGTATCAACGATAATTTTTCTTCCCGTTAAACCACTATCGCCATGAGGGCCACCAATGACAAAGCGACCAGTTGGATTAATAAGGTATTTAGTCTCGTCATCAACCATGTCTTTTGGTAAAATTTCATCAAAAACATATTTTTGAATATCTTTATGAATTTGTTCTTGGCTAATATGATAATCATGTTGTGTCGAAAGTACTACCGTATCAATTCTAAGCGGTTGATTGTTTTCATCATATTCTACTGTCACTTGTGTCTTGCCATCTGGTCGTAAATAAGGTAAGGTACCATTTTTTCTAACTTCTGTTAAACGATAAGCTAACTTATGGGCCATGGAAATAGGATAAGGCATCAATTCTTTTGTCTCATCTGTAGCATAGCCAAACATTAGTCCCTGATCACCGGCACCAATATCATCTATTTCACCATCCGTAAGTTCCTTTGCTTCTAAGGATTTATCAACACCCAAAGCAATATCTGGTGACTGTTCGTCAATGGCGGTAATTACCCCTACATTATCAGCATCAAAGCCAAATTTTCCTCTTGTATAACCAATTTCACGAACGGTATCCCTAACAACCTTTTGAATATCTACATAGGCTTTGGTCGTGATTTCACCCATTACTAGAACAAGTCCAGTTGTTGTTGCCGTCTCACAAGCGACCCTACTCATCGGATCTTTTTCTATAAGTGCATCTAAAATTGCATCTGATATCTGATCACTCATCTTATCCGGATGACCTTCAGTTACTGATTCTGACGTAAATAGTCTCTTATCCATATCTCTTTTCTATTAACCTACCTTTAATTTAAATTTTTGTATTTCTTTTTCTGAGGAAACCTTTTGGATAGCCGCACCTAAAGAACGAAGCTTTTCTTCAAAATTTTCGTATCCTCTTTGAATGTAGACAATATCATCTACAATGGTATAGCCTTCCGCCGTCAATCCCGCTACGCAAAGAGCTGCACCGGCGCGAAGATCTAGGGCGTTAATTCTTGCCCCACTTAGTTTCTCTACCCCTTGAATGGTCGCTGAATTACCATCTACTTTTACCTTAGCACCCATGCGCTCCAGTTCAGCTAAATATTTAAAGCGATTTTCAAAAATACTCTCTGTAATCGTACTGGTACCATTACAAAGGCTTAAAATAACCCCCATTTGTGGTTGCATATCTGTGGGAAATCCCGGATATGGTAAAGTCTTTACTTGGGTATTCTTTAAATTTCCTTTGGAAATTACTCGCACGGCATCATCAAATTCTTCTACTTCACAGCCGATATCTAAAAGTTTGGCAATGGTTGCCTCTAAATGTTTAGGAATAACATTTAATACGGTTATATCCCCTTTGGTAGCTGCTGCCGCATACATAAACGTTCCGGCTTCAATTTGGTCCGGAATAACCGAATACTGGGTTCCGTGAAGACGTTTAACGCCACGAATCTTAATAACGTCCGTTCCGGCACCTCTAATATTAGCACCCATACTATTTAAAAAGTTGGCTACATCAACTACATGTGGCTCTTTTGCCACATTTTCTAAAATAGTCAATCCTTCAGCCATCGTTGCGGCCATCATTACATTAATCGTTGCTCCAACTGTAACAACATCAAAATAAATATGACTTCCCTTAAAGTTTTCTGCTTCTGCTATTACTTTACCATGTTCAATTTCTATTTCCGCACCCAATCTTCTAAAGCCCTTTAAATGTTGATCAATGGGTCGGCTTCCAATATTGCAGCCTCCGGGAAGTGCTACTTCTGCATGGTTGTATTTTCCTAACAACGCTCCCAGCAGATAATAAGAGGCTCTAATCTTCTTGATATAGTCATATTCTACATTGAAATTGCGAATACTCTTGGCATTAATTTGTACTGTATGTCTATCTATTCTTTTTACAGAGGCACCAATGCCCCCTATCGCATCTAATAATACATTGATGTCGTTTACATCAGGTATATTTTCAACTACTACTGTGTCATCTGTCATGATTGCTGCAGCAAGTATCGCAAGAGCGGCATTCTTTGCGCCACCAATTTCGACCTCACCAACTAAAGGCTGTCCGCCCTTTATAACGTATTGTTCCATATTTGCACCTCATAGGTTTGATTATACTCTGTGATATTATACCACAGTTTCCTATTTTGTAAACTATCTATTAGATTTTCGTAATATTTCTGTAATATTTAGTCGTTCTATTATCTCTTCTATCGTCTCACTAATCTCTAAATTTTCTTCATTTATAATCATATTGGCATAGCGTTTAAATAAAGGAACTCGTTCCTCATATAAGTCTTTTAAGCTTTGGTTCTCTTTTAAAACTACTCCCCTATTTTTAGCATTTGCTAATCTTTTTTCAATTTCATAATAAGGGACTTCTAAGTAAATAATTGTCCCAATTTTTTTAAAATGTTCCATGGCTTCTTGGCAATAAACCACACTGCCGCCAGGTGCAATTACGCTTTGTTCCCCCTGGATATTTTTGTTCACCCGGTTTTCTATCGAAAGGAATGCCTCGATTCCCTCTTCCTCAATAATTTCACTTAATAAGCGGTTCTCTTCTTTTTGAATTAACAGATCTGTATCAATAAAATCAAAACCGATTTTCTTAGCCAAAACGACTCCAATGGTACTCTTTCCCGACGTTGGCATACCAATTAAAATAATGTTATTTTTTTTATTCATACGCATCTTCTGCCTTTCTTTTTTGATAATAAATAAGGGGGAATTTCTTCCACCTTACCCATTAAAATGGCAT
>DXHJ01000186.1 GCA_019113475.1 Candidatus Dorea intestinavium | reverse complement strand
CTAAAGAGATACCAAGTCCTTTTCTTTGGCCAACTGTATAGTGAATAATGCCTTTATGCTGACCTAAAACATTACCTTTTAAGTCCACAAAATTGCCTGGCTTATTGCCTTTATCTGTGTTTTCTTCGATGTAGGCTGCGTAGTCTCCATCCGGAATAAAACAAAGATCTTGCGAGTCAGGTTTATGAGAAACTAAAAGACCAATATCTTCTGCAATCTTTCTAATCTCATCTTTGGTGTAATCTCCTACTGGCATTAAAGTTTTCGATAACTGTTCTTGAGTTAAATTATAAAGAGCATAGGTTTGGTCTTTGGCTTTCGTTACTGAGTTTTCAATGGCAAATCTACCATTATCAAGTTTTTTAATTCTCGCATAATGACCGGTGGCTATATAATCGGCACCTATTTCTAGGCTTCTTTGCAAGAGGGATTCCCACTTTACATAGCGATTACAAGCTATACAAGGATTCGGTGTTCTGCCATGAACGTATTCATCTAAAAAATAATCAATTACATTTTCTTTAAACTCACTTTTGAAGTTCATGACATAATAAGGGATGTCAAGAAGGGCCGCAACCCTTCTGGCATCATCTACTGCTGATAAACCACAGCAGCCACCTTCAGCTTCTAAAGTACGTTCATCCTCATCTTGCCAAATCTGCATGGTTACACCAATAACATCATATCCTTGTTGTTTTAAAAGATAGGCTGCTACGGAAGAGTCCACTCCTCCTGACATACCAACAACGACTTTAGTATTCTTCATTCTCTTCTTCTTCGCCTTCGCTAATATCTGATTTTGGTTTCTTTAATCCTTCGATCTTAATGTCATGTTTTTCCGCATAATCCCAAAGAGCTGCATGAATTGCTTCTTCTGCTAGTAAAGAGCAGTGAACTTTTACTGGTGGCAAGCCATCAAGAGCTTCCATTACCGCTTTGTTGGTAATCTTTAAAGCTTCTTGAACAGTTCTTCCTTTTACTAGTTCAGTGGCCATAGAGCTTGTTGCCACAGCTGCGCCACAGCCAAAAGTCTTAAACTTAACATCTTGAATGATTCCATCATCATCAATATCAAGATACATTCTCATAATATCGCCACATTTAGCGTTTCCAACGGTACCAACACCGCTTGCATTTTCAATTTCTCCTACATTTCTTGGATGTTCAAAATGGTCCATAACTTTTTCTGTATACATATTCTTACGCCTCTTTCTCTTGTTTTTTTATAAAATCGTCATATAGTGGTGACATACTTCTAACATCTGCTACTATCTCTTTTAATGAATCAACGACATAGTCGATTTCTTCTTTTGTTGTATCTTGACTAAGAGTTAGTCTAAGTGATCCATGCGCTATCTCGTGAGGTAGTCCTATTGCCAAAAGTACATGGGAGGGATCAAGAGATCCTGATGTACAAGCGGAACCTGAAGAACCATAAATACCCTTCATGTCTAATTTAATAAGCATGGATTCTCCTTCTATAAATCTAAAGCAGAAATTTGCATTATTTGGTAGTCTCTTGACTGGATCACCATTAAGTCTAGAGTAAGGAATTTCCTTTAAAACTCTTGCAATTAGGTAGTCTCTAAGTTCTGTTTCTTTGGCAATTCTTTCGTCCATTTCAGCAAAGGCAAGCTCACTTGCTTTTCCCATTCCAACAATACCTGGTACATTCTCTGTTCCGGCTCTTCTTTTTCTTTCTTGAGCACCGCCGTGAATAAAGGAGCGAATTTTAACACCTTTTCTAATATACAAGAAACCAATTCCTTTGGGTCCGTTAAACTTGTGGCCACTAGCACTTAACATGTCAATATTACATTCATCTACATTAATTGGCACATGTCCATATGCTTGTACAGCATCGGTATGAAACAGGATCTTATGTTCTTTAGCAATCGCACCAATTTCTTTAATTGGTTCAATGGTGCCAATTTCATTATTAGCAAACATAACGGAGATTAAAATCGTGTCAGGGCGAATAGCTTTTTCTACGTCTTTTGGATCTACTAAGCCATTTTCATCCACATCAAGATAAGTAATCTCATATCCTCTTTCTTTTTCTAGGTAATCTGCTGTATGTAAAATAGCATGGTGTTCAATCTTTGTGGTAATAATATGTTTACCTTTTTCTTTATAAGCTTCTGCCGTCGCTTTTAATGCCCAGTTATCTGATTCTGAACCACCGGCTGTAAAATAAATCTCATTTGTTTTTGCACCAAGACTTTTAGCAATGATTTCTCTCATACTTGTTTCAACTTCTTTATTTTGTGCAGCAAAGCTGTAAACGCTAGAAGGATTTCCATATTTTTCAGAAAAATAAGGAAGCATTGCCTCTACAACTCTTTCATCTGTTTTTGTTGTTGCTGCATTGTCTAAGTAAATTCCTTTGTTCATTTCACATTCTCCTTTATGCTAATTTTTACAATCCGTTTTTTCCACTTCTCCAAGAGGATTCTTAGCAATACTTTCATCGACTAATTCCACTAATTTTATATCATCTACTGTATTGTTAATACTATCATTTATCTTTTGCCATACAAATTTAGTAACACACTCTCCACTTGCTGAACATCCGTCCTTGCCATGAGCGGCTGAACATTCTACAGCTTCTAGGCTTCCTTCTAATGCTCTTAGTACATCTCCAACCGAAATCAACTTCGGATCTCTTGCTAAAATGTATCCTCCTGTGGCTCCTCGTATGCTTTTTACTAGCCCTGCTTTTTTAAGAAGGGCAACAATTTGCTCTAGATATCTTTCTGAAATATCTTGTCTAGCGGCTATACTACTAATAGAAACAGGCTCCTCTTTGGAAAATCTCGCCATATCAATAATGGCTCGTAGTCCATATCTTCCTTTTGTAGAAAGCTTCATTTTGTCACCTCTTTCAATTCCTACTCTATTACTAGGATTTCATATTCCTAGTGTATCACTAGGAATTAACTTCGTCAACTATTCGACTTTTAAATATTGTACTTTTTTGAGTCCAAAATGAAAAAGAGTTGCTATCACCTTCGTTTTCTTTTCCAAAGGGATAACAACTCTTTTTTATTCTTTTATTTTGGTAGCATAAGCTAAAATAGCTGCGACTGTTTTGCTATCTTGTATTTTTCCAGCAAAAATCATTTCTTTTAATTGTGCTAATGTGAAACTTTCTAATTCTATAAACTCATCTTCGTCTAGATGTTGAACTTTCTTTTCTAAATCTTTTGCTAAATAAACCTCAATCTTTTCATCGCAAAAAGCTACTGTTGTACGAAGAGTCATAAGATATTCTAAATGATTTGCAACATAACCTGTCTCTTCTTCTAATTCTCTTTTTGCACAAAGCAAGGGATCCTCATCTGGCGCGTCTAGCTTACCAGCTGGTACCTCAATAGTCATGCGTTCTAAAGCATTGCGGTATTGTTTCACCATAAGAAGTCTTCCATCGGCTAAAACCGGAAGAACGCAAGATGCTCCAACATGATGGATAAAATCCCAAACAGCGTGATTCCCATTAGAAAATTCCATATAATCTTTGTAAACATTTAAAATAGTGCCTTCATAAGCCAGTTCTCTTTTAACTCTTTTAATATTTTTATCCATTTTTTATAAGGCAGAAACAAAGTTCTCGATTCTGTCGATTCCTTTCTCTATTGCTTCCATAGAGACAGCATAAGACAAACGAATGTGATTGTCAAAGCCAAAATCTGCACAAGGAACTACTGCCACATTATAATCTTCAATTAATATTTCCGCAATTCTTGCGGTATTTCCTATTACTTCACCTTGATACTTTTTCTCTAATAATTTAGAAGTATCAATAAACATATAAAAAGCACCTTGTGGCTTAATACAGTCAAGATAAGGAATTTTTTCAATACGGCTATACATGTATTTTCTTCTTTTGTTAAACTCTGCTCTCATGGCATAAACTGTATCTTGTGGTCCTGTTAAAGCTTCTAACGCTGCTTTTTGTGCAATAGAACAAGGATTGGAAGTTTCGTGACTTTGAACACTGCTCATAAGTTTAGCAATTTCAGTTGGGCAACCAGTATAACCTACTCGCCAGCCAGTCATAGCATAACTTTTTGAAACACCGCTGCAAGTAATGGTTCTCTTATAAATTTCATCACCAAGTGAAGCAATGCTTACATGTTTATCCCCGTTATAAACCAGGTATTCATACATTTCATCAGAGACACAATAAATGTCATTTTTAACAATAACATCAGCAATTTCTTCTAATTCTTCTTTTGTATAAAGCATACCTGTTGGGTTACTTGGGGTATTTAAAACAAATGCTTTTGTCTTTGGTGTAATCGCTGCTTCTAATTCCTTTGCTGTTACCTTATAATTATTTTCTTTTTGACCGTAGATGATAACCGGTACTCCATCACAAAGCTTGACAATTTCTGGATAAGTAAGCCAGTAAGGGGCTGGTATAATAACTTCATCACCAAGGTTTAAGAGGGCTTCAAAAATATTGGTAAGGGAATGTTTTCCTCCATTACTTACAATGATTTGGTGTCTCTCATAATTAAGTCCATTAAATTCTTTAAATTTCTTACTAATTGCATCTCTTAGTTCATCAGTTCCAGCAGCGGGTGTATATTTGGTAAAGCCATCATTTATTGCCTTTATTGCTGCGTCTTTAATGTTTTGTGGCGTATCAAAGTCAGGTTCTCCTGCTCCAAAACCTACTACATCAATTCCTTGTGCTTTTAATTTTTTTGCCTTTGCCGTAATTGCAAGAGTAGATGAAGGTTTTACCTTTGATGCTTTTTCAGATAATTCTAATGACATAATATTATACCTACCTATCTAGTTTTTTCTAAATGTGATTATAGTATAGTTTGGATATTAATGCAAGTTATTAAAAGTGATTATGACGTTTTTTGTATGAATGCACGTTAAAAAATACATTTTTCGCCTATTTTTGCAAGTTTTTACTAATTTCCTTTCATATTTGTAGTTTTCTGTATAAAAATAGACCCTATGTT
>DXHJ01000185.1 GCA_019113475.1 Candidatus Dorea intestinavium | reverse complement strand
GGTTTTACTTCATCCTTAAACTTCCACATAACTACATGTCTTACCATTATTTTCTCCCCCTATTGAATCTTAATTGAATTTATTAATGCTATCTCTTCTTGGGTAAACGAGATATTATTAATCGCTTTTACATTTTCTAAAATTTGCTCTGGCTTTGAAGCACCAATTAACACACTCGTAATTTCTTCATCTTTTAATACCCAAGATAAAGCCATTTGTGGTAAAGTTTGTCCTCGCTTTTTTGCTAATTGATCAAGCTTGGTAATTGCTACCAACTTTTCTTTGGTTAAATCCGTTTCTTTTAAGTATCTTCCATCACAACCAATTCGGCTATCTTTGGGAATACCATGCAAATATTTTTCGCTCAACAAGCCCTGTGCTAGAGGGGAAAAACAAATAATACCAAGGCCATTATCTTTCGCAAATTGTTTTACTCCATCCTCTTCTATGGTGCGATCTAGTATAGAATATCTTCTTTGATTAATAATAAGCGGACATTTCAAATCCTGCATAATCTCCATTGCGAGTTTCGTATTAGCTTTGTCATAATTAGAAATTCCCGCATAAAGCGCTTTACCACTCTTTACTGCCTGGTCTAAGGCCATCATACTTTCTTCCACTGGTGTTTCCGGGTCCATCCGGTGATGATAAAAAATATCAACGTAGTCTAAACCGGTCCTTCTTAAACTTTGATCTAGGCTGGCTAGTAAATACTTTCTACTACCTCCATCCCCATAAGGACCATCCCACATATCAAATCCAGCTTTGGTACTAATAATCATCTCATCTCGATAAGGAGTAAAGTTATCTTTGTAAACGCGACCAAAACTTTCTTCCGCGCTGCCATAAGGAGGGCCATAGTTATTGGCTAAATCAAAATGTGTAATTCCTGCATCAAAAGCCGTGGTACACATTTTTTGCATATTTTCTTTGTCACAATCTCTGCCGAAATTGTGCCACAAACCGAAAGAAACTAAAGGAAGCTTCAATCCACTTTTACCGCTACGTCTATAATGCATTTTCCCATATCTATTTTCCTGTGCTTTATACATGGTCTTCATCCTTCTTTTGGGGCTCTTGTTTCCTTAAATTAGCAATTCTAAGCACTAAGGTTCTACCATCATCAATTAAAAAGTTAAAACTGCCTGAAGCAATTAAATTAATAAGAATAAGGCCAATTGGAACAGCCAGAATCATTCCAACAACACTGCCTAGTCGATAACCGATAAATAAGAAAAATAAGGTCATTAAGGGATCTAGGCCCATGCTATCACCGACAAGCTTAGGCTGAATTAGTTGCCTAATTCCTTGCGTAACTGCATAGATAATTACTAAGCCTATTGCCATTTTATAATCTTTAACAATAAGTTGATACAAAGCCCAGGGTAAAAGAGCTGTGCCAGTTCCAAAAAATGGTAAAAAATCAAGAAAGGCTATTAAAATTGCCAACAAAGCATAAAACGGTACTTTCAAGATAATAAAGCCAATGAAAAGAATAGCAAAAACAACTCCCATTATTTTAAATTGAGCTTTGAAATAACCACCCATGGCATATTTAAAGTTGGTAATAATAAGGCTTACTCTTTTAAGAATCGGCTCTGGTGTCCATTTTCTTGAAAGAATAATGAGTTCTTCTCTTTTTGAAATAAAAAAGAAGGCTGAGATTACTATAAAAAATATATAAATAATTATTGATGGTATCCTTTTTGCTACGTTACTTGCCATCGTTACAGTGGGGATACTTAAGTCTTTAACAAATTCAGAGAAATAAGTTCCTAAATTATCCACAAAAGTAGTAAGCCCATCTGCTACACCACTTGGTAGAAAATCAATTAGTCTATATAAAGAGTCTAAAATATTATTTCCGACGTTTTTTGACTGTTCAAAAATTGCCGGCATATTATTTACTAGAATTGCTACTTCTTTATAAATCTTTATCGAAGCAAAATAAATTGCTGCAGCTATTCCTGCTAGTACCACAATAATAATAACGACAGAGCTCAATTTCTTGACTATTTTTAATCTTCTTTCCAGCCAGTTGACCAGCGGGTTCGCAATATAAGCGATAAACCAGCCAATCACAAAAGGCATTAAAAATTTTAAAAGGCCAACTCCTACAACGAAAAAGGCTATGGTTCCTAGTAATCCAAAAATGAAACTTAAGATAACCTTCCATGTAGGTCGATTGTCTTTACTTGCATCTGCAAGTTTATTCATCGGTATCCACCTCTTCACCTAATACTTGTTTATCGACTATTTCCCAAATTTCATCTCGCCCTTGTTTTGTTTGCGATGAATAAGGGATAATAGTCGTTCCTGGTACGACTTCTAATGTTTCTTTGATAAGTTTTAATTGTTTACTAATTTGACTTCGCTTTATTTTGTCTAATTTGGTTGCTATAATGATTGGTTTATATCCCGTTTCTAAAATATAATTATACATCATTTTATCATGATTTCCGGGGCTATGTCTAATATCAATTAATAAGAAAATTGCTTTTAATTGAACGGAATTATGCAAATACTTTTCTATCAATTGACCCCATTTTCTCTTTTCGTTTTCTGACACCTTGGCATAACCGTAACCAGGCAAATCCACCAAAAATAATTCTTTATTAATATTATAAAAGTTAATAGTTTGTGTTTTTCCTGGTGTTTGCGAAGTTCTAGCTAATGATTTTCTATTCATCAACCCATTAATCAAAGAAGATTTACCAACATTTGATTTACCCGCAAAGGCAATCTCCGGTAATTCATTATCTGGTAGCACACTAGTTATTCCACAAACTGTTTCTAATTCTACATTTTTTATAATCATTTTAACCCCTTATACAAAAGCAATTTTAATTACTTCATCCATTGAAGAAACACCAATTATTTCTAGACCCTTCGTAATCTCACTTGACATTTCTTTTACGTCTGCTTCATTTTCTTTTGGTATTATAACCGTTGTTATCCCGGCATTTTTAGCTGCCAGTAGTTTTTCTTTTAGACCGCCAATAGGCAAAACTCGGCCTCTTAATGTGATTTCTCCCGTCATAGCAACCGCCGATTTAACTTTCTTTTTGGTAATTGCTGAAAGAATTGCTGTAGCCATTGTAATACCTGCTGAAGGCCCATCTTTAGGCACTGCTCCCTCAGGTATATGAATATGGACATCATGATCCTTAAAGAAAGTCTCAGAAATATTGTATTGTTTGCCAACCGAACGAATATAGGAAATCCCCGCTTTTGCCGATTCTTTCATGACATCTCCAAGTTGACCGGTTAGTAATATTTCGCCTTGTCCCGGCATAACATTTACTTCAATTTGTAGGGTGTCACCCCCTACCGAAGTCCAAGCAAGGCCTCTTACTATGCCTATCTCGTCGTCTTCATTTTTTAACTGATAAGTGTATTTTGCTTTTCCTAAATAAGAGGCTAAATTTCTTTTAGTAATTTGAATTTTCTTTTTCTTATCTTCTAGCAGCTCTTTAGCAGCTTTTCGACAAAGCTCACCAATTTTTCTCTCTAGCTGACGCACTCCTGCTTCTTTGGTATAATTTCTAATTAAATCGCCAAGAGCACTTTCACTAATCGCAAAGTTCTTTGCATTAAGTCCATGTTTTTTTATTTGTTTGGGAATCAGATGCTCTGTAGCAATGTGTAACTTTTCATTTTCTGTGTAGCTACTAATTTCAATAATTTCCATGCGATCAAGAAGAGGCTTTGGTATCGTCTGCAGTGTATTAGCTGTCGTAATAAATAAAACTTCTGATAAATCTAGCGGTACCTCTAGGTAGTGATCGCGAAACTTCATATTTTGCTCCGAGTCTAAAACTTCTAACAGAGCCGAGAATGTATCTCCTTTATAATCATTGCTTACTTTATCAATTTCATCTAAAAGCAACAAAGGATTTTTCACTCCTGCTTCTTTCATTCCAGCAGCAATACGACCTGGCATGGCGCCAACATAAGTTTTCCTGTGGCCTCTTATTTCTGCTTCGTCACGAACTCCACCTAAAGAAATTCTTACATAAGGCTTCTTTAAGGCCTTCGCTAAGGATTTAGCAATCGAGGTCTTTCCTGTTCCCGGTGGTCCTACTAAACAAAGAATAGGAGCATCCCCTTTTTTTGTTAAAGCTCTAACGGCTAAGAATTCTAGTATTCGTTCTTTTACCTTTTCCAGACCATAGTGTTCTTTATCTAGTATTTCTTTCGCATAATTAATATCTTGATGTTCCTTGGCCTTTTTATTCCAAGGCATTTCTAATAAAGTCTCTATATAAGTACGGATAACCCCTGCTTCTGCTGGTGAATTCAGCGAGCTTCTAAAACGTTTTATTTCCTTATAGAGTTTTTCTTTTACTTCTTCGTCTGCTTTTAACTTATCCGTTTCTTGTTTAAACTCATCGGCATCATTAAGTGTTGAATCATCCCCTAACTCTTCCCGAATCATTTTTATTTGTTCTCTTAAAATGTACTCTCTTTGATTTTTATCTACACGCTCTTTTACTTTAGCGTTAATTTCTTCTTTAATATTGGCAATTTGAATTTCTTTTATAATAATATCACTTACTAATTCATAACGTTTTTTTACATCATTTTCTTCTAAGATACTTTGTGTGTCTTTTAACTCTAAATGTAAGTTCGCTGCCACTTCATCTAAAAAAGCGGGCAATTCATTAAGCTCTCCTGCTTGCACCATTAATTCTTTCGCCAAGTTAGGGTTCTTTTCCATATAAAGCTTATATAAATCAAAAAGTTCTCTTCTCATTACCTCTTCGTTTGCAATATCTTTATATTCTTTATCATTTACCACTTCTATTTGTCCAAATAGAAAAGGCTCTTCGTAATCAAATTCTACTAATCTTCCTCGTTTATCTCCTTGTACTAAGACCCGGCTAATGGTAGGAGATATCTTAACAATCTGTTTAATCGTTACGATGCAGCCTAAGGGCTTTATTTCATTGATTCTTGGGTCTTTCGTTTCAATTTTTTCCTGAGCCGTCACAAACAAGGTTTGATCATTAGACATTGCTTCATCGACAGCTTGTAGTGACTTATCACGGCTTACATCAAAATGAATTACCATTTCTGGTAAAATCGTCATACCCCTTAGTGGTACAACTGGCAAATACATTTTATCACTCATTAAAAATACTCCTTTTAAAAAAGCGGGTACAAGGATTAATTTGTACCCGCAGATTTTTACGCGCTTTCTGAGTCTGCCTCTATATGTTCTAGCAAAGGACTATCTGTTCCATCTACAGCTTCTTTTGTGATTCTGCAAACTTTTAAAGTTTCATCTGATGGTGCTTCATACATTACATCTAACATAACATCTTCCATAATTGCACGAAGTCCTCTCGCACCAGTTTTTCTCTTTAATGATACTCTAGCAACCTCTTTTAAGGCTTCATCATCAAAAACAACTTGTACATCATCTAATTCCATAAGTTTTTGATAC
>DXHJ01000184.1 GCA_019113475.1 Candidatus Dorea intestinavium | reverse complement strand
TTATAGACACTAGGTGTAGTGCTTTTAACTTTGGTACCCGTATCATTAACAATCGTATCAACTATATAAGGCTCCATTAAAGTGCCACCATTTGCTATAGCCGAAGCAATAAGTGCCATATGATAAGGGCTGACCTGAATTCTTCCTTGCCCCATAGCTGTCATCATTTTATCGGCATCCGTACCATCTTTCGTTAGACCCACTGAACTTTTAGGTGAACCAAAGCCTCCAGGCAAGGATTTATCAAACAATAACTCTTCTGAAGTTTTGATAAAGCTCTTTGTATTTAAATTAAGACCAATATTACTAAAAGATGTATTACAAGAGACCGCTAAGGAGTCTCGCAAACTAACCACTCCATGGGCCGTATGATTATAACAAGAAATGCTAACGCCTTCATGTTCTATCGTCCCACTACAGTCATAGGAATAATTTTCAAAGTCCGGATTCTCTCTCATAAACTCAAGCGCTGAGACTACTTTAAAAGTTGATCCTGGTACATATTGTCCCTTGGTTGCCCTATTTAGCATAACACTATCTTCGCTGCTGTTTAGGGCCTCCCAATTTTCTACAACCGAATTAGGGTCATAATCCGGTTTTGATACCATAGCTAGAATTTTGCCTGTAGACGGTTCTATGGCAACTACAGCACCCTTTTGATTTCCCAGCGCCTCACTTGCCGCTGTTTGCAATCTAGTATCTAAGGTAGTGATGACATTATCACCAATTTGCTTTTCATCATGAAATTCTCTTTTAATCTTATCTAAAACAAAAGAGTGAGAGGTTAACAAATCTGTATTTAACCGCGATTCCAAGCCTCCTTTTCCATAGGCTGAATAGCCAACCACGTGAGAATAGAGATTGCCATAAGGATAAACTCTGTATTCAGAGCCATCGTCAGCAAACTCTGTTTTAGCTAAGACATTGGCATCTTTATCTAGAATATTTCCTTTAACCACATGCTTTGCATAAGAGTCCTGTCTAGCATTATAAGGACTTTTTACATAAGAATCTGCTCTTACAATATTAAAATAAATAAGATAGCCAATTAAAAGTATAAATATAAAAACAAAACTATAAGTTACAATAGAAAATTCTTTGTTGAAATTTCTTTTTTTCTTATATTCTTTTCGCTCTTTTCTTGACATTTCTTTTAAGTCGTTCTCTTTTCTTTTGTTCAATATCTTCTTCCTCATCTTCTCTTACTATGTAAAGCCCTTGTATAATAGCAAACATAATTAAAGTACTTAATAATGAACTTCCTCCGTAACTTATTAACGGTAAGGTTACACCAGTTGAAGGAATAAATTTAGTAACACCGCCAACTGTTAAAAACACTTGGAAAATATAACAAGTTCCAAGACCAAGGGCAACTAGTCGATAAAATCCGTTTCGTAGTTCCATTGCAATATTTAAAAACATAATATAAACGCTAATACAAATTAGAATAAGACAAATAGCAAAAACCAGACCTAACTCTTCTGCTATAGCCGAGAAAACAAAGTCTGACTCTGCTACAGGGATGAGTTTCGGGTCTCCTTGCATTAAACCTCTTCCAATCCAGCTCCCCGTTCCTATCGCAAACAAAGACTGTGCTACTTGGTATCCCCCTGTTTCATAGGTGGCCATAGGATCTCTCCAGGCATTTACGCGCACCTGAACGTGGCTAAAAATACGGTAAGCAAAATAAGATGCTATTGCTCCCGCCCCCATACCAGCAAATAAGTATAGAGGTTGCTTAGTTGCCACATAAAGCATGGTAATATAAACAATAAATATAATAAGCGCTGCACCTAGGTCTTTTGAGGCCACTAAGATTAATACGTGCAATGCCGCTATCCCTGTTGTAATAACAATATCCTTAAACTCTAAAGAATAAACAAAACAAGAAGCCACAAAAAACACAAAAACAATCTTTACAAGCTCGGATGGTTGAATATTAATTCCGGCGATATTAAAGCCTAGTTTCGCCCCATACTGAGTTCTACCTGCCACAGCTACTACACCTAATGAAATAATTCCTACTACCCCATAAACAATGCGCAATTTGGCAAGACTTTTGAATTTACGAATAATAATGGGAACGATTAAACTAAGCACCACACCAGCTGAGGCAAAAATAAATTGCTTTAAAGCTAGTTCATACTTTAATCTCGTTAAGATTACGAAACCAATGCAAAGTAACATGCACATATTGTTCAATACAAGCCTTGATACCTGCGGATAAAGCTTGGTATAAGCCAATAAAACAATAATAAAGAACAGAATCTGCATCAAATAAAAGCCGAAAATCTTAATGTCCATTTCTTTTTCTAAATATAAAACAATAAAAGCAACGAGATGAAATAAAAACATCACCACGTTTTGATTCTTCAACATTCCTTTTTGCTTTTCGGTGCTATTAACACCAAAAATAACAAAACATAACAAGGTGTAGATTGCTATTAAGACTATAATTAAGTATTTTGATATTTCTACGATAAATTGTACCAATGTTTTTACCTCTTATAATACGCCTCTATTAAAATGTCCTTTGGTATATTCCGTTATAAAGGTCGCTTCTTTTTTCCCTTCTAAAAAGACTGCTTGAAAATCTAAAAGCACGTTATTAGTTTCTTCTTTATTTTCCGTGGTAAAAAGGAGAGAAACTCCGGCTAACCCTAAGTTATCTATAAATGACTTCTCTCCAAACAACGAGAGCACGGTCGAATTATAAATAATATTATAACAGTAATGGCAATAATTTTTAACCGGAAAATGAACTCTCTTCCGATCTTCTAAGTATAATTCTTCCTCATTATTTTGACAACCTCCACAAAAAAGCCCCGGACAGTTTGCGGTAATCATTAGCGGAATTCTTCCATAAACGATCATTTCACTACCAAAATTTTCCATATGTTTAAGTTCACTTTTATTTAATTCAAACGGTAGTGTTGTGGCATCCACACCTTGCTCTAGTAAAAAATCCTTGGCATAATTGTTCATAGTATAAACATTGTAATCACTAATTATCTCCCCTTGATAGCCTTTTTTTAAAAGCCAAGCTAATTCTTCAATGTTTCTAATTAAAACTCCTTTAGCCAAACTAATTAGGTTATCATATTGTTTTTCATAATAAGCAAACTGGCTTTTCCTAAAAATATAGGGAAGAGCTGGGTAAATCTTTTTGTCATAGTCTTCTTCTAATAAAGCTACATCCGCGTAAATCCGTCCAATGATTTGATTTTTCAAAACCACTTCTAATTGCTCTTTTGTATCCACTCTGGCACTGATAAGAAAAGGCTTCTTTGGTAATTCTTGGTGTTTAAGACTTATTTTTATGTCTGTTGTATTTTTTCTTTTAAAAGGAAGAAGAATTGCTTCCGTTAGTTTTAAAATAGCTAGACGACGCAGTTCATTTAAGGTCTTGATTGGTAAAAAAATCCCTTCTTCCATCTCTATTTCTAAATACTCAAAAACAAAATAGGTATTGCCTGTTTTTCTTAATTGTTTACGAATTTCTTTTTCTGTTGCTGGACGGTTCTTAGAGGTTTCTATTTTTTCGTCCCCTTCTATCATAATTGTACGTTCTTTATAATAGATCTTTAATTTTGGTGTTTCGCCAGCTTTAAAAACAGCTTTTCCTCTAAGAGGGAGTTTAACAAGTTCTAGCTTGGTGTTTTCTTGCTCTTTATTTTCTTGAAACTTTGGTTGCTTTAAGGAGATTAATTCTTTTCCATTTTTCATTTTATAATAGCCGCTGCTATAGCCGCGTCGTTGATAAGCATCCATTAATCTTTTTCGGTCTTTTTCTAAGACTTGATAAGGTTTATTGCTGTAATAAAGATCTATATATTTTCGATAAACAGATACAACTTGATACACATAATCAGGGCTCTTCATTCGTCCTTCAATTTTAAAAGAGATAATACCAGCTTCTAATAATTCAGGGATAATATCAAGAGTATTTAAGTCTTTCATGCTTAAATAATCGTTCTTTTCACCGGCATTTATTCCATAAGGAAGCCGACAAGGTTGTGCACATCGGCCACGATTACCACTTCTTCCTCCAAGCAGACTACTAAATAAACATTGTCCTGAAAAGGCATAACACATCGCTCCATGAATAAAGCATTCTAATTCAATATCAACCTTTTCTCTAATTTCTTTAATTTCTTCTAAACTTAATTCTCTGGCCGGTACAATCCTAGTCGCTCCTAGCTCTTTTAATTTGCTAGCACCATAAGAAGAAGTAATACTCATCTGTGTACTGGCGTGAATTGGCAAATCTGGATAAACTTTTTGCACTAATTCTAGAATGCCTAAATCTTGAATAATAAGCGCATCAATACCATTTTCATAAAAAGGTTTTATGAATTGAATCACTTCTTCTATTTCGCTGTTTTTAACTAAGGTATTTAAAGTTAAGTAAATTTTTTTATCGTAAATATGTACTAAATTGATTAATTCAATTAGTTCTTCAT
>DXHJ01000183.1 GCA_019113475.1 Candidatus Dorea intestinavium | reverse complement strand
CCTTTAATATCCTCTGTGCTAAAGCCCTGTCTTTCTAAAAGCTTGGTGGCTGCCGCGTAAGTTTCTGGATGAACGCTGGTGGCATCTAGTGGGTTTTTACCACCAACAATTCTCATAAACCCAGCACATTGTTCAAAAGCCTTTGGTCCAAGTTTTGGCACCTTTAATAGTTCTTTTCGCGATTTAAAATTGCCGTTTTCTTCACGGTAAACCACGATGTTTTTTGCTAAAGTTTTGGTAATTCCAGAGATATAAGATAACAAGGGTGCTGAGGCCGTATTTAAATCTACCCCTACCTTATTTACGCAACCTTCAACTACACCATCTAAAGCTTCTCCTAGCTTTTTCTGGTTCATATCATGTTGATATTGACCAACTCCAATAGATTTAGGATCAATTTTTACTAGCTCGGCTAAAGGATCTTGCAGCCTTCTAGCAATAGAAGTAGCACTTCTTTGTCCTACATCAAAGTTGGGAAATTCTTCAGAAGCTAATTTACTAGCGGAATAAACCGAAGCTCCTGCTTCATTAACAATAATATATTGTACCTTCTGCGGAATTTCCTTTAAAAGTTCCACAATAAATTGTTCTGATTCCCTAGAAGCGGTACCATTACCTACTGAAATCAAGGTAATATTATATTTTTCAATAATTTGCTTTAAAACTTTTTTAGAAGCAGCAATTTTGGCCGGAGTGGTAGGCTGAGTTGGGAAGATAACGGTTGTACCAATAACCTTTCCCGTTGGGTCAACAACAGCCAACTTACAACCTGTTCGAAAAGCCGGATCCCAACCTAGCACCGTTTGTCCGGTAATTGGTGGTTGCATTAATAGTTGCTCGAGGTTTTTGCCAAAGACTAAAATGGCCCCATCTTCCGCTTTTTCTGTCAGTTCACTACGAATTTCTCTTTCAATTGCTGGTGCAATTAAACGCTTGTAGCTATCTTCAATTGCTTCTTCGATTACTTTACTTGTTTGTGTATCCGTCGCGATTAAAATTTTCTTTTTTAAATAACCTAAGATTTCCTCTACTGGTGCTTCAATTTTTACATTTAAGACTTTTTCCTTTTCCCCTCTGTTTAAGGCTAGGATTCTATGTCCTGCTAATTTCTTAAGCGGTTCTTCAAAGTTATAATACATTTCATAAACCGACTCGGCTTTCTCATCTTTGGCTACAGAAATCATTTTTCCTTCATTAAAGGTTCTTTTCCTAATATAACTTCTATAGTCTGCCTCATCGGAGATATTTTCAGCAATAATATCTCTTGCTCCAGCTAGTGCGTCTTTAACACTTTCTACCCCTTTTTCCGGGTCAAGATAATCTTTTGCTAGCTCATCGAGAGTTTTTGTCGTTTTTTGTAAAATAATAAGATTTGCTAAAGGTTCTAAACCTTTTTCTTTTGCAATAGTTGCTCTTGTTCGTTTCTTTGGTCGATAGGGTCGATATAAATCCTCCACTTCGACTAAGGTACTTGCCTTTAAAATCTGACTTTTAATTTCTTCTGTTAATTTACCTTGTTCTTCAATGGTTTTTAAGACACTTTCCTTTTTTTCTTCTAAGTTTCTAAGGTAGAGAAGTCGTTCGTGAAGTTTACGCAGTTGTTCATCATCTAATGACCCCGTTTTTTCTTTTCTATATCTGGCAATAAAGGGGATCGTATTCCCTTCATCAATTAAGTTTACTGCTGCTTCTACTTGCCAAAGATCTACTGAAATCTCAGCAGCAATTTGCTGGTTAATATTCATAAACATGTATTCCTTTCCGTATTTGCATTCCATAATTATAACGGATATTTTTGTATTTATCAATGAAAGTATGGTATACTTAATGAACATTATTTCAAGTAAAAGAGGGCGTTTATGACGGGTATACAACAACAAAAATCACGGGAAACAAAAACGAAAATTTTCGCTGCTGCCAAGAAGATTTTAGAGCGCGATGGTTATGATAAATTATCAATTAAAAATATTTGTAAAGAGGCTGGAGTTTCAAACGGAAGTTTTTACCATCATTTTAAAACCAAGGATGATTTGCTCTCTTATTATATCGAAGAACAGCCAGGTATTGACCCCGATTTATCCACGCCACCTAGCAGTAAAGAAGAAGTAATCGAAACGATTGTAAACGTTTATTTAAATTATGTGGAGTATTGTAAAACTTTGGGCCCTGAATTTATGGCCAATTACTATACCCCAAAAAATCAATCTTTAAATCCACAAATTCGAACGAAAAGGCCTTATCCTATCATCACCGTAGGTCATTATCTAAAGCTTGCAAAGGAACATAAGGTGATTGAATTTTTCCTTCCTTTAGAAGCAGTTACTACTGATATTCGTATGCTTGTTATTGGTAATGTTTTTGAATGGTGTCTAAAAAAAGGAGATGCCGATTTTGCCGGAAATATGAGCAGATCTTTAAAAACCTATCTGAACGGACTTTTTTAAGAGGAGATTCTTATGTATCATTTTATTGTCAATCCCAATGCAAGGTCTGGCCTGGGAAAAGAAACTTGGGCTATTATCGAACCAGTTTTAGTTGAAAGAAATATCGATTATCAAATTTATGAAACTAAATATCAACGACATGCAACAGCAATTACCAGGAAAATTACTGCTAAGGAAGGGCCTCATAACATTGTTGTTCTAGGTGGAGATGGCACAGTAAACGAAGTGGTTAACGGAATTTCTCACTTAGATGAAGTAACACTTGGCTATATTCCCATAGGCTCAAGCAATGACTTTGCCAGAGGCTTTAAACTACCAAAAGATATTTTAAAGGCGCTAGATTCCATTTTAACCCCGACAGGGTTTGCTTACATGGACGTAGGTTTTATTACCTATGGCGAGAATAAGAAAAGACGTTTTGGTGTTAGTAGTGGCTTGGGTTTTGATGCTGGTGTTTGTCATGAAATTATGATTTCCAAATTCAAAACTTTTTTTAACAAAATAAAACTGGGAAAACTTGGTTATACCGCTGTCGCACTTTCTCAGTTGATTAAGGCAAAGCCTGCTTCTATGGATATTACCATTGATGGCCATACCACCCATTATGACCGCGTCCTATTTGCTGCAGCAATGAATCATAAATACGAAGGCGGTGGCTTTATGTTTGCGCCTAAAGCAGATCCCTGTGATGGGGCTCTTGATTTTATAGTGGTAAACGATATTTCCAAGCCTTATGTTCTCTGCCTTCTGCCTTTGGCTTTTAAAGGACTTCATACTTTTTCTAAGAAAATTTCTCTTACCAGGGGAAAAACAGCAACCTTTAAAAGCAACCTTTCCCTACCCATTCACACCGATGGTGAGCCCGTCTTCTTGCACAAAGAGCTAAATATTGGTATGGAAGAAAAGAAACTAAGAGTGATAATAAAGCCCTCGAGGTAAAGAGATGATTACTTTATGTTTAATTTATTTATTTTTGATTTTACCACGCTTAAAAAACAAAAATGATTTAGACAACTTTAAAAAACAAATTTTTGCACATCGTGGTTTTCATAATATTAAGAAGGAAATTCCAGAAAACTCTACGGCTGCTTTTACTAGAGCACTGGCCATGGGTTATGGAATTGAAATCGATGTTCACCTTACAAAAGATAAAAGACTGGTAGTCTTTCATGACCACAGTCTTTTAAGAGTTTGTAATGCGCCTGGTGAAATTGAAGATTATACTTTTAGTGAACTTAAAAATTTACGTCTTTTAGATACTAAGGAAACAATTCCTAGTCTTGAAGAGGTTTTAGCGCTTATTAACGGACAGGTTCCACTTTTATTAGAACTGAAGTCCGTGGGCACTAGCACGACTCTTTGTTCTTATGTAGCAGAAGCTTTATCAACCTATGAGGGCAGCGTTTTTATCCAAAGTTTTAGTCCCCTTGATCTTCGTTGGTTTAAGAAACACAAACCACAATACATTAGAGGCCAGCTTTCCTCCGATTTAGTCAAAACCGATCAGGGCCGACCACTTATTCCGCGCTTTTTCCTCTCACATCTTTTATGTAATTTTTTATCAAGACCTGATTTTATCTCTTATCATTATAAAAGTCTAAAACCAGTTTCCACCTTTTTATTACATCGTCTTTTTAAAGTTCCCTATGCTGTATGGACACTACGTAAAAAGAAAGACTATCAAAAACTCCTAAAAGACTACGATTTTTTTATTATTGAAGATTTTGAAATCATGAAGAAATAGTGAAGAATCCGTGAAGTTCATTGTTTTAGCGCTTTTTTCATGCTATACTTCGTGCAGTAGTTTCGTAGATTAAACAGTATATACTAAGGAGCGATTCACTTGAAGAAAAAAGAATCCATCTTATCTTTTGTAAAAAGATACAAACACGCTTGGGTATTTCTTTATTTTTTTATTTACATGCCCTGGTTTATTAAGTTAGAACAAAGACCCGCAACAATCAAGCATTACCTTATCCACTCACCCCTTGATAATTACATTCCTTTTGTGGAATACTTTATCATTCCCTACTTATTATGGTTTGCCTTTGTAGCGGTTATGCTTTTGTATTTCTTTTTTAAAGATAAGAAAGAATTTTATCAACTTATTATTTTTCTTTTTACCGGAATGACTATTTTCTTAATTATTTCTACCATTTTTCCTAATGGTTTAAACCTAAGACCCACCACCTTTGCCCGTGATAATGTATTTGTGGACATGGTCAAACGGTTATATAAAACGGATACACCGACTAACGTTTTACCAAGTATTCATGTTTTTAATACTCTTGGTATTGCCATTGCTGTAAAAAGAAGCAAACATTTAAAAAAACACAAAGTCACAAAAGCAATCATCTATCTTCTTTCAACATTAATTATCCTTGCTACAATGTTCCTAAAACAACATTCGGTAACTGATGTGGTGGCCGCTTTTGCACTTGGTGGAATTCTTTACTATCTCGTTTATGTGATGCAGACCCATAAAGAAGCGAAACTTTTAAATACTTCTGTAAATAATTAAATTTCTATTGGCATTTAGATTTGCTTTAGATAAGCTCTAAATGCCGAAGGAATTGAATATTTTTCTTCTAGCTCTTCTTGTGAGACAAATAGCATTTCTTTATTTTCAATCTTGGCTAACTCATCTACTTTTACCCGGTACCCAATCATCTGCCAAATGCGATGGCTAAATACATGCTTTGCCTTTCCTAGTTCTTCTATGTGAAGAACAGGAACGCCTAAGTCGTTTAACGCTTTCACTACCTGCTCTTTTTCCAAATGTCCAGGAAAATTGGGTAATTCATAAAGTCCTTTTAGTAACCCCTCCTCCCGACGTTTTAAAAGTGCCACCTGATCCTTATTCTTAATTACCAAGATGGTTTTATCTTCTTGTTTTTGTTTCATTTTTCCTGTTTTTTTCGGATAATCAGCCCAAGCGTTATTTTGATAACTAAGGCATAATTTTTGTAAAGGACAGAGGTCACATTTAGGCGCTCCATTAGGAATGCAAACTAAGGCACCAATTTCTATTAATCCTTGGTTGTAATTGGAAGCCTCATCCCTGGGAATAATTTCTTGCAACCTTTTTTCAATTTCCTTTTTTGTTTTTGCTTTAGCAATATCATCTTCCAGCATGAGAAGTCTCGTTATGACCCGCAGTACGTTACCATCTACCGCTGGTTTAGGCTTATGGAAAGCAATGGAGGAAATAGCGCCGGCTGTATAGCTACCTATTCCTGGTAACTTTTCTATTTCTTGATAATCGCTTGGAAACACCCCTTGGTATTCTTCCATAATAAGTATTGCTGCCTTTTTCATATTAGCTACCCGGTTATAATAACCCAAGCCTTCCCAGAGCTTATTCAACTTATCCGTGCTAGTTTTGCTTAAAGCGGCAATATCTGGCACCGCTTCTAAAAAGCGTTGATAATAAGAAAATACTGTCTCAACCCGAGTCTGTTGTAACATAATTTCTGATAACCAAACGTGATAAGGAGTTGGGTCTTCGCGCCAAGGCATCGTTCTTTTATGTTCTTTAAACCACTTTATCACAGGGGTTGTAGTTTCTGCTAATCTTCCTTCTAAAATAACGGGAATTTCACCATTAATCGTTAAACTATCTCTTGTCACTTGGCAAGTTAACGCTTTTATTTCTACTCCTGCTTTTTTAGCCGCTTTAAGAGCCTTGGCAAATTCAGGATGCATCCTCTCGTTAGGAGTAAAATAATCTACTTGGTCCATTTGCACCACTAACACAACATAAGACTGATAACCTTCTTGTTTTGCCTTAATTAATTCATGAACATGTTTAACGGCTCTTTCGCTTGGTGCATCAGGAAATAGGACCACATTATCTACTTCTAAGGTAACACCTTTTACCTCTAATAAAATCTTTTTTTCTCCGTCCTCCAAATAAAAGTCTAGACGGGAATCACCATAGGTATATTCTGGTCTAATCTTGGTCAGATTAGTCTTAAGTCCTCCTGCTTCTAGCCATTCTTGGACGACTTTATTAGGAGCTTGTGAATCCATATTAACTAAGCGGTTTCCTTTTTTTACCGTTACAAGGTCCCACTTCGTGCTACGTTCCTTTTTATTATTTTCTTCTAAATAAACCGTTGCTCCAGGAATCAACAATTCTCTACATCTTCCTGTATTTTTAACATGGACTCTTTCTCTTTTTCCCCTAATTTCTACATAGGCGATAAAGCGGTTTTCGCGTGTTAAAAATCGTCCTTTAACGATATTTTTGTATTTCATTTTAAATACCTAAAAGGGACAACGGTTTTCCATTGTCCCTATCCTTTATAATACTTTTGATAAAAATTCTTTTAATCTTGGATCTTGCGGATTTTCAAAAAATTCTTTTGGTTCATTTTCTTCTTTTACTAATCCTTGATCAATAAATAATACTCGATTTGCTACTTCTTTTGCAAAGCCCATTTCATGAGTTACAACTACCATCGTCATACCTTCATGAGCCAATTGCTTCATGAGTTCTAACACTTCGCCAACCATTTCTGGATCTAGCGCCGAAGTGGGCTCATCAAAAAGCATAACTTCTGGATCCATTGCCAGCGCTCGAATAATAGCAATCCTTTGTTTTTGTCCACCGGATAACTGCGCAGGATAAGCATCGGCTTTTTCTAACAATCCTACACGTTTTAGTAATTCGTTGGCTTTTTCATCAGCTTTTTCTTTACTCATTTTCTTTAAGATCATCGGTGCCATGGTTATATTTTCTTTTACCGTTTTATGCGGAAAAAGATTAAAATGTTGAAATACCATGCCCATCTTTTGTCTATGCTCATCGATATTTACTTTCTTATCGGTAATATCAACGCCTTCAAAAAGGACTTTCCCACTATCCGGGGTTTCTAATAAATTTAAGGTTCGTAAAAAAGTTGATTTTCCTGATCCTGAAGGACCCACAATTACTACAACTTCTCCCTTTTTTATTTCTTCGTTTATACCATTTACCGCGTGAAACTCACCAAAAATCTTGTGTAAGTCTTCTACTTTAATAATGGTTTCTCCATGTTTAATTGTCACTGCTTCTTAGTCTCCTTTCCAGGATGCTGACAAGCTTTGAAAATACCATAACCATGATCAAATACATTAAAGCGACTGTAATAAGCGATGTAAAGGGATCATAGGTTTGGCTTCGAATAATATCTCCGCCTTTTGTCAAGTCTTGTATAGCGATATAACCTGCTACTGATGTTTCTTTTACAAGAACGATAAATTCATTACCAAGAGCAGGTAAAACATTCTTAAATGCCTGTGGCATAATAATTAGTCTCATGGTCTTGCCATAGGAAAAGCCTAAACTTCTTCCGGCTTCAAATTGTCCTGTGGGCACAGCCATAATACCAGAACGAAAGATTTCTGCTACATAGGCCCCTGAATTTAAGCCAAAGGCTAGTATCGCAACCACTGTTTTACTAATATCGGCTGTGGCAAAGATAATATAGTAGGCAATCATCAGTTGAACTACCACTGGTGTTCCTCTGACCACGGTTAAATAAACCCGACAAATAATATCCGCAATCTTAAGTCTACCTGTTTTGTCATGAGTAGCGCGGATAATTGCCACCATAAAGCCGATAACAATACCAATTAAAACGGCAAAGAAAGTAATAGAAAGTGTTACTTTAAGGCCATCTAATAAATATTTATAGCGCTGTTCTTCTATTAAACCTGTATTTAACTTATCCATTAAGTTTTGTAACATTTTTTATACCAGTCCTATTCGTCTGCTTTAATATACTTTGCTACGATCTTGTCTAATTCTCCAGACTCTTTTAAGTTAGCTAAAGCTTTGTTAATTTTCTCAACTAATTCTTTGTTTCCTTTTTTAACAGCAATTGCATATTCTTCTTTTGTGAATGCTTCATCTAAAATCATTAAATCATCATTTGCTTCCACAAATTCTTGAGCAGGTAATTGGTCAATAATAACTGCATCAATTTTGTCCTGAAGAACAGATTGAACTGCTTCAAATCCTTTGTTAAATCTTTCTACTTGGCTACCTTCAATATCAGCTGCATAAATATCACCAGTTGTTCCTAATTGTACCCCGATTTTTTTACCCTTTAAATCATCAGGTGAAGCGACTGGACTGCCTTTTTTAACGATAATAACTTGTGTAGCTGTTGCATAAGTATCGGTAAAGTCAACGTTTTTCTTACGATCTTCTGTCACTGTCATACCCGCTAAACCGATATCAGATTTACCGCTAGTTACTGCTGCAATAATTGAATCAAAAGCCATATCTTCAATCTCTAATTTAAGACCAAGTTCTTTTGCCACTGCTTCCGCAATATCAGCATCGATGCCTACTACTTTATCACCCTCATAATATTCATAAGGGGGAAACTCTGCATTGGTTGCCATTTTTAGGGTTGTACTTTCCTCTTTTTTTCCACAAGCGGCTAGCATACAAGCTGTCGCAAGAATTAATACCATACTAATTATCTTTTTCATCTGTAATTACCTCCATGTTTTATTGCATAAAAATTCAATTGCTCTTATATAATAACATAATTATTCATAATTTCAAGTGTTTATTCAATTTTTATGCATTTAACCGATTATAAATTTAGCTAACATGGAAAGTAATATTAAAGCACCAAGAATAATCCGGTAATAACCAAAGACTTTAAAGTCATTCTTTTTAATATAAGACATCAGGAATTTAATCGCAAAGATAGAAACCCCAAAGGCAACAAGGCAACCAAGAAGTAAAAGCCCTACTTGACCAAGCGTAAAGTTAAAGCCATATTTTATAATCTTTAAAAAGCTGGCACCAAACATAACCGGAATTGCTAAAAAGAAAGTAAATTCTGCTGCCGTTGCCCTAGAAATACCAATAATTAAAGCACCTAAAATGGTTGCTCCTGACCGAGATGTTCCAGGAATTAGGGCTAATACTTGAAAGAAGCCAATAATAATTAACATCTTAATACTTAATTGGGAAATATTAGTTACAACCGGTTTCTTTCCGGCATTTCTATTTTCAATAATAATAAATAAAATACCATAAACTACCAGCATCACCGCTACGACACTGGGGCGATAAAAGATGCGATCAATAATATCATCAAACAAAAGACCAATAATGGCTGCTGGTACCGTAGCAATTGCTACTTTTATCCATATTTGCCAAGTTAGCATTTTTTCTCTTTGGTTTTTTAATTTTGAAAAAGGATTTAATTTATGGAAATACAAAACCAACACTGCAATAATGGCTCCTAGTTGGATAACCACATTAAACATTTCCATAAAACCATCAGACATACTTGGTTTTAATAAGTCTCCCGCTAGAATTAAGTGACCCGTACTACTTACTGGAAGCCATTCTGTTATTCCCTCAATGATTCCTAGTATTATGACTTTTATAATGTCTAACATACTTTATTCTCCTCATTTAAAATATATTTTTGAATTGCTTTTACCACACCATCATGATTGTTATCACTTGTAATATAATCTGCTTGCTCCTTTACCGGCAAAATAGCGTTTTCCATCGCCACTCCAATACCACTAAAGGCAATCATTTCAATATCATTATCACCATCACCAATAGCAAGCACTTCTTCCTGCTTAATTTCTAAGTAATCTAGTAAATGTTTTAGCGCAGCACCTTTATTCACCCACTTTAAATTCACTTCGATATTATTAGCTAGAGAGCGGGTAATTTTAATATCATCTCTTTTTTCTAGCTCTGCTTTGGCACTAAGTAAAGCTTCCCTATCATTAAAAACTCCTTGTGCCTTATCAATAGCACGATTTTCCTGGTAAAACAGCTCCATAATATCACTTACGTAATTTCTCGTCTTTTTAAAATAATTAACTGTGGCCTGATCCTTATGAAAGTCGGCAATACGACTCGCATCTCGGGTACTAACATAGGCGAGCCCATCATAATAAATTTCTCGAATACAGTCATATTTACCAAAAGTTGTTAAAACATCTTCGGCAATTTCAACAGGCAATAACTCTTCATAGATACTCTTCTTTTTTCTTTGGTCGATAATTCTAGCGCCATTCGCACTAATAATGTAGTGAATCCCTGGATTTTCTAACAACTCTTGGGGGAGTGCACCAATAGGTCGACCAGTAACTGGTACGACAAGCACCTCTCTTTTGATTAATTCGTCCAAAACCTGGAGAGTTTCTTGGGTAATAGTTTTATCCTTTGTTAATAAAGTACCATCTAAATCAAAAGCAAATAACTTAATTTGCGGTTTCGGGTTCATAAGATTTAAGCTCCTTTTCCTCCCTAGTAAAGATAAAGACTGCTGGGCTCACCTTATTAGAAGCTTCTAGATAATTAGATTTACCTTGAATTATCATTTTTTCTACCACTTCTTCTTGTGCTTTAGGCGCAAAGATAACGATGTCGGTGGTGGGCACCATAATTAACAAATCGTCTTCTAACTTATCGGCACAAGTTGTCCAAATGGACTGAAAACATAAAGAGCTAGATTCATGGGCCTTATCAGCTAAAATAGCAAAGCCGCCAAATAAGGTGTTTGCCACAACAAACTCCACTTCTTTTACTAATTTTTCACAAGCCTGATGATAAAGCTCTAACACATCCACATTTTCTTCTAACATGTCGTATCTTACTAAGGTTTTTTTATTGTCTTTATCTAAAATTTCAAATATAATTTCTAAATCGCCAACAAGACTAATAACTGGTCCCTTCTTAGGCGAAAGATACCCTCTTCTTCTAATGATTGGATACATTTTTTCTCCACTCCTTTTTTCGCTAAATCTTTGACCATTTTACCAAATATTGCATTTAAAAGCAAATCATGTTATCATATTATGTCCAATTAAATAGAACTAAAAACCAGGAAATCATGAGGTAAATTAAGATGAAATCAAGTCAGAAAAAGCTAACAAGAGTGTTCTGTGTATTGCTAAGTTTTGCCCTTGTTGCACTTCCATCACTGCCTATATTAGCAGCACCCGAAAGTACCATCAGTGATTTAAACAATAAACGCAGTGATCTGCGCTCACAAATTGAGGCAACCGATGCCAAAATTAAAGAGCTTACTCCAGAGGTAGAGGATCTTTCCGTTAAACTTACTGCCGCAAGGCTTGTGGAAAATCAACAATTCGATTCCATGAAATCTCGTATTCGCTATATGTATGAAGAAGGAAGTTACTCTTTAATTGAGTCGCTATTAGGCGCTAGTAGCATGTCAGAGTTCTTAACTAAATCCGAATACGTACAATCGATTACAAGTTACGATCGTAAAATGCTTAATGAGTTTACTGCCACGAGAGAGCAAATTGAGACCCAAGAAAAAGAACTGAGTGAAAAGCAAACCGAACTCTCTGCCCTGCAAAACACTTTAAATGAGCAATTAGCAGCAACTGAAGCTTCTCTTAAAGAAGAGTTGGAAAATCAATTGCGCTTATCACAAGAAGCCGCCAATGCCGTTCTAAGTAATATGCCTTCTGATGAGATGGTGCTTTTTGCTGGAATCTTAGAAGCGGAAGCTGGCTCCACTAATTATGATGGTCTTCTAGCTGTAGCAACGGTAATCTTAAACCGTGTTGCCAACTCTGGACAATCTATTTCTCAAGTTGTCTATGCAAAAGGTCAATTTTCCCCCACTTGGAATGGTAGCTTAAACCGCGTTTTAAGTAAGGGACCTGCTCCTCTTTGTGTTCAGGTCGCAATGGATGCTATCAATGGAGCAAGAACTCCCGAACTAGCTGGTTGGTGTACGCAGTTTCGAACAGCAGGCTACCGTCAAGGTCTAGAAATCGGTGGTAATGTCTTCTTCTAAACAATTTATAAATCTTCTAAACGATTTATGAAGGCGCTTGAATTAACTCCTCCTTTAGGCTATAGTTTAATTGATAATAGAACTCAATTAGACATACCTAAAGGAGGTTTTTTAATATGGATTTTACAGTAATAGAAAAAGTAATAGGTCGCGAAATTATTGACTCAAGAGGTAACCCAACTGTCGAAGCAGAGGTGCATCTTGTAGATGGAACCGTTGGTTTTGGTGCTGCTCCAAGTGGTGCATCTACTGGCGAATTTGAAGCTTTAGAGCTTCGTGATAATGATCCAGCAAAATTTGGCGGCAAAGGAGTATCAAAGGCAGTAGAAAATATTAATACCACCATTTGTGACGCTTTAGTCGGAATGGATGCTTCCGATACTTATGCCATTGATAAAGCTATGATTGATGCCGATGGTACAAAAGAAAAATCAAATCTTGGTGCTAATGCAATTTTAGCTGTCTCTATTGCCAGTGCTAGAGTCGCTGCAACAGCCCTTGAATTACCACTTTATAAGTTCCTCGGTGGTGTAAATGCTAACCGTTTACCAGTTCCTATGATGAACATTTTAAATGGTGGTGCTCACGCTTCTAATACCGTGGATGTTCAAGAATTTATGATTATGCCAGCAGGCGCACCTTCTTTTAAAGAAGGGCTTCGTTGGAGCACAGAAGTATTCCATGCTTTGGCAGCTCTTTTAAAAGAAAAAGGTCTTGCTACAAGTGTTGGTGATGAAGGTGGTTTTGCACCAAACTTAAAGAGCGATGAAGAAGCCATCGAATTTATCCTAGCAGCCGTTAAAAAAGCTGGTTATGAGCCTGGAAAAGACTTTGTCCTAGCTATGGATGCTGCTTCTAGCGAATGGAAAGGTTCTAAGAAGGGTGAATATGTCCTACCTAAATCAGGACAAACCTTTACTTCTAAAGAACTAGTAGAACATTGGAAGAACTTAATTAGCAAATACCCAATTTACTCAATCGAAGATGGTCTTGATGAAGAAGATTGGGAAGGCTGGAAATATATGACCAAAGAACTTGGCGACAAAGTTCAACTTGTTGGTGATGACTTATTTGTAACCAATACCACTAGACTTAAAAAGGGTATTGAGGAAAATAGCGGAAACTCCATCTTAATCAAATTGAACCAAATCGGTTCTATTTCTGAGACTTTAGAAGCGATTAAAATGGCCAATAATGCTGGTTATACTGCTGTTACCTCTCACCGTTCTGGTGAAACAGAAGATACTACCATTGCCGACTTAGCTGTTGCTCTTAACACAGGACAGATTAAGACAGGAGCTCCTTCAAGAAGTGAACGTGTGGCTAAATACAACCAACTCCTTCGTATTGAAGAACAACTTGGAGCTGCGGCTATTTACCCTGGTTTTGATGCCTTTCATATAAAAGATCGTAAGTAATGTGAACCAAATAAGAAGAACCCCCATTTGATATGTACCCAGAATCCTGGACATATTAATATTTAACTTAGGCGGAACCCATGGATGCTTCCCTGTATTGTGCAGGAGGCATCCATTTTGTTTTGGATTGAATTCTTTTGTTATTATAGTAATCTATATATTCTTCAACAGCTTTTGAAAATTCTCTAAATGAAGAAAAGTCTTTTTCGTAACCATAGTACATCTCATTCTTT
>DXHJ01000182.1 GCA_019113475.1 Candidatus Dorea intestinavium | reverse complement strand
TGAAACGGGACCATTACCAAAAATGGCAGCTAGAAGATTACGACATGTTATTGAACAAGGAGCTTTTGAAGAGAGCTGGTTTGAAAAGATTAAATCAATTTGTATGATTGCTTTACGCAATGAAAAATTAGATGTTTTAATCGAATTATTACCTGTTTATGCCACGATTTTACAAATAAATGAAGCTTTGCGTATGGCCGTAATTAACGATTTAACCTTGCTTTCTTGTCTAGCGGTTAAAAATGCACAGCCAGAAGTGTGTAAAATTTGCACAAAAGTTATATTAAGTACTGATGATGGCTTATTAGCAGATGAACTTTTTGCGGAGCGAACGTTAGAACATTTAAAAAATATTTTGATTGCTGCGGCAAGAGCTAGAGATGAAGCAACCTTTGTTGAGGTTATGTCCGGTGTAGTAAAGTTTTACTCTGTGAAAACTTTGATTAAAAATGAACAGCAACTAAAAGATTTTTTTATTGCTATTTTATTTGCGGCAGCAGATCATCGCTGGATTAGTTCTTTAAAAAAGATTAATAACTTTTTCGTTATTTGTATTGAGCGTAATGTTTTTACCTTGGATATTAAGAAAAAGATAGTTTATGAATGGGTGCAACTGATTGGCCAAATGGCAAGACGCAATTGGACAGAAACAGCACAAGAATTAATGCATTTGCTCTTTGCCTTTGTAGGAAAATCTCGTAACGAAGAACTTACTATGTATGGCATTACATTAATGAGTTCAAGTATGAAAATGCACGCTTCGTGGGATGGCATGGAAAAAGCTTTTCAGGTATATTATCCTTGGCAAATCGCGGTTTTAGTCTTGATTGATCGGTTTGTCAAGGATCAAACGAGTAAAAATCGTGAAGTAGCTCGTTATGCTTTGCGTGCCATGCGCGATTTTGCTATGCACGTAGCACGTTTAAGTATCAATCGTCAAGAAACAGAAGTATTTTTACAATGGCAAGAATTATGGGAAAAAGCTAAACCAGCTAAGCACATCGCAAAGCGAGCAGGAAAGCTTTTGCAAATGGTGGTGTTATATTGGGAACAGTTGCAACCAAAAGCCAGTAGAAATCAATTGCCACATTTGATGAAAATATTGCAGCCCAATTTGATTGACGAAAAGAGTAGAGCCTTATTAAATGAGTAAAGTGACGAAGTAGTCTTAATAAAAATAATAACCCCGCAAAAGTTAGATTTTAGTTCTAATTTTTGCGGGGTTATTTAAATCAAACTGTCCGTTCGAAAAAACAACAATCTGGATATTTTAGAAGGGACAATAATGCGTTATACTAGTTCCATTATCTAAAACAGATTGGAGCAACGATATGAAAACACAAACTTATACTAAAACACAACAATTGACGTATGGAGCATTAGGAGTAGCATTGGTTTTTATTTGTACAGCCTTTATTAATATTAGATTACCGCTTGCTGCTAATGGTGGGCTTATTCATTTAGGGAATGTACCACTTTTTATTTTTGCATTGCATTATGGGCGTTGGAATGGGGCTCTTGTCGGAGCGGTAGGAATGTCGCTATTCGATGTAGTAGGAGGCTGGTTTTTGTGGGCACCTTTTACCTTTGTAATAGTTGGTCTGATAGGCTACGCAGTAGGTTTTATTTGTGAGAAAGGACTGACTATAACTAATTATTGTGTAGCAATGGTAGTTGCAGTTCTCATTAAAACTGTTGGTTATTATGGTGCGGAAGGACTTATTTACAGTAATTGGCTGTTACCTTTAGGCTCTATTCCGGGCAATATAATTCAAATTTTAATAGCTGCTCTTATTGCTTTTCCATTAGCTAAAAAAATAGAAAAAATTAGATAATTTTGCACGACGCTATCTACCAATTAATAATCTAGAAAGAAGCGGTGTTTTTCTTAATAATTTAAGTATGATGATGGAAGCAAGTAATGAAAAAAATAGCACTGAAAAATAAGTAGCGATAGATAAGTAGTTTGCATTAGAAAGTAATAAGGGCAAGATATATGATATTTGATCAAGAAAAAAAGGATGAATAAGATAAATGATTAAGGAATTTATGGATAATAGACGGCACCATTTAAAGACAGGACTTTGAGAATTAGCTTTTAATAAAAGCAAACTAAAAAATAGCATAGAGGCTATGGTGTAGAGAAAACCTTCTGAACTGAGTTGCTGTAAGGTATTGGTGATATTTTCTAAAGAATAGTTTTTAAAGTAGAGTAGATAGTAAGCGCGACTAATAAGAAGACCGACTGTTGTGATCCAAAATAGCGTAATAATTTTGGCATTAGCAAGAATGCCACGAATAAAAGCCTCGTAATGGATGGCAGCAAGCGCGCCAAGCAAAAAAACGAATAAATAATGGAGCGGTAAGTAGTTAAGGCGATAATTAAATAGATTGAGTAGTAAAGTATTGTTGGCAATCCAAGCGGGATAAGCCCAGAAATGACATGTCCAATAATTAAAAACCATCTGAGCCAAGCCAAGTACTAGTATTGAGATTACTAAGGATGATTTGTGCATTAAGCGTAGCAGATTGCGCCATAATGGAAATAATAGATAGAACCATAGTAAAATAACCATGAAATAGATGTGATAAGAGGCTAATCCAAAAAAAAGTGTAAATAGTAAGTTGCCTAGACTCCAATCAATGCTACCAGGCGTAATATAAGAATAATAGGCAAGATAGAGTAAAGACCAGGTTAAATAGGGTAGGCCAACACTTCTTAATCTTTTTTTTATATAAGTAAAATAGTGTAGTGGTTGGTCTAAAGGATAGCCTGTAAAAAGGCCAAAGCCAGAAATAAAGAAGAAACCCGGCACGCTATAGCGTGAAAGTACCTCATAAAATAGATACAGTAAAGAGTTTGGGTTTAAGGCCAAAGCAAGGTTCGAGCCTGTATGGATCGCAATGACTCCTAGCATACAAAGACCACGTAAATTATCAATTATCGCGTTACGGTTATTCAAATTTTATTCACTCCGGTTTGCAAATTATGCACTAAATTTTAGCTTTTAAAATATTATTAGCGTAAGCAAGTGTAAGCGTTAATACAGTATCTCCTTCATGCTTAATGTCGCGCTAATAAAATAGTCTCTTTTTATCAATAGTTTATACATTCTTGTATGAGTAAATTATATTCAAAATTCAAAGATACTGACTCTTATGGTATAATAAACCTTGATATTTTAATTATAACGCATCTGTAGTTAATTAAAAAGAGATCCAACCAACATAGCATTAATTAATAAAGAGGAGCGATAGTAATGACGTTTAGTAAAGTTTTGATTAATGGAGAAATTATAAATATGGAGCAAGCAACGACTTCTATTTTTGATCGGGGTTATCAGTTTGGTGATGGCGTTGCAGAATTAGTGCCAGTTTATAACGGTCGCTGTTTTGGACTATTACCTCATATGGAAGACTTTTTTTCCTCTGTTATTGCGATGAAATTACCAGGAATTTATACTATGGAAGAACTAGTAGAATTTCATGAAGAAGTTATTCGTGCTAATAATATTGTAAACGGTGAAATTTATACGCAACTAACTAGAGGAGAGGCTTCATATGGCTTAGACTTTCCCGAAATGACCGTTCCTAAACTAGCGATGCAAGCTGTAGCGGCAGATCGAGCTGAGCTAACAGAGAAACAGGCAACAGGAGTTAATATTATTACTGAAACAGATAATAGATGGTTAAGATGTGACGTTAATACTCTCAATAAATTGCCAGAAGTTTTGGCCAAGCAAAAAGCAAGAGTAGCTCGTGCGTATGACGCGTTATTTGTACGTGAAAACGGAATAATTACAGAGAGTACGGAAAGCAACTTTTTTGTGGTAAAAGACGATTTGCTTTGGACGCATCCTGCCAACAATTTAATTAGAAACTCTGTATCAAGACGATTGGTTAAAGAACGGTTGGCTGTTGATTTAGGCTTACAAGTCATTGAAAAAGCTTTTAATCTGGATTTTGTATTGAAGTCAGAAGAAGCCTTCTTAGTTGGACCACGTATAGAAATTATACCAGTTACAAAAATTGACCGCCAATTCATTGAGGGTGGTGTTGGACAAATCACGCGACAATTAATAGATGCTTATAAAGCTTTTATTGCACGAGAATGTCCACCCCAAACATTATAAAATAGGATAAACATTACTATGACAAAATTTATGTCAAGTAATTTATAGAAAAGTGCTTGACAAGAACGCTGTAGAATGCTAATATTACTATTGTTCTTAGGAACGTTGCACGTGCCGAAGTGGCGGAATTGGCAGACGCACTTGACTCAAAATCAAGCGCTTTTCCGAGCGTGCCGGTTCGAGTCCGGCCTTCGGCACCACAGTAAATATGCACCCGTTGAGGGTGCTTTTTTATTTTGACAACATTTTGACAGCCTACTGTTTTTATTTAGATAGAAATAATTTTAATGATTAAACATTACTAATTTTAAGATTGAACTTAATTGCTCAATATGGGATAATAATAAGCATGGCTAATTAGAATAAGAATATAATAAAATATAGCTCTTAAAACTTTTGTCTTTGTTAAACTTTATGTTAGAATGTATATATTGACTTTTGGTGCTACAGAATAGGACTTCATTGAAGAAATAAATGAAAGAAGGTGAAGTTGTTTGAAAGTTTTTATTGATACAGCTGACATTAAAGAAATAACTGAGTTAAATGAGTGGGGCATCATTGATGGCGTAACGACAAATCCCACTTTAATTGCGAAAACCGGTTTTTCACAAGACACAATTATTAAAACAATTGCTGAGATTGTGCAAGGACCGATTAGTGCAGAAGTTATTAGCCAAGACGCTGAAGGAATGATTAATGAAGCGTATATTTTAAGGCAACTAGGCCAGCAGATTGTTATTAAGATTCCCTGTACTGTAGAAGGGTTAAAAGCAGTAAAAGTTTTAAGTAAAGAGAATATTCCCGTCAATGTAACTCTTGTTTTTAGCCTTACGCAAGCACTTTTAGCGGTAAAAGCTGGTGCAAGTTATGTGAGCCCTTTTATAGGAAGATTAGAAGATATTGGCGAAAATGGCGTGAAATTAGTTTGTGATATGCAGCAACTTTTCGATAACTATGGTTTTTCTACACAGATTATTGCCGCTAGTATTAGAAACTTAGATCACGTAAAGCAAATGCTTTTAGCTGGAGTTGCTATTGCTACAATTCCTAGCAGTATCATTAGACAAATGATTGGGCATGAATTAACAAATAAAGGATTAGCACAGTTTTTACAAGATTATTATGATTCGATACATAAATAAGAAACCTACAATTGGGAGGCCAGCAACTTGTCTTTATTAAAAAAAATTATGCAGATGCTTTGCACTGTAGGCAGTTTTTTCTTTTTATTTACTGCCGAAGGCGTTGCTAGTGATAAATCCGTAGTATGGCAAGATGTGATACCAGATTATAAGTCGGCCAAGGTAGAAATTGCTAAAAATGGTCCAACACTTATTTTTTCGGATAGCCCAGAACTTGTTAATGAAAACGGCATTATGTATCGAGATACTGTAAGCGGTAATGTACGAGTGTTTTTTCATCATGTAAATAACACTAAGTCAGAACAACGCATTGCAGTTGTTTTAAAAAATGTTAACGAATACCCAGCTAAAATCACTTTTGGCAGACGCGGAATTTCTAGTCCAGAACTAGATTATTTTAAAGCGGGTAAGCAGGTGCAGATAGAGTACCTACTAGAAGCAAAACAGGAACTAGCGGTTTTGACTAAACAAAGCCTAAAAGAAATAATTACGGGTACCGGTATAATTGTAGCACCAGAAGAATTAGTAACAGGAATGTTTGAGTTTACTACTTTTAAACCTATCGAAGTTATTACAATTATGTATCCAGTCGATATGAAATTAGAAGATGCTATTGCTAAGTATCAGGTTTTACCTCCAGACCCTGGAACGGTTTTAAGAGGAACATTTAAGGAAGCAAATCGGATCGTAACTTTAAAACAACCTATAGATGTCGATGATGGTTTAGTAAAAGGCATATTATTAGCAGATGATAATGAAGATCGATACGCAAGGGGAATAGATGCAACAACAGGAAAGCAAGTTGTTAATTACGGTAATTATGGGGTTGTATATGATTTTAGATTTGATGTTGTAGGCAAAAATAATTTTAATATTAGACTTAACCCTTGGGGAGGATTGTTTGCAGGAGCAGGCATCATTCTAAAAGAGGGTAAGGAACATATGAGATTATTTCCAGAAAAAGATACAGCATTTGGACAAACGGGTCGTGAAGCCATTGTTATTGAAACAGCCAAGGCACCATTTCAGGGTACATTAATCTTTTCACCGCCTGGGACGTCGAATCTACCAGTAAGAATTTTCTTTGAACCTAAAGAAAAAAGTTTTCTGGGAAAGTTTAAAAAATAAGTTATATAATGCTTGACATATACTAAATAAATTATATAATGCAATTAGTAATCTTTATTAAATGGGGTTGATTTTGTGGTTAAACGTAATACTATTCAAAGACAGTTAATTGTTAATGCTATACATGAATTGGATAAGCATCCTACAGTTGACGATATTTATTGTCATATTTCCGATAAATATCCAGGCATAAGTAAGGGCACAGTCTATAGAAATATAAACCTTTTAGTCGAAGAAGGTTTGCTTTTAAGATTAATATCACCGGGAATTGCTGATCGTTTTGATTCTGGTATTCACAAACATTACCATATCTATTGTCGCGGATGTGGTTCTTTAGCAGATGCCCCGCTTAGATATTATCATGAACTTGATAAAGACCTAGCAGATGCCACTGAATATAAGATTGATAGTCACGACATTGTTTTTAATGGCCTCTGCCCAGAATGCCAAAAGACAGATAAAAAAGGCGAAGAAGAGGCATAAGGTCTAACAATGGCGTTTGATTAAATAGCTACTTGGAGGAGATTATTATTATGGGAAAACTGAAAGGAACAAAGACAGAAGAAAACTTAAAAATCGCTTTTGCTGGAGAATCACAGGCGGCAATTAAGTATTCGTATTATGCAAATCAAGCAAAAAAAGAAGGCTACAACCAAATTGCTGACATTTTTACTGAAACATCTGGTAATGAAAGAGAACATGCCAAATTGTGGTTTAAAGCTTTACATGATGGCATTCCTAATACTGTAGAAAACTTAAAAGATGCAGCAGCAGGTGAAAACTATGAGTGGACAGAAATGTACGCTGAATTTGCTAAAACTGCTGAAGAAGAAGGTTTTCCTAAGTTAGCATATCTTTTTAAAGCTGTTGGAACTATTGAAAATGCACATGAGCAAAGATATCATAAATTGCTTGCTAACATTGATAATGGTTGTGTATTTAATCGTGAGGAAACACAGGTTTGGATTTGCGCTAACTGCGGACATATTGTAGTTGGAACTTGCCCACCAGAAAAATGTCCAGTTTGCGACCATCCAAAAGCGTATTTCCAAATCAAAGCCGATAACTTCTAAGAAACTTTGATTTACATTATATTTTGAGTATTTGTATTAAGCGGAGTGTATAAAATTCTATACACTTCGCTTTTATCATTTGTGTAGTTAAGTTATAATTAGATAGAAGTATAATTATGAATGATTGGTGGGGCTAAATTAATGAAAAATATTCTTCCTGTACATAGAGGAAAGCAGATAGAACTTACAATCAATGGATTAGGCAGTTCAGGTGAAGGGGTAGGACGTTATCAAGATTTTACAATTTTTGCACGTGGCGCATTACCCAAAGAAGTTGTAAAAGTAGAAATTGAAACGGTTAAGAAAAATTATGCACAAGGGAAAATGGTTGCAATCTTAAAAGGATCAAAAGAGCGAAAAGATGCTATTTGCCCTGTGTATGATAAATGCGGTGGTTGTCAATTACAACATTTGGACTATGGCGCTCAAATTAAAGCTAAGACCCTGCAAGTAAAGGAAACTTTAACTAGAATTGGTCATTTAAAAGACATTAATGTTTTGCCGACCTTAAAAGCGGCAGAACCTTTTTATTATAGAAATAAAATGCAGTTTCCAGTAAGCGCACGCAAAGGACGAGTAGAAATTGGTTGTTATGCTGCTGCTAGTCATGATGTTGTAGATGTAGAACATTGTTATATTCAAAAAACTATTAATAACGATATCGTTGCTGTTGTGCGTAAGTGGATGAAAGAGTATAAAATAGCACCGTATGATGAAGATAGAGGTAGTGGCTTAGTGCGTCATGTGATGGGAAGAGTAGGAGCAAAAACAGGCGAAGTCATGGTTGTTTTAGTTACTACGACCTATGATATACCGCATATTAAAGAGCTAATTAGTGATTTAAGAAAAACAATTCCGAATTTAAAAAGTGTAATTCAAAATATAAATAAACGCCATACTAATGTAATCTTAGGAACTAAAGAACGAGTGCTTTTTGGCAAGGCGGCAATTAATGATAAGATTGGTGACTTGTCGTTTAAAATTTCTGCACAGTCATTTTTTCAAGTTAATACTGAGCAGGCCGAAGTTCTTTATAATAAAGCGATTGAATTCGCTTCTTTAACAGGTAAAGAAACGGTGTTTGATATTTATTGTGGAACCGGAACTATTAGTTTGTTTTTAGCGAAACAGGCAAAAGCGGTCTATGGGATAGAAATTGTGCCATCAGCTATTTTAGATGCGAGAAAAAATGCCGAGTACAATAAGCGTGCAAACGTAACCTTTATGCTTGGTGACGCTGCACAAAAATTGCCAGAATTATTGCATATGGGAGTTAAGCCAGAGGTCGTAGTAATAGATCCACCTAGAGCAGGCTGTGAAGAACGTGTTTTAAAGGCAATTGCGGGTGTTAAACCTAAACGCATCGTTTATGTTTCTTGTAATCCATCTACACTTGCACGTGATTTAGCGCTATTAGAGAAAGAAGGATATAAAACAAGTAAAGTGCAACCTGTAGATATGTTCCCACAAACGTACCACGTTGAGACGGTCGTATTGATGTCAAGGGTAGATAAGTAAGGATGTAATAAGATAAGTAAATAAAGGCTTTCCGTGATTTGAGGTCTGGTTCTAAGCCGGAAGGATAATCGCGGATTTTTACTATGAGGGAAGTTATCCAAGATTGGTGAATTTAAAAAGTCATAAGACAATACTGTTATTGATTTGGTGAGTTGATAAGATGGTTGGCAAAATAATGGTGAGTTGATGAGATTGTTATTATGTCCATGAGATTATATATTTAAAAGGTGTTGAAAGTAATTACTTTTTAAGTGTATATAAAGGTTGAAATAACAATGTCTATATATTATAATAAAAAGAAAAGGTGGATTTAGGTATGGATAAGGAAGATAAAGCCCAAAAGCAACCAATGGAGTTTTATAATATGTCAGATTTTCTTAGAGGACAATCCTCGAAATTGATCACAGGTTTATCAGATGAAGATAAAACTGCTTTTGTTTTGAAAAACGGAAAGCCTGTAGCAGTGCTTATTTCTCACGAGAGATACGAAAGGTTATTAAAAGCAGGAATAGATATAACTGAATACTAAATATAAAACAATTAAGAGATGAGAGAGGTTAAATGAATGGCCGTGAAAAAATCAGAATTGTATTCCCTATTATGGGAGGCTTGTAATAAATTAAGAGGTGGAGTAGAACCTTCAAGGTATAAAGATTATGTGCTTGTTTTGTTATTCTTCAAGTATGTATCGGACAGATATAAGGGGCAACGTTTTGCTGAATTTACAGTAAATGAAGGTGCCTCATTTGACGACTTGATTGCTGCAAAAGGTAAACCGGATGTTGGCGAAAGAGTAGATGTAATTCTTCAAAAGTTTCTAGAAGATAATAAGCTAGTAGGAGCGCTTCCTGATGTAAGCTTTAATAATCCGGATGAACTAGGTTCTGGCAAAGAACTAGTTGATAAAGTTTCTGGTCTTATTGCTATTTTCCAAAATCCTGCGATCGACTTTAAAAGCAACAGAGCTAGTGGCGATGACATCATTGGGGATGCATATGAATACTTTATGATGAAATTTGCTCAAGAGTCTGGTAAGAGTAAGGGGCAGTTTTATACACCTAGTGAAGTGTCACGTATTATTGCTAAGCTTATTGGCATTGGCGATATTAAACAAGAGACAGGAAAGAAATGGACTCTTCATGATCCTGCGGCGGGGAGTGGATCATTACTTATTCGTTCAGCAGATGAAGCACCAACTGATGATAATGGTGATTCCATAGTTACAATATTTGGACAAGAAAAATATCCTGATACTGCTGGTTTAGCAAAGATGAACTTCATCCTACATAACAAAGGTACAGGAGAAATCAAAAGTGGGAATACATTAGCAAATCCACAATATACTGATGATTTTGGTGGACTTAGAAAATTTGATTTTATTGTCATGAACCCACCATTTTCTGATAAAGACTGGACTGATGGAATTAAACCATCTGAAGATAAATACAAGCGGTTTGATGGTTATGGCATTCCACCAGAAAAGAATGGTGACTACGCTTGGTTTTTGCATGTTCTAAAAGCATTGGAAAGCAACGGTAAGGCGGGGATTATTCTACCACACGGTGTTCTCTTTAGAGGAAACTCAGAAGAAACCATTAGAAAAGCGGTTCTTGAGAAGCGATACATTAAGGGGATTGTTGGTCTGCCAGCAAACTTATTTTATGGTACAGGAATTCCTGCTAGTATTATCATAATCGATAAAGAAAACGCTGATAAACGTGAAGGTATCTTTATGATTGATGCGAGCGATGGGTTTAAGAAAGATGGAAATAAGAACCGTCTTCGTGAACAGGATATTGAGAAAATTGTGCAAACCTTTATTCACCAAGAAAAGGTTGAGGGGTACTCTCGCTTTATTACCTATAAAGAGATTTTAGAAGAGAACGAAGGAAACCTTAATGTACCTCGGTATATCCAAAAAATAGATAACACTTTACCTCAAAACATTGCATCTCATCTTAAGGGTGGTATCCCAGAAGTCGATATAAACTCTTTAGAGAGACTCTGGAAAATAACGCCACAGTTAAGACAAGAGATATTCACTTGTGTCGATGAAGAACATAATGTCTATAATCTTGCTATAAAACCAAATGAAATTGAAACAGTTATATCTGAAGATGAAAACATAAAGGTTGAAAAGGAAACTGAATACGGTTCTCTATTCGAGACGTGGAAAAATAAAGTAAAAGATTCATTACTCAATATTAATACAGATACAAATCCAAAAGAATTAATTCGAAGCTTGGGTATTGAAATTTTGAGAGATTTTGAATCGGCAAAACTTCTAGACAATTACGATGTGTACGACTTCTTGCTTAACTATTGGAATGAGAAAATGCAAGATGATGTATATGTAATAAAAGCGAGCGGATATGATGCGGGACGTGAGATTGAATATGTATACGCTCAAAAGAAAGCTAAAGATGAAAATGGAGAAGAAATAAAAGTCGATGATACTTCAAAAATGAAGTCTTTTGAAGGTGCTTTAATTTCGAGAGACATTATTGAACAGGAGTATTTTGAAACTGAGTTAATGGCTCTTAATGAGCTAATCGAAAAATCTGCATTGCTTGAATCTGAACTGGATGAAATGAGAGAAGAAGAATCAGGTGACGAAGGTTTGCTTATAAATGCTTTGAATGAAAAAGGTGACGGTATACCTAAAGCAAATCTGAATAAACAAATAAAAGAACTTGAAAGTAAAAAGACTTCTGAAGTAATAGATGACATTACAAAACTTATTGAATTATTTGATGCAGGCAGTACTTCAGAAATGGAAAAAATCGTCAAATCTAATATTGAGCTGAAGACATATGAGCTTAGAAATAAGAACGGTTCATTTGGAAAGGCTAAGTTAAGAAATGCATTAAAAGAAGCAAATGACAATGCAATAATGCCAGAAACATATGTTGAAGAATATAATGCTCTTCTTTCTTACCAAGCTAAGTTAACTGAAAAAGAAGAAGCTGATAAAGCGATTAAAGATTCTCAAAAAGAACTGGATGATCTAGTACTTGCTAAATACGGGGAACTAACGATTGATGAAGTAAGGCATTTACTCTTTGACAAAAAGTGGATGGCAAGGCTTGAAAGCGACATTATTGATGCGATTGACCAGGTGCTGAATTCTCTTGCCTCTAAGGTTTTCTTAATTGCTAAACGCTATGAGCACACATTAGGCGAGATTGAAGAAAAGACAGCTCAGTCAAAGGCTAAGGTGAAGTCCGCTTTAGAAAGGATGGGATACACATGGTAACTTATCCTTCTGATTGGGAAATTAGTCAAATTGATAAAATAGCTGACATTACTACGGGATGTAGAGATGTAAAGGATAGCGTTAAAAACGGTAAATACCCATTCTATGTCAGATCTAAAGATGTGGAACGTATAAACTTTTATGATTTTGATTGTGAGGCAGTGTTAACTGCAGGCGATGGCGGAGCAGGGAAGATTTTTCACTATAAAAACGGTAAATTTGCAGCCCATCAACGGGTATATGTTATTAGTAAATTTGAAAAAGTTGACGGAAAGTATTTTTATTATTTTTTCTCGAAAAACTTCCTGCAAGAAGTTGAAAAATATACTGCGAAATCAACGGTTGATTCTGTAAGACGTCCAATGATAGCGAATATGGAATTTCCCTTACCACCCTTCAAAGAACAACAAGCTATCGCTTCAGCATTATCGGATTTTGACGAGCATATCGACAATCTCACCGAACTAATTGAAAAGAAAAAAGCAATCCGTGACGGTGCTTTAGAGGACTTAGTCAGTGGTAGGACAAGACTTGATGGGTTTAATGGTGAGTGGATCAATGTAAAATTGTCTGACTTTGCACAAATTAATCCTTCTTCCGCACTTCCAGAAGTCTTCAAATATGTCGACTTAGAATCTGTCAAGGGAATAACACTCATGGGGTGGCGGGTTGAAAGAAAAGAAACTGCTCCATCGAGGGCTAAGCGACTAGCTCAATTTGGTGATATTTTCTTTCAGACTGTACGCCCTTACCAAAGAAATAATTATCTATTTGAATTGTCAGATGAGGATGTTGTTTTTTCTACTGGTTACGCTCAATTAAGAACTAAGAACGATGCTAGATTTCTTTTTTTACTTCTGAGACAGGATGATTTTGTTAATGAAGTACTTGATAACTGTACGGGTACTAGTTACCCTGCAATTAATCCGTCAAAATTATCTGACATAAAAATATATGTTCCAATAGATAAGAATGAACAACAAGCAATTGCTGAAGTTCTGACAGCAATGGATGAAGAAATAGAATCTCTCAAAATAGAAAAAGAAAAAATGATACAAATTAAAGAAGGTGCAATGGACGACCTCTTAACAGGCCGTGTGCGTCTTAAAGTATGAGGAGGTAAAGGCTATGTCTGTTGATTTAGAAAGAAAATTGCAAAACAAGGTCCTTCACTGGTTAATAGATAAAGAGGAAGACGGTGGTCTAGGTTATACGTATCTCGGAAATCTAGAGGATCAGAATAACAAACCTATCAGAGAAGATTTGCTGAAGAAGAATCTTGAAAAACGAGGCTATACGAAAGAACAGATTTCCAAAGCTGTAACTGAGCTTGTTTCAAAAGCGAGCAATCAAGTGGATAGCCTTTACCAAATCAATAAAGAGGTCTATTCCCTACTTCGCTATGGCAAGCAAGGTGTTAAAGACGAGAATAAAAATCGTCAAACAGTCCATTATATCGACTGGAACAATGTCGAGAACAATGATTTTTATGCTGCTGAGGAAGTAAGTGTTCTCTGCTTTAATCAAATAGAAAGAAAACGCCCTGATGTGGTGCTGTATATAAATGGCATCGCTCTTGGCATATTTGAGTTAAAGCGTTCATGTGTGAGTATTGGTGAGGGAATTCGTCAGAATCTCACAAACCAAAAAAAAGAGTATATTCAGAACTTCTTTAGCACTGCTCAGTTTCTCTTTGCTGGTAACGAAGCAGAAGGGCTGAAGTATGGAACAATCGAAACTCCAGAAAAGTATTATCTGAATTGGAAAGAAGATATTAAAGCTAGTGATGAACTTTCTGTGACTATTAAAGGTATCCAATCCAGAGAAAGAAATAAACTAAGGGATGGTGTAATTTCTCTTTGTCATAAAGAGAGGTTTCTTTCACTAATCCACGACTTTATTATTTTTGATGCTGGAGTGAAAAAGATTGCAAGACATAATCAGTATTTTGCTAATATTGCTGCTAGGAAAAGAATTCTTGCAGGCGAAGGTGGAATAATCTGGAATACGCAAGGTTCAGGAAAGTCCCTAATTATGGTATGGCTTACTAAGTGGGTTATTGAGAATGTAGCAGATAGCCGAGTGGTAATCATTACCGATCGAGATGAACTTGATGACCAAATTGAAAGTTTGTTTATTGATGTAAATGAAAAAGTACGAAGAACAAAGAGTAGTGCTGATTTAAGAGAGGTTCTGAATAAAAATGATGATTCTATTATCTGCTCTTTGATTCATAAATACGGACATAATGCAGGCAAACAATCCGACGTGGATCAATATCGTAAAGAATTGATAAAAGACCTCCCAGCTGACTTTAAATCAAAAGGAAATATTATAGCTTTTATTGATGAGTGCCATCGTACTAACTCAGGGAAATTGCATGAGGCTGTAAAAGTACTGATGCCTGAAGCATCACTTATTGGTTTTACAGGTACTCCACTACTCAAAAAAGATAAGGCGACCAGTCTTGAGACTTTTGGACCTTACATCCATACTTATAAATTTGATGAAGGTGTACAGGAAGGAGTTGTTCTTGATTTACGTTATGAAGCAAGAGATGTTGACCAAGACTTATCTAGTAAAGACAAGGTCGATTTATGGTTTGATAATAAAACTTTAGGTCTTACTGATAGAGCAAAGATACAGTTGAAACAAAGTTGGACATCAATCAACAAATTATATAGTTCGAAACAAAGACTTGAGAAAATCGCTAGTGATATCATTTTCGATATGAATTTAAAACCTCGTCTAAAAAATGAGCGTGGTACAGCCATGCTTGTGGCCAACAGTATATACGAGGCTTGCAGATACTGGGATATTTTTACTAGCAACGGCTTTAACAAGTGTGCTGTTGTAACTTCATTTGAGCCTTCAACCGCGAGTGTTAGAACAGCTACGAGTGATTTAAGTCAAGAGGGCGAAGAAGAATATAAGAAGTCTATTTACGAGCGTATGCTTAAAGGTAAAAAGCTGTCTGAATTTGAGAAGGAAGTAAAAGAGCAGTTTAAAAAAGAACCAGCTAAAATGAAACTTCTAATTGTTGTAGACAAGCTTTTAACAGGATTTGATGCTCCAACAGCGACATATCTATATATTGATAAATCCATGAGGGATCATGACCTTTTCCAGGCTATCTGCCGAGTTAACAGACCAGATGGCGATGATAAGGACTATGGTTATATCGTAGATTACATGGACTTGTTTCGTAATGTTCAGCTTGCAGTGGCTGATTATACTGCTGAAGCTTTCGATAGCTTTGATAAGGAAGATGTTGAGGGACTTATAAAGAATCGCTATGACGAAGCTAAATCTGAGATGGTGGGTGCAATTGCATCGCTGAAAGATCTATTAGAAAATGTAAGCGATCCTAAGGAAGATACTGATTATATTGAATATTTTTGTGGTGAAAATAGTGAAGATGATGAAAACACTGGTCGCAGAGATATTTTGTATACTCTTACAGCCTCGCTAACACGCTCTTTTGCTAACTGCAGTGATAAACTTGTGAGTGATTATGGCTATTCTGAGGGGCAAGTTACCAGACTAAGAAGTGATATTTCAGGTTATAACAAAATAAAAGAAATGGTTAAACTAGCAAGCTGTGATTATATCGATTTAAAACCATATGAGGCTGATATGCGATATGTCCTTGATACTTACATACGTGCAGAAGACTCTACAGTTGTAAGTGAACTTGGGAATATGTCATTGGTGGAATTGTTACTTGAAAACACTTCAACAACACCAATAGAGGCACTGGTACAAGGGCTTCCAGGTAATGAAAATGCTAAAGCAGAAATCATCGAAAATAACTTGCAGCATGAAATTGTAAAGAAGATGTCATCTAACCAAGTTTATTATGGCAAGTTATCAGAAATGCTCCAAGTACTAATCGACCAGAGACGAATAGAGGCTATGAGTTACGAGGAATATTTACGGCAAGTTGTTGAGTTGGCCCAAGCGATTTTGCACCCTGAAGATAGCTTGGATTATCCTGATACGGTTAAGACTAGTGAAGCTAGAAGGGCTTTCTTTGATTACTTTAATAAAGACGAGACTTTAGCAGTAAATATTGACAGTGCTGTCCATCATGCATTACGTCCTGATTGGAAAAGGAATTTCCAGAAACAACAAAACATAAGGCTTGCTATATATGAAAATTTATTGGTATATGGTTATGACGAAGATGAAGCAACGCAAGAAACTGCTACGGTCTTCGAAATAGCTGAAAGGCAGGCAGAATACGATGTGTAATGAAGAAATAATTGGCGGGTTGCCAATAGAAATTATAAAAAAGAAAAATCTTAAAAATCTCTATATCAGGGTGAATCCACCAGAAGGCAGTGTAACAGTTAGTACTCCTAGCGATTATCCTGATGAAGAGATAAGACTATTTGTATTAAAGAAAATGCCAGAAATCACTAAGGTAAGAGATAGGATGCTGTCACAGGCGCGTCAAACTGAGAGAGAATATGTTTCAGGAGAATCCCATTACCTGTGGGGAAAGCCATATCGGCTACAAGTTGTCTATGAAGGAAACAAATACGAAATTTCAAAACTACCAAACAAGATAATATTGACTGCTCCCGAAAGATCAACTAAAGAATCAAGGGAGAGGGCATTCAATGAATGGTACAGAGAAGAACTTAAACGAGTGTTGCATGGGGTTGTTTCAAGGTGTGAAACAAAAACAAACCTCCATGCTAATGAGTACAAAATTAAGAATATGAAAACTAAGTGGGGTACATGCAACATTGATAAAAAAAGAATATGGATTAATCTACAGCTAGCCAAGAAACCAATAGAATGTCTTGAATATGTTGTTATCCATGAACTGGTACACTTGTTAGAAAAGAATCACACTCATAGATTCAATTCACTTGTGGAGGAGTTCTACCCTACCTGGAAAGAGGCAAAAAAGTTATTGTCAGAGTTGCCTTTGGATCATATTGAAAAAGGAGAACAGGTAGATTATGAAGAGGAAGATAACTCCAAGTGATATATTCGATATCAATAAAAAATCAGGTGCTCTAATTCTTGGAAAGAATCGCCTTGATGACTATGCTACAAAATTTCTGACTAAATACTGTAAACAGGCATTGGTTGAACCGATGCCTCTTCCGGTTGATGACATTCTTAAGGATATGGGACTTACTGTTCAAGAAATTCATTTATCAAACGACCTAGATGTTTTTGGATGTTGTTTACTTTTGGATGCAGATGTTGATATTTATGACAGGGAAACAGGTAAATATTTATCAACTTCCTTCAGTGCTGGAACAGTATTAATTGACCCATTGTCTGAGGCTGTATATGGTGAAGGTTCGAAAAGAAATACGCTCATTCATGAAGCACTACATTGGGAAAAAGATAAAACATATTTTCAAATTCTTGAGGTTAAAAATAAAAATGAATCCGAAAAATTATATCCAATCTTATGCCGACAATCGGAGACTTTCTTTACACCGCCTGAAGGAAAGAAGACAAAGGAAAATGAAGTTCGATGGTTGGAATGGCAAGCACACAGATTAGCACCTAGAGTTCTGATGCCCAAAAAAAGCTTCAAAAAGAAAGCGTTAGAGTTTATTGAGCAGTATAAAGCATCTGGTGAAAATACGATATACTCTTGTGATACCTTGATTGAGGATTTAAGTAGCTTTTTTATAACGTCAAGACTATCAGTAAAATATAGATTGATTGAAGTTGGTTTAGAGGATACCATATCTGAATTCTCTGATTACAATGATGTCTATGAAGAAATCCACAGTAATAAAGACTTTGTTAAGTTAACCCCAGTAGAAGCGATACAAATAATTAACTCTGATACAACACTGAAAAACTGGATAAAAGAGCGGCATTTTGTATACGCTGAAGGGTATTTTGTACTTGCTAATAACCAATATGTTGTACAAGAAGATGGGGTTCTCCATCTAACACCAAAGGCAAAGCAAAATCTCTCTAGATGTGCTATCAATATTCGAGAACAAAGATATGTGGCGTATAGCAATACAGAAAAAGACTTCATTGGCTATGCAATACTAAATAAGGTAGAAGGGATTGATAATAGACTTCTTACATTTCACCCTAAATTTCAATCTGATCTAATAAATGAACCAGAAGAAGTATATCAAGCATTTTCTAAACAATTAGCTTGCTATGATGTTGATGAAGAAATTGAACTTATGAAATTACTTGGCGACCCTACCAAAACATTATGTGATTGCATATGGTTTTTGATGGAAAATAGAAAATGGATTTATCCTGAGAAATTCAATGAAGAGACAGGACTCCATAAAAACTATCATGGCAAAATTAAGAATAATAAGTACGAAGATATGGGAACAAATGTTTTGATGGCAATCTGTGTAGGTATGCGCTTAAGTTCTCGTATTACTCAAAAACTATTTGAACGCTCGAAGAACAAACTGAATTATTACGAGGATCCCGACATGACTTATATACATATATTAGATGTTATGCCCGGACTATCGCTTGATAATTTTAACAGCATTTTAGAACAGAGCGGTATTCCAGAATTAGGTAGTAAAATAAAAGAATAAAAAAGTTGATAACTCAGTGAGTTGGTTTAGGACCCCGAAAGGGGTTCTTTTTTTTATGCCCAAATTTAGAAAGGCTGATAAATAGGCAAATTCGGACCAACTCAACGAGTTGGTCGTGAAATTTTGAAACCTATTATATTTATAAATGTAAGGTACAAGCTTTACAAAAATTAAATGCGTCTAAAGCTGGCCAGCAGAAGACGGCGGATTCATAAATGATTCTAAGATAGCCAATGACAGGCTGTTGGGTGAAATTTATGCTCCTCCGTTTTATTTCCTATACATATTTTTAGGAGGTAACTCTGTTGGTCATTGTTTTCCAAAGATTCATTAGTTCTCCGCTGTCTTCCAGGACGGGATTAGGAGAATCTAATGAGATTATCAATCAGATATGAGAACCAGTTTCAAAGCATCGAACTCAATGAGGAAGAAACTCAGGAGATGTGGGTCAGTCTTTCACTTGAAGGTGAAAATCTTGAAAAGGAAAAATTAATCCAAAAAACATTCGATGAAAAGTTCAACAAGCCGGAGTACAACATCTGGCACAGAGAAACCAGACACTTAACAACTCCTAAGGAGCGCTTCAATGACGATGGTGATGAATACGATACCTCGGAACCACTTATGAAAGAAGTTGCGGACGACAGGATTTTTAGAAAAGACGAAATTGAGCGTGCTTATCAGGATGATTATGAAGGTGTCTGCAAATGGATACGTACCGCTCTTGGCAAAAAGCAGGACTGGGCAGATATGTTCATTGCAGTACGTATCGACGGTATGTCGATTCGAGAATATGCCAGTTCCATCGGTGTAAGTGAAAATAACATTACTCAGAAATTAAAACGAGCTACAAAGAAATTAGAACAAGAATATAAAAACCGTCAGATTTGACCTTCTCCCAAGGCTACTAGGTAGGAGGTCAA
>DXHJ01000181.1 GCA_019113475.1 Candidatus Dorea intestinavium | reverse complement strand
ATAACTGGGACGAAGAGGTATTTAAAAAAGAATATCCTGAGTTTGTTAGGTCCTATAAACGACTCATTAACCACCCCAAGGTTATTTTAATGTTGCCGCCTAAGGCTTTTCCAGTAGAATGGAATGATAATGAAGTGGCTTATGATATTCAAGGAGATTTATTAGAAAATCCGGTGGGTACTATTATTAAAGATTATGCCAAGGAAGCAGACTTACCCCTTGTTGATTTATATGAATTAACAAAGAAACATCCCAAGTGGTTTGTGGATGGTGTGCATCCTAATAAAAAAGGAAACAGAGCAATAGCAAAAGAAATTTATAAGTGTGTTATCAAGAATATGAAAACACCAGAATAAGATAATGAAAAAAAATGAAAAAGATAAAAAGGTAGTTAGGGGATAGGCAAGTTATGCAAATGGATATAAAAAAGTTATTTAGTGAAAATAAAGGCTGGAGTTTTGTCTTTATTAATAATAAAGGAAAAGTATGCTCTTCCACAAAAAAAGGAATTACGCCTATGATGGAACTACTAAAAAAAGATGCGGACGTTTTTGAGGGAGGAATAATAGGAGATAAGGTGGTGGGAAAAGCCGCCGCTCATCTAGCTATTTATGGAAAGGCAAAAGCAATTTATGCCAAAACAATTAGTGAGCCAGCATTAGTTTTATTAAAAAAATGGGAGATATCTTGTACCTATGAGGAAAAGGTACCTTTTATAGAAAATCGCAATAGAACGGGTCCTTGTCCCATTGAAGAAAAAGTTCTAGATATTAATGATCCAGCAAAAGCTTATAAGGTATTAGGAGGGGTTTAATTATGGAAGTAAAGTATCGTGAGAGGAAAAACACAAATTCAATGAAGTGGGATGGGACAAAGGCTAGATTTAGTGAAGCGGATCTTTTCCCTTTGTGGGTTGCCGATATGGATTTTGAAGTCCCCAAATGTGTAAAAGAAGAATTAGCAGCTTATGTAGAACAAGGCACTTTCGGCTATTATTTGCCGCCGGAAGAATACAGTAGTGCTTTTATAAATTGGGAAAAGAACTATCATAAGTATGAAGTGCAAAAAGAATGGATTAGATTTGCGCCAGGAGTTGTGCAAGGATTTAACTGGATGGTACAAACTTTGACGAAACCTGGTGATCATGTTCTGATTACCCCACCTGTTTACTTTCCTTTTGAGAAGGCAATAGTAAACAACCAGAGAAAACTTGTAGAGAGCATTTTAAGAAGAACAGAAACTTCTTATGAGTTAGATTTTGCTGATTTTGAACAAAAAATTATCGATAAGCAAGTTAAACTTTTTATTTTTTGTTCTCCTCATAACCCTGTGGGGAAGGTATGGAAAAGAGAAGAATTGGTGAAAATTTTGGATATTTGTAAGAAGCATCAGGTCTATGTCCTTTCTGATGAGATTCATCAAGATCTTATTTTAAAAGGAAATGAGCAAATTGCTTCAGCGACGGTAGGCGATTATGATGATATCTTAGTAACCTTAACTTCAGCAACTAAGACTTTTAACTTGGCTGGGTGTCAAAACTCCTTTCTTATTATTCCTAAGGAAGAAATTAGAAATAAATATGATGAATTCACCAAAGAAATTGCTATGGATGGGGGCAACGCTTTTGGCTATATCGCCGTTAGAAGTGCATACGAAAATGGTAGAAGCTGGTTAGAAGAATTGCTTAAAATTATTGAAAAAAATTATGAAGTGATGAAGAAAATTTTAACCGAAGCTTATCCGGACATTTGGCTTTCTGACCTTCAGGGAACCTATCTTTCTTGGATTGATTTAGGTGCTTATGTTAAACCAGAAGAGATGGTTGATTTCATCCAGAACAAATGCAAGCTAGCTGTTAATTTCGGCTCTTGGTTTGGCGGAAATGATAGCGGCTCTTGTATCCGTGTTAACTTAGCTACAAAGGAAGAAAACATAATAAAAGCAGCCAATATTATAGTGGAACAACTAAAAATTAAAAATATTTAAAAAAATCCTGGTGTCATAAAAGCACCAGGATTTTTAAATTATTATTTATTTTACAACGGTTAACATCATTTTAAAAGGAGTGACAGCCTTTACTGCATGCGGAATATGAGCAGGCATCACAACTGTTTCTCCTTCTTTAGCGATGACAGCATTTCCGTCAATGGTTATTTGTGCCTCACCGTCAAGAACTACTACCATGGCATCGCCAGGAGCAGCATGGGTACTAACGCCTTCGCCTTCATCAAAAGCAAAAAGGGTGATACCGACATTGTCATTACTAGCAAGAGTTAGGCTAGCAATTTTTCCTTTTTCGTAACCTACAATATTTTTTAACTCCATGACTTTGGCATGGTCTACGTTTTTAATAAATTCACTCATAATAAAACCTCCATTTTCATTCAATTTATGATAATGTAATTTGCAATATTTTAAAATCTGTTACGCCGTAAATAGCATGAAGAGCTTTCGCGGGAATAGCAATACATTCGCCAGCATTAAGCAGAACTTCTTTTTCGCCTTCGCTTAATTTCATGGTACCTTCTAGTACATAATATAAGGTATCACCAAAATAAGTTTCTTCACTAACTCCTTCATCTTTGCCAAAAGCTAGAAGGGTCATTTGCGTATGGTCAGATTTTGATAAAGCCATACTAATTACTTGCCCCGGTTTTGAATGAATGGCCTCGGTCATGTTCATAGGAGCATCAGTGGGAATGTTTTTAAGTAAGTCCATAAGCACCTCTCTTATCAATATATTTGTTATCTATACTATACTCTGTATTTAAAGTTTAATCAATTATTGCCAAAGAAAACTCCTTGGTTTCTAGAGAAGATAAAAAAATATGGAGAAAGTGAAAAGGTAGAGCAAAGTTGTTTTTCAGCAATCTCTATGGTATTATCTACATGTAAATGGAGGATTCGATGAAGACAAATACGAAAATACAGATTATCAAACAAAACAATGGATTTACGATAATCGAACTGATTACGGTTATGGTAGTTATCTCTATCCTAGCCGCTATTTTGCTACCTGGAATCCTTAATAATATTGGCAAGCAACATAAAAAGGAATGTATAACCAACCAAAAGGCAATTATTTTGGAGTTAAAAAGCAAGCGAATAGAAAATCCGCAAATAACAATGGAAGAAGCTTTGCCAGAAATTTTGGAAAAAACAAAAATAAAGTGCAAAGGTGGAGGAACTTATACTGCAGTTGATAAAGACAGTGTTGCCTGCTCAGTCAAAGAACATGGTAGTGAAACCGCAGTAGAAGAAGATGTGAAAAACTATGACACACCAATTACAAAACCTACAACGCCGTAAAAGCGCAGGCAAGTGCGTTAAAGGAGATCTATGAAGACAAGAGTGAAAAAACACTTACAAAATAAAAAAGGTTTTACGCTAGTAGAAATGATTGTGGTGATGGTCATTTTAGGCATACTTTTAAGCGGTGGAGTTTTTGGCTATTTAAGTTATATTAAAAACGCCGAGTTTAAAAAGAATAATGATTATGCAAAAAGTATTTTTAGTGCAGCCCAGTCGCAATTGTCCTACTATAAATCAGGAGGACTTTTAGAAGAATTTGCGGAAAAGACGAAAGACGCGCCAGTTGTTAGCAAAGAAGTGGCAGCTTATGCAAAAGATAGCAAGTCAAATTTAAAGTATTTACAAACGACAAAGGGCGCAGAAGGTATTGAAGATACCTTGCTTTATGAATTAACCAAAGATTATATTCACGATAAATCAATTTATGATGCAGCTATTCGGATTGAACTAGACCCTTCTTCTGGAAGGGTATTTTCTGTCTGCTATAATGGAAAGAAAGCTACTTTTTCCAAGGAAGATGTAACGCTAGCCAAGCGAGAAGTAAAAGAACGAAAGAAAACGGGACTTGGTTATTATGAGACAGACATTGTTCTTAGATCGGTTACCAATCCAGAAACTGAAGGTGGAGATCCGCCAGAAGTAGAAGAAGCTAAACTGATTAATGAAGAAGTTTTAAAAATCGAAATGTCTTTTGCTAATGATCAAATTCAAAATATTAGAAATGGTAAATATTTAGTAGAATTAAGATATGTAGAAGATGCCCATCAAAATGAAGAAAAAGATAAAAAAGTATTATCTAGTTTTGTTATTAACGATGGTAGCGCACTTAATACTTTACCAGAAGGTGATACGAACAAGCGTCTAACAACCGAGGTAAATAGAGTCGTGGAAAAAAACAAGAGTGACTGTTATTTCCAGACTTATATTAAGGATAATAAACTAGGAATCGTTCTAGATGCGATGGATCTAGAAGCGGCTCGTATTCATTATAATAAGCTAATGGCTAATAAAGATGCTTATAATTCAGCTGACTATAGCAAAACAAGTAGTGCCCTAAGGCTGGGCGTTTTAGCGGCTAAAAATCGGTTTGAAATTGAGGCAAAGATTACCGTTTTATCAAAAGACGATGAAGAAATAGGTACTTATTTAACTAAAATGGAAAATCCTTTTATGGATTCAAAAGAGTTGTATAATGCTAAAGATTATATGATTTATCCAAGACATGTTTATAATATTCGTTTTGATCAGGGGAGAAAAACTAGTGAGCAATACATTCTAAAAAAAGACATTACCTGGGGTGCTATTGAGCCAGGTCTTGAGACGATTGCGGTTTTCGATAATGCGAAAGATGATAATAATTGTTTGTTGAAAAAAGACGATGCATATTTTCCAGCTATTCCAGAGTTAAGTAAAAATAGCACTTTGTTAAATGGCGAGGGAACTCAGTTATCAAAGTTTTTAATTAAACCCTTTAACACATTGGGAAATGATAAAGGTGATTATCCTAAAAACCTTGGTCTAGCTATGACTAATGAAGGGTTGATTCAAGGTGTAAAGTTTAATGAATTTAAAGTGGAAGATACCGGTATACCTTTGGAAGGAGTAGGGGTTATTGCGGGAAAAAATGAAGCTAGTATCATAAAAAGCCAGGTTGTAAACTCAAATATTAACGCCGGTGAAAGCAAGCTAGTTGGAGGAGCCCTAGGAATTATAAAAGGGAATGGTGGTAATACACAATTACAAACGAATTCAGTGGAAAATACAACCGTGATAGGAAAAGATAATGTGGGAGGACTAGCCGCAGAAAGCGAAATTGCCTTAAGTGATTTTAAGGTGTTGAATACGACAGTTGAAGGAAAAGGCGATAATGTTGGTGGTGTTTTAGCAAAGAACACGAAAGGCTTTGGTTATGGAGCTGCTATGGAGAGCCTAAAAGTAAAGGGCATTAATAATGTAGGCGCCTTAGCTGGAAGTAGTGAAGGCTACCTCAATGTTGGTACGATTACGATTGCCGGAGATAATGTTGTGGAAGGTGCAGAAAGTAATATTGGCGGCTTGGTAGGAATGAATACGAAGGGCTTAGATCCTCATGGCTCAGGTAGTAAAACAATTGAAAACTTTACCATTACTGGAAAAAACAATGTTGGTGGTTTAGTCGGCTATAATATCGGGAAAGTAAATGACATCGGTATTAAAGGTGCAAGCGTTATGATAAAAGGCGGGGAAAATAGCGTCGGTGGCTTAGTTGGCTATAATGATGAAAGCGGAATTTTAACCGTTGAAGGAAATGCCATTACCATTGAAGGCCTGGACCTTAAAGCGGGTGATAACACAGGCGGTCTAGTTGGTTACAACTTAGGAACCTTGGCAGAATACGAAATTAAAAATGCCACAATCAAAGGTGGGAATGCAGTTGGTGGTATGGTAGGGCAAAACCTTTCAGCGATACCAATTAAAAGAAGTAATAATGCTTCCCAACTAACCGGAATGAATGTTGAAGGTGGCGACAATGTTGGTGGAGTAACTGGTTATAATGAAGGGCAAATCATTGGCTACGCAATAAAATCTTCACTTATCAAAGGTCAAAATTCTGTAGGTGGTATTGCCGGTTATAATCAGACCGATTGTGAAATTAAAGGAGAGTCCCTAAGTAATAATAAACTGCTATTTTTGGATGATTTACAGGTGTCTGGCCAAAATTATATTGGTGGTGTTATTGGTAGCAATGACGGAAAAGTAAGTGCCTTTGAAATACGAAATTCTGCTATAACAGGACAATCCTATGTTGGTGGTGTTATTGGTGATAACGCATCACAAGGAATCATAACTGGAGCGCAAAGAGATGGCACTTATATGGTTTATCGCAACTTAACTGTTACGGGAGAGGCTAATCACATTGGCGGTATCAGCGGCTATAACAGTGGTCAATTATTAGATGTTCTAATTCAAGATTCACAAGTTTCAGGTGTAAACTCAGTCGGTGGCGTTAGCGGGTTTAACGAAAACGGTGGTCATGTAAAAGGTGGTAGCCAAAATATTAATAGCACCATCTGGATGTTTAGTGGGTTAACTGTTACGGGAGATACTAATGTTGGTTCTATCATAGGTGATAATGAAGGCTTAGTTGACACAATTTTAGTGCAAAATTCAACGATTACTGGAAATGACGGAGTAGGTGGAGTTGCAGGAAGTAATAGAGCAAGCGGTAAAATAACGGGCATTACGTTATTAACAAGTAGTAATGCTGAAGTAAAAAGTGGAAACTTAAATGTAACTGGAAATAATAACGTTGGTGATTTCGTTGGTTACAATGAGGGAAATGTAGTGGGGTTTGAGTAAAATGATGAACACTATGAAAAGTAAAAAGGGAGAAGCAATGATTGTTGTTATGGCTATTTTAGCTATTTTAACGGCGCTTGGACTAACGCTTTTATTAAGTGCATCTACCTTACTAGGAGCCGCAAAAAAAGAAAGCTTAAACAAAAGGTGCCAAGTTTTAGCAGTATCTTTTTCTAAACAAACAGAAAAGGAACTATTAGATAATGAAAATAGTAATATAAACAAATACATCAAAGAAGAAATTGTTGCTAAAAGATGGTTACCTTACGATCAAGATAATAAAAAAGAGACAACAAAAGAGTTTACCATTGCCACTGGAAGTAATGATAACTCCCTTTATGAATTAGGTCATTACTTAGAGGGCTATAATTTAGCCTCATCAATGTCTTGGAGTGGCCGAGTGCAAGGAGATGGCACTTCTAGTGGCGATTATAATGGCATCATCATTACAGTAAATATAATTGCAACAAAAGACAAAGAAAGCTTTCAGGCTGTTAATCACTACAAAGTTCTGGCCAATGACAGTTCCTGGTCTTTAGAAAGGGAGGATAAGTAATGCTTAAAAATACAAAAGGATCATCCCTTATTTCGACGATTATTGCTTTTTCTGTGTTGATGGTTGGTTTAGTTGGTTTTACCACAGCTGTCTTTTCAGCACTAAATGTTGCAAAAAAAGGAACAGATATTGTTAAAAAGGCGGAAAATGCCCAGATTGAGTTTTACACAGGAGACACTTCGAAAGACAATGAAATACCTAATGTAGGAAATGGAACTTACTACTTTACCGAAAAAGGTGAGAGTAAGGGCTTTAAGATGGAAGGTCAAAAAGTATATGAACACAAATTTAGCGAAGATACAGAATATAAAATCTATTATTTTAAATAGAGTAAAAAAGAATAAAAAAGGTTTTACCTTAATAGAGCTAATTGTTTCTTTTGTTTTGATTGGCATCTTAATGGCAACAGCGGCTACGGTGTTTTCTGGTGCCTATAGGGTTCATATCCGCATTAAAAGTTTTACGAACTCACAAATGGTTGCGGATATTTTAAAAGAGACCATTGAAGGAGAGCTTACTCATGCCAGAGCAAAAAAGGTCGATAAAGATGAGGGAGCGATAAAAGTAAGTGAAAGTGAAGTCTCTTATCTTAATAAAGAAGGGATTAAAACTCGTCTTTATGTAAGCAGTGAAGGATATCTCTGTCTTTCTTATCCAGAAGCCGAGATAGAAGGAGATGAATCCAATGTAGATAATAATCAATACTTAGGAACCAATGTTTATTTGAAAAATAAAATAACTAAAATTCAGTTTAGCCATGTACCAGATACGAATTATATTAGATTGGATATGGAATTAAAGGATCAGGTAACTGGATCCGTTTATAAAACCAAAGAGATTATCGAGTGCTATAATTTAACCAAAGAGTCTTTTCGTTAATCAAGGGATACTAAAGAAGGGGGCAGATTATGGAAAAGAAAGATAAAAGAGGATTTTCACTACCAACACTTATTGGAGCAATTGTTGTGGTAGTTTTGGTGGCAGCCTTTGGCATTAACTATTTTTATCAAAAGAATTTAAAAGAAGAACAGGCAGCAGTTAAAGAAAAAGCTCAGATTGTTTATGACTGCACCAAAGCCGTTGTAGAAGATGATGGAATAAGCAATGGCGTAGCAACAGGAAAACGTAAATTTGATTCTGCTAGTAAAGGTGATACCTTTGGGGGTAAGATTAATAGTCTTGCGGGTGTAAAGCTTGCTTATGAGGCTACGGTCACTTTAGATAAAAGTAAAATTATAAAATTTGATTATGAAGATTATGAAGAAAACATTACGGCTCATTATTTGCCAAAATCAGATAAATGGGAATGGGATTAATAAGTAGAAGGACAATAAAAAGCAACAAAAAACAAGAAAAGGAAAAAAGTATAAAAATAAAATAAGATAATTATGAATTATTGGAATTTCTATTGTTCTACAATATGTAGTGTGCTATTATGCCTTAGATGACAAATGTTCAGATCATAAATAGTAGGAGGAAGTTATGAAGACATTAGGAAATATAAGAAAAAAACTAAAAAATAAGAAAGGCTTTACCTTGATAGAACTAATCGTAGTTATCGTAATTATCGGTATTCTAGCAGCAATCTTAGTTCCATCAGTACTAAAATACATAGATAAAGCAAAAGAAAAACAAGTTGTAGCCGATGGTAGAACTGTTTATACAGCAGCAGCAGGTGTAATAGCTGAAAAGTATGAAACAGAACCCGTAGCTGATAAAGCAGGCGTAGAAGTTACTAATGAAGATATAGATGAAAACGAGAAAACTGATTTAGTAAAACTTATAGCAACAGATGCAGGCATTACCAGAACATATACAGTTAAATTTGATGTTGAAGATAATAAAATTAAAGATGGCACTTTCACTATAGAAGAAGGTGGCAAAACAGCTACTTATGATGGCTCAGTATGGACAGTTGAAAAAGCTACAACAGAGCCATAAATAACCGAAAGGAAGACTTATGACGAAGCAAATGTCAGAGTCCCCTAAAGAACAAAATAAGAGAACGAGAATCCATTGGATCTTGATTTCTATACTGATTACAATAATTAGTGTGGCAGCGGTATGGTCCGCTGCCACATTTTTTATAACAAAACAAGAAGCAAGACATGTACTTCGTGAAGCGAAAGATGTTCGTCTAGCCATGCGCTATGTTACAATTAGAGGAAAAGCTGAAGATACAGCCATACTAGATAGAGAAAGTGATAGCGGCTTTGCTGGTTGGGCTGAGGATGAGATTCGTAATCTTACACAAATTAAAGGGGATTTATATTTAGTTTATTTAAATCAAAACAATCCATATGAATATAGATTTTTTTACACAAAAGGGAAATATTTGGTAGACTATACAAGTATGGATAAGAACAAAACAAAATACAAAGTATATGACAGCGGGCATGCTGTGTTAGATTGAGGTAGGTAATGATCATTGCATTGCAATTAATCATGTATGTACTAGTTTTTTTGATGGGAGCATCTATCTTTTCATTTTTAAACGTAGTAATATACAGAGTTCCAAGAAATATGGATTTTATTAAAGGACGAAGTCACTGTCCAAATTGTGGTAAAGCTTTATCACCATTAGATATGATACCGGTCTTTGGTTACCTTTTATTAAAAGGTAAATGTCGGTATTGTAAGAGTAAAATATCACCTAGGTATGCGGTGATAGAATTACTAGGAGGGCTAATAGCAGTGTTTCTAGTAAATAAATTTGGCTATAATTTTCAAGCAATTACGATGTTTGCATTCTTTTCAATGTTAACGGTGGTAGCTTGCGTTGATATAGATACCATGGAAATTCCTAATGGATTTGTACTAGCAATTTTAATTATTGCTATTTTTTCCTTTTTTGCTTTCCCAGAAATCACCTTATTACAAAGAATTATTGGCTTTTTTGTAGTAAGTCTCTTTTTGCTAATAGTGACACTCATTGTCCCAGGTGGTTTTGGCGGAGGTGACATTAAGCTTATGGCAGCCTGTGGAGCTTTTCTGGGCTGGAAGTTATGCTTAATTTCTTTCTTTATTGCTATTTTATTAGGTGGCGGTTATGGAATTGCTCTATTAATTAGAAAGAAAAAAGGAAAGAAAGACCATTTCGCTTTTGGCCCTTTTTTGTGCGTGGGTTGCGGACTGGGATTTTTATATGGCGGAGAGCTTCTTAGTTGGTATTTGGGGCTTTGGTTCTAAAGGAGGAAAAACGTGGCAAAATTTAAATATAAAGCAACAGATAAAGAAGGCAAAAAGATAAAAGGAATCATTGAGGCGAATAGTAATACAGAGGTTTATGAAAAACTAAAAGCTCAAAATCTTTTTATGTTAGAAGCAGAAGAAACTGGAGAAAGAGGAAGCGGTAAAAGACTGAAAGCAAAAGAGCTTTCGGAGTTTTCTAGACAAATAGGAACGCTTCTAGCAGCAGGAGTTTCTTTGGTTCGAGCACTTAGTATTATTGCCAATGATGAGTTGGCAAAACCTAAGCACCGGGCTATTTATAAAAAAGTACTCCAAAGCGTTCGCCAAGGAATGCCTTTATCAGAAGCTATGGAGGAGCAAGGAGAAGCATTCCCTTCGCTAATTATTAATATGTTTCGCTCGGCTGAAGCAAGTGGTGATCTCGATAAAGTAGCACTTCGTATGGCAAATCACTATGATAAAGAGCATAGAATGAACACAAAGATTAAAAACACGATGATGTATCCACTTATTTTAATGGTTTTAATTGTTGTGGTAGTTATTATCTTGTTCACTTTTGTTATTCCTCAATTTGAAGAACTATTTGCACAAATGGGTGAGTTACCACCGCTAACTCGCTTTGTTATGGCTGTTAGTAATGTGGTTGTTTCTTATTGGTGGGCAGTTATTTTAGGAGTAGCTTTCTTAGTTCTATTAATAAAAATTGTTTTATCAATTCCTAAAGTGCGTCATGACTTTGATCATTTTAAGTTAAAAATACCTGTTATTGGTAAACTGTTATCTGTCATTTATACGGCGAGATTTGCTAGAACCTTAAGTTCTCTTTATTCAGCTGGTTTGCCAATAGTAGTAGCACTACCAATAGCAGCTTCTACTATTGGTAATACCTATATTGAAGCGCAGTTTACGGAAGTAGTGCAAAAAGTAAGACGAGGAGAGAACCTTTCTACTTCTTTAGAGAGTATCGATAGTTTTATTAAAAAAATGGCATCAGCCATTATGGTAGGAGAAGAAACAGGTAGTCTTGATAGTATGTTAGATTCGATAGCCGATGAACTTGACTATGAAGCAGAAATGGCAATTAGTCGACTCTTAACTTTCTTAGAACCGGCAATGATTATCATTATGGGTATTATTGTAGGAATTATCTTGATTTCAGTTATGCAACCTCTCTATGGCTCGTATAGTGCTATAGAAGGATTATAGAAGAGGGGGGTATCAGATGGCAGTATCAATTTATTTATCCAACAATACGATTCGGGCCGTTGTTGGCACAAAAACCAAAGATCGTATTAAAATAGAAGAACAAATTCTAAAAGAGATTCCTGAAGGGAGTCTTATTAATGGGGTAATTACCAATCCGCAGGAATTAGAACAAGAGCTTTCTTTATTTTTTAAAGAAAAGGGATTATCCAAAAAAGAAGTGTATTTAGTCGTTCATAGTAGCCGTTTTGTTAATAAACAAATTAGCCTACCAAAGGTTAAAAAGTCTAGGCTAGAAGAAATGGTGATAATGGAATTTGCCGACGTGGAGCGCTATAGCGATGCGGTTTATGACTATGCCTTTATGAAAGAAAATGGCAAAAGCAAAGAAAATATCCAAGATATTTTAGCAGTTATGGCTGACCGAGATTTTGTGAAAGGCTATGTGGAGATTTTTGAGAATATTGGAATTAAGCTAGCTGGCTTTTCGAATGCCATGAGTGCAGAAGTGCATGTTTTTTCTAAGTTAGAGCAATTAAAGAACGAATCCTGTATTATTCACATTCTAGATGGCAATAATATGGAGAGCGTTATCTGGGTCAATGGTGAATTTAAGCAGTCGACAAACCGCCGGCTTTTTAACAAAGTGGGAAGTAGAGAGTTTGCCACCGAAGTGGTTCGCCATACCAGCACTAGTTTGCAATTTTATGAATCTTTACGATTGAGTGGAAAACTAACTAAAGTTTATCTTTGTGGGGCCACACAAGCAGAGATTGATCTTTATAATAAAATGAGTCAGGAAATAGGCCTTTCTCTAAAAATATCATACCTAAAGCTAGATCAAGCTTTTACGGGATTAAAACCCCAAGAGAGAATCTCTGACTTTGTCTATCCGATTGGTGGTTTAATTAAAAAAGAGAAAGAAATTGACTTTTTAAAACTCTATAAAAAAGAAAATCAAGACAATGAAAAAAGAGAAGCCTTGATAAAGAGCTTAATGCCTGTGGCCATTGTTTTGGGAATTTGTCTAATTGCCATGTCAGCCTCGGGAATCTTTTATGGTGTCAATAAAGGGAAGGTAAAAAAGCTTGATGCTTATTTAAATAAGCTGGCAAACATAGAAAAAATGAAAGAGGCCGATAAATGGGAGAAAAAAATAGATAATAATAATCTCATTATCAAAGATTTAAAAAATGTGAAAGAAATGGTGGCTTCTTATCCGTTAATTAATAATTCCCTTTCCCAATTAGTAGAAAGTGTAAATACTAGTGCAGTTAGTGGCACCATTATAAATTACAATGCCAAAAAGGGAACGCTAACAATTGAAGCTAGAGCAAACGAAGTAACAATGATTAATAGTTATGTAGCTGCCCTTAAAAATACCAAAGCTTTTGATCAAGTGGAGTACACTGGTTATTCCTTTAACTCTAACGAAAATTATTATAGTATCAATGTGGTAGGACATCTTAACGAAGAGGCAGGGAGGTAAGTATGGATACAACAATTACAGAAAAAGATAAAAAATTACTAATTGTTCTTTCTTGCCTTTTGATGTTGATATTATTTGGCATGTTCGGGGTGAAACCGCTTGTAACAAAGGGCATGAAGCTTTCGGAAAAAGCAGAAGAAAAAGAAATAGAAAAACAAGTTATGGCAGAAAAGATTCAAAACCATGACACGATTAAAGTGCAATTACAACAATCAAAAGATGAGATAAAAGAAAAGGCCCAAGGAATGTATCCTTATATGGCTTCTAATGAAATTGATAATATTGTTACTAAACTATGCGTAGCCCAAGGCTTACAAGTGGATGGTATGAAAATTGACATTGCGAAAGAACCTATGTGGATTACACCGTTTGTAAACTCTAAAATGGCTTTGCAATTAAAAAAAGATTCTTCCCCCAAAGATGAGGGAGAAGAAGTAGAAAATACCGATAATAGTAGTACCCAAAATAAGCCAGCAGGAGCAACCGTGCAAACGAGGAAAATATACGTTGGCGAGGTAACTTTAGATGTTTCTGGTGGACAAGCGGCAATTATGAATTTAAATACTCAAATAGGTCTTGATGAGTCTATGAGTATTTCGGAGATAATGGTTCAAAAAACCAATGAAAATGGTGTAACAAGGGCTAATCTAAAGTTAAATATTTACATGTATAAAGAGGCCGAAAACAAATAAGATAAGAGGTAGAATTGTGGCAACGATTAAAAATATACCAATTGGTGAACTGCTAAGAGAAAGTGGTTATATAACGGAAGAGCAGATTATGGAGGCTCTTGAATATCAGCAAGAACATAAAGGAAAAAGACTAGGAACGATACTAATCGAATTGGGATTTGTTACAGAAAAACAAACCTTAGAAGCACTAGCAAGGCGCTTTGAACTTCCGATTGTCGATCTTAGCAACTATGAAGTAGATGTGGAAGCCGTAGCAAAGATTCCGAAACAATTAGCAGAAAAGTATAATCTATTAGCAATTAAAGAAGAGGGTTCACTATTAACTGTGGCAACAAATGACCCTTTGGATTTTTATGGCTTTGAAGATATTAAACAAACAACCGGCTTAGAGTTAGATATAGTTCTTTGCGAAAAGAACATTATTGCGGGAGCAATTAATTATTATTATTCAGAAGTTTCAGCAAAATTAGCAGCAAAAAAAGCCAATACCAGTATGAAGGGTATGGAAGAAATAAAGATTGATATAAATGAAGCCGATGGAGATGCTCCGATTGTTAATTTATTGAACTCTTTAGTAACGAGAGCCTATAGTGTTAATGCTAGTGATATTCATATTGAACCGTTTGAAGAAAAATCGAATGTTAGAATGCGTGTAGATGGTACCATTGTGGATTATGTTAGCTTGCAGAAATCACTACATGCTTCTTTAATTGCTCGTATTAAAATTATTTCTGATATTGATATTGCCGAAAGACGTATTCCTCAAGATGGCCATTTTAGAACAAAAATTGGCGAAGAGTATGTAAACGTTCGTGTTTCAGTTATTCCGACAGTATTTGGTGAAAAGGCGGTTCTAAGGCTTTTGTCTTCTGGCGGGAAAATTGATTATCCTTCTACTTACGGCATGATGGAAGAAGATTATCATAAGTTCTCGTCTATGCTTAAATCACCTAATGGAATTATTTATATTACCGGTCCAACAGGATCAGGAAAAACCACCACCCTTTATATGGTCCTTGAAGAGCTTTCTAAAAAGCAAGTCAACATTTCGACGATTGAAGATCCGGTCGAAAAAAACTTGCCGCGGATTAATCAAATGCAAACCAATAATACGGCAGGACTTAGTTTCGAAGTAGGTCTTCGCGCTCTGCTTCGACAAGATCCAGATATCATTATGGTAGGAGAAACCCGTGATGCGGAAACGGCCTCTATTTCTATTAGAGCGGCAATTACTGGACATCTTGTACTGTCAACTCTTCATACTAATAATGCAGCTTCTACCGTTGTTCGTTTGGTGGATATGGGTATGGAACCCTATATGATTGCCAGTTCCCTAGTAGGTGTAATTGCACAAAGATTGATGCGTAAAGTTTGCCCTCACTGTGCTAAAACAAGACCGGTAACTGAAGAGGAAAAAGCTTTTTTAAGTCCAGATATCACCACTGTTAAAGAGGCAGTAGGATGCACGAGATGCAATAGCACAGGTTATGCAGGACGAATTGCCATTCATGAGATTTTATTGATTGATGATGCGGTTAAGAAACTAATTGCCAATCATGCTTCGGTAGAAGAAATCATGGATTATGCTATTAGCAATCAAAAAATGGCCACACTTTCCCAAAGAGGACAAGAACTAGTATACGAAGGAATCACGACAGTGGAAGAGCTAATGAAGGTGGCTTATTATTCCTAAAGAGGTGGAAAATGAAGATAGAAGAAGTGATAATAAGAGCAAGGGAAAAAGGTTGTTCTGATGTGCATATTTCAGAAGGCATGCCGCTTTTCTTTCGCTTAAATGGAACCCTAATAGAAGAAAACGATTTAAACTATAATAGTAATGAAATAAAAGAAATGATTATGGAAATGCTAAATGATCAGCAAAAAGAAGCGTATGCGAAGGGAGAAGAAATTGACTTTGCTCTTCGCACCAGTGATAAAAACAGACAAAGGGTTCATGTTTTTAGACAACAAAAGCAAATAGCAGCGACCATTCGTCTTCTAAACAGTGAAATTCCCGATCTAGAATCTCTTCACTTACCAAAGGTTTTACAAGAGCTAGTAAAAGAGCCTAGAGGGTTGGTTTTAGTAACAGGACCAACAGGAAGTGGGAAGTCCACTACCTTAGCGGCAATGGTTGATTATATTAATAGAAGTAATAGTGCGCATATAGTAACCATTGAAGATCCTATTGAGTATGTGTTTGAAAGGAAAAAAGCCATTATTCATCAACGAGAAGTAGGCGATGATACGTTAAGTTTTGCCGCCGCCCTTAGAGCGGTTCTGCGTGAAGACCCTGACGTAATTTTAGTAGGTGAGATGCGCGATTATGAAACCATAGCAGCAGCCATAATGGCAGCAGAAACGGGCCACCTAGTACTGGCAACTCTTCATACTACCGGAGCAGCCCAGACAGTAGACCGCATTATTGATGCTTGTCCTGGCGATGTTCAAAATCAGATTCGGACACAACTAGCTGGGATGCTAAAAGGAATTATTACCCAAAGCCTTATTCCTACCTTGGACAAAACAGGTAGGGTGCCGGCTACAGAGGTTTTAATCGGAACAGATGCCGCCCTAAACCTTATTCGCGAAAACAAAGGATTTCAATTAAGTACCGTTATGCAATCTGGGCAAGCCTTTGGCATGCATACCTTAAATAAGGACTTAATAAGGTTAGTTGAAATGGGACAAATCTCGCTGGAAAATGCCTATAAATATTCCAATGATAAAAAAGACTTAGAGCAATTTATGTGATATAATAGAGAAACGCTAAAAAGTAAAGAGAGTGTGGAAATGGCAGAAAATAAAATTCTTGCAATTTCAAAATTCTCGTGATATACTATTCAAGCGTATGGTAACAGGCTTTTTTTTTATGCCTGAAAATGTATGGATTAAGTAAATGAAACGAGGTGGAAGTCGTGCGTACGAGAATCACATTAGAATGTACAGAATGTAAGAACCGTAATTACAACATGATGAAGGATAAGAAAGCACATCCTGAACGTATGGAAACAAAGAAATACTGTAAATTTTGTAAAACTCACACACTACACAAAGAAACAAAGTAGTAGTAAAGGGGTATTTTAATGAGCAAAGAAAAAACTCAGAAAAAGAACAAATTTAAAGAACTTAAGAATGAGTTCAAAAAGATTATCTGGCCTGACAAGATGACTCTTGCGAAACAAACAGGAGCTGTCGTTGTTATTTCAGTTATTTTGGGAGGGATTATAGCACTTGTTGACTTCATTTTGAAGTACGGTGTAGATCTCTGGATTAATCTGGGATAGTTTAGGCAGGAAAGGTGATTATATGTCAGAAGCAAAATGGTATGTAGTTCATACTTACTCAGGGTATGAAAACAAAGTTAAAGCCAACATTGACAAAACAATTGAAAATAGACATTTAGAAGAACAAATTCTTGAAGTAAGAGTTCCTATGCAAGACGTTGTGGAAATTAAAAACGGCGTTTCAAAGGCTAGCCAAAAGAAGATGTTTCCTGGCTATGTACTCATTCATATGCTTATGAATGATGATACATGGTATGTAGTGCGAAACACAAGAGGTGTAACTGGATTTGTGGGTCCTGGTTCTAAACCAGTACCGTTATCAGATGCAGAAATGGCTCCTCTTGGCATTAAGAGAGAAGACATTAAGGTGGACTTTGAAGAAGGAGATGCAGTAAAAGTAATCTCTGGAGCTTGGGCAGATACGGTTGGAATTGTTCAGTCTATTAATGTTCAAAAGCAAAGCGTTAGAATTAACGTAGAACTATTTGGCCGGGAAACACCGGTTGATATAGACTTTGCAGAAGTAAAGAAAATTTAGTTAAACAAGTGGGAGGAATCCAAAAGGATTTCCGCCATCACCACAAGGAGGTAATTAAAATGGCAAAAAAAGTAGAAGGTTACATCAAATTGCAAATCCCTGCAGGGAAAGCAACACCTGCACCACCGGTTGGACCTGCTCTTGGTCAACACGGTGTTAACATCGTAGAATTTACAAAGCAGTTTAATGCAAAAACAGCAGATCAAGGCGATCTAATCATTCCTGTTGTTATAACTGTTTACAGTGACAGAAGCTTTAGTTTTATCACAAAAACACCACCAGCTGCAGTTCTTATTAAGAAAGCATGTAAAATCAGCTCTGGATCAGGTGTTCCAAATAAAACAAAAGTAGCAACCATTACCAAAGATCAAGTTAAGGAAATTGCCGAGCTTAAGATGCCAGACTTAAATGCAGCATCTGTAGAATCAGCAATGAAGATGATTGCCGGAACTTGTCGTAGTATGGGTGTAACAGTAGAAGACTAATTGTAAACAAAAATGTGGGAGGGATTTCCCGACATGACCACAAGGAGGTTATTAACATGAAAAGAGGAAAGAAATATTTAGAAGCTGCAAAGTTAATCGACAGAACAACTTTATACGATGCAGATGAAGCAGTTTCAATTGTAAAGAAAACAGCGGAAGCTAAATTTGATGAAACAATCGAACTACATATTAGAACAGGATGTGACGGACGTCATGCAGACCAACAAATTCGTGGTGCTGTAGTACTTCCTCACGGAACAGGTAAAACAACACGTATCCTTGTTTTTGCTAAAGATGCAAAAGCAGAAGAAGCAAAAGCAGCAGGAGCTGACTTTGTTGGTGGAGACGAACTTATTCCTAAGATTCAAAATGAAAACTGGTTTGACTTTGACGTTGTAGTAGCGACACCAGATATGATGGGTGTAGTTGGACGTCTTGGACGTGTTCTTGGACCAAAAGGTTTAATGCCTAACCCAAAAGCTGGAACCGTTACTATGGATGTTACCAATGCAATCAAAGAAATCAAAGCAGGTAAAATTGAGTATAGACTAGATAAAACAAATATTATTCACGTACCTGTAGGTAAAGCTTCTTTTACAGAAGAACAACTTGCAGACAACTTCCAAACACTTATTGATGCAATTAACAAAGCGAGACCAGCTGCTATTAAAGGACAATACCTAAAGAGCGTTACTCTTGCTTCAACAATGGGACCTGGCGTTAAAGTCAACCCAATGAAATTGTAATTGTTAGTTGACAACAAATAGATATTAGTGCTATACTTGCACAGTAATTGACTGCCGTAGACAGTAGGTGCTTTATGCGTAAGAATTATTCGCCTACCGAGGAATGTTATTATTTATGATGATAATTTACCTCTATGTCTTTTTGGGCATAGAGGTTTCTTAATTTAAATCCTTATGGGCAGTTACCAAAAAATTATAAGGAGGAAATATTGTGGCAAAAATTGAGTTAAAACAACCAATCGTTGATGCTATCTCAGAAGAAGTTAAAGATGCAGCCAGCATAGTTTTAGTTGACTATCGTGGACTTACTGTTTCAGAAGACACAGAGCTTCGTAAACAACTTCGTGAAGCAGGCGTGACTTACAGAGTATACAAAAACTCTATGATGAAAAGAGCTTTTGCTGGCACAGAATTTGAAGGTTTAGAAGAATACCTTGCAGGACCAAGCGCAGTAGCTATTTCTAAAGATGATGCTACCGCTCCAGCAAGAATCCTTGCTAAATTTGCAAAAGATGCTAAGGCATTAGAGCTTAAAGCAGGTGTTGTTGAAGGTAAAGTTTATGACGAGAATGAATTACAAGTAATCGCATCTGTTCCATCAAGAGACGAATTACTTGCAAAATTACTTGGAAGCTTACAATCACCAATTACAAATCTTGCTCGTGTTCTTAACCAAATCGCTGAAGCAGGCGGAGAAGCAGCAGCTCCAGAAGCTACTGAAGAACCAGCAGCAGTAACAGAATAAAACAAAAAAATAAAATAATAATCGGAGGAAAATAAAATGGCAAAATTAACAATTGAAGAATTTATTGAAGCAATCAAAGAATTATCAGTTTTAGAATTAAACGACTTAGTAAAAGCTTGTGAAGAAGAATTTGGTGTATCTGCAGCAGCAGGTGTTATGGTAGCAGCAGCAGGTGGAGACGCAGCAGGCGCAGCAGAAAAAGATGAATTTGACGTAGAATTAGTAGCAGCAGGTGCTTCTAAAGTTAAAGTTATCAAAGTAGTTCGTGAAGTAACAGGTCTTGGACTAAAAGAAGCTAAAGATCTTGTAGACGGAGCTCCAAAGGTAGTTAAAGAAGCTTTATCTAAAGACGAAGCAGAAGCACTTAAAGCTAAACTTGAAGCTGAAGGCGCTGAAGTAGCACTTAAATAATTTAAGCTTAAAAAAGTTAAACTTACGTACCTAGGCACGTGCTGCCTAGGTACTTTTAGAATTTCATAAAAAAGATATTGACATATAATAGAGCTTTGTGATATAGTTAAAAATGCACTATTGTGGGAACCTATGTCCCACATTGTGATAATATATCATGGAAAGCTCTTTTTTCTATGAGTATATATAAAAATAAAGAGGAGTGAAACGTCAATATGGAGAAAAACAGGATTCGTCCCATAAAAAGTGGTAGAAGTTCGCGGATGAGCTATTCCAGGCAAAAAGAAGTATTGCAAATGCCTAACCTTATAGAAGTTCAAAAGGACTCTTATAAATGGTTTTTAGATGAAGGGCTTAAAGAAGTATTTAAAGATATTTCCCCGATTGCAGACTATAGTGGACAACTCAGCCTAGAGTTTGTAGATTTTACCCTATGTGAAGATGATGTGAAGTATAGTATCGAGGAATGTAAAGAAAGAGATGCTACCTATGCTGCGCCACTTAAGGTCAAGGTGCGACTTCATAATCGAGAGACTGAAGAGATAAACGAACATGAGATATTCATGGGAGATTTGCCACTTATGACAAGCACAGGAACTTTTGTGATAAATGGTGCGGAACGTGTAATTGTTAGCCAATTGGTTCGTTCTCCCGGTATTTATTATGCGATTTCTCGTGATAAAGTAGGTAAAAAATTATTTTCATCTACGGTAATACCAAATCGTGGTGCTTGGTTGGAATATGAAACTGACCCTAATGACGTTTTTTATGTAAGAGTAGATAGAACACGAAAAGTACCTATTACTGTACTTATTCGTGCCCTTGGAATAGGAACAAATCCCGAAATTGTTGAACTATTTGGCGAAGAACCAAAGATTTTAGCAAGTTTTGAAAAGGATGCAGCAACTAATTACCAAGAAGGTTTATTAGAACTATATAAGAAGATTCGTCCAGGCGAACCACTGGCTGTAGATAGCGCAGAAAGTTTAATCACAAGTATGTTCTTCGATCCAAGAAGATATGATCTTGCGAAAGTTGGACGTTATAAATTCAATAAAAAGCTTGCCCTTAAAAATAGAATTACAGGAAGAACACTTGGCGAAGATGTAACGAGTGCCCTAACAGGAGAAGTTATTGCGACAAAAGGTGAGGTCATCACTAGAGAACTAGCAACACTTATTCAAAATAGCGCCGTTCCATCTGTATTAATAGAAGTACCAGAAGAAGAGCGAACAACAAAAGTTTTATCAAACATGATGGTAGACTTAACAGCTGTTGTTGATATAGATCCAGAAGAGGTAGGAGTAACAGAAGAAGTTTACTACCCTGTTTTGGCAACAATTATAAATGAATCTGAAGGTGATATTGAAGAGATGAAAACTCTTATTAAAAGAGATCTTCAAGATTTAATACCGAAACATGTTACCAAGGAAGACATTTTAGCTTCCATTAATTATAATATCCATTTAGAGTTTGAAATCGGCCACGAAGATGACATTGACCATTTAGGTAACAGACGTATTCGTGCGGTTGGTGAACTTTTACAAAACCAATATCGTATTGGTTTATCAAGAATGGAAAGAGTGGTCCGCGAACGTATGACTACTCAAGATTTAGAAGGAATTTCACCACAGTCATTAATTAATATTAAACCAGTTACAGCTGCAGTCAAAGAATTCTTTGGTTCTTCTCAGTTGTCACAGTTTATGGATCAAAATAACCCTCTTGGTGAGTTGACTCATAAGAGACGTTTGTCAGCCCTAGGTCCTGGTGGTCTATCAAGAGATAGAGCCGGATTTGAGGTTCGTGATGTTCACTATTCTCATTATGGTAGAATGTGTCCAATTGAGACGCCTGAAGGTCCTAACATTGGTCTGATTAACTCGCTAGCAACCTATGCAAGAATTAATAAATATGGCTTTATTGAAGCACCTTACCGAAAGATTAACCATGAAAATCCTGAAGATCCAGTGGTTACTGAAGAAGTTGTTTATATGACAGCTGATGAAGAAGATAATTATCATGTGGCACAAGCCAATGAACCACTTGATAGTGAAGGTCACTTCTTACACCATAATGTATCAGGTCGATATAGAGAAGAAACACAGGAATATGAAAAAACCATGTTTGATTATATGGACGTATCACCGAAGATGGTCTTTTCTGTGGCAACGGCTCTAATTCCTTTCCTAGAAAATGATGATGCTAACCGTGCACTAATGGGATCAAACATGCAACGTCAAGCAGTACCTCTTATGATTACGGAAGCTCCCGTTGTTGGAACGGGTATGGAAGAAAAGGCAGCTGTTGATTCTGGCGTTTGTATTTTGGCTAAAAATGCTGGTACGGTTGAATTTGTTACAGCAAAAGAAATTTCAATTCGTGAAGAAGATGGTAATCTTAGAACTTATAAAATGTCTAAATTTGTTAGAAGTAACCAAAGTAACTGCTACAACCAAAGACCGATTGTCTTTAAAGGTGACGTGGTAAAAGCCGGAGATGTTATTGCTGACGGCCCTTCAACTTCACAAGGCGAGATGGCTCTTGGTAAGAACCCACTCATTGGCTTTATGACTTGGGAAGGTTATAACTACGAGGATGCGGTACTTCTTAGTGAACGTTTAGTTCAAGATGATGTTTATACATCCATTCATATTGAAGAATATGAAGCAGAATCAAGAGATACAAAACTCGGACCAGAAGAAATAACCAGAGACATCCCAGGCGTTGGTGAAGATGCCCTTAAGAACTTAGACGATCGTGGTATTATCCGCATTGGTGCTGAAGTTCGTGCGGGTGATATTTTAGTTGGTAAGGTAACACCAAAGGGTGAAACTGAACTAACAGCAGAAGAGCGATTACTTCGTGCTATCTTTGGTGAAAAAGCTCGTGAAGTAAGAGATACTTCCCTTAAAGTACCTCACGGTGAATACGGAATTGTTGTGGATGCAAAAGTATTTACGAGAGAAAATGGGGATGAATTATCACCGGGTGTAAACCAAGCAGTACGTATTTACATCGCTCAAAAGAGAAAGATTTCCGTTGGTGATAAGATGGCTGGTCGTCATGGTAACAAGGGTGTTGTTTCTCGTGTGCTACCAGTAGAAGATATGCCTTATCTACCAAATGGTCGTCCTCTTGATATCGTGCTTAACCCACTAGGTGTACCATCACGTATGAATATCGGACAGGTACTAGAGATTCACTTGTCTCTCGCTTCTATGGCTCTTGGCTTTAATGTGGCAACACCAGTCTTTGACGGAGCTAACGAGATTGACATTATGGATACTCTTGATCTAGCAAATGATTATGTAAACCTTGAATGGGAAGAATTTGAAGAAAAACATAAAGAATCTTTAAGACAAGACGTTATGGATTATCTCTATGAACATAGAGACCACAGAAGCCTTTGGAAGGGTGTACCAATTTCTAGAGATGGTAAAGTAAGACTTCGTGATGGACGTTCTGGAGAATACTTTGATAGTCCAGTTACGATAGGACACATGCATTATCTTAAACTGCATCACTTGGTTGATGATAAAATCCATGCTCGTTCTACCGGTCCTTATTCACTTGTTACCCAACAACCACTTGGTGGTAAAGCACAATTTGGTGGACAAAGATTTGGTGAGATGGAAGTTTGGGCATTAGAGGCCTATGGTGCGTCTTATACCTTACAAGAAATATTAACCGTTAAATCAGATGATGTTATTGGCCGTGTTAAGACTTATGAAGCAATTATTAAAGGTGAAAATATTCCTGATCCAGGAATTCCAGAATCCTTTAAGGTATTACTAAAAGAACTTCAATCATTAGGCCTTGATGTACGTGTACTTCGTGAAGATAATACGGAAGTGGAAATTATGGAAAATGTTGATCTTGGAGAAACTACTATCAAATCATTATTAGAAGGTGACAAGAGACATAGCCATAGAGAAAACTTTGAAAAAAACGGATACCATGAGCAAGAATTTGAAAATGGTGAACTAATAGACGTTGAAGCAGAAGTTGCAGATACTGATGAGTCAGATGAAAAAGATGGCTTAAATGATGATTATGAAGTTGGAACAGACGATTTCGAAATCGCCTTTGAGGAAGTAGAAAACGAAGATGACAATGATGAAGAATAGGAAGGGGTGCCATGTATGCCAGTAGAAAATGCAGAACAATATAAACCAATGACGTTCGATTCGATAAAAATCGGTTTGGCATCGCCTGAAAAAGTACTAGAGTGGTCAAGGGGAGAAGTTACAAAACCAGAAACCATTAACTATAGAACATTGAAACCGGAAAAAGATGGATTGTTCTGTGAACGTATTTTTGGACCAAGCAAGGACTGGGAATGTCACTGCGGTAAATATAAAAAAGTTCGTTATAAAGGTGTAGTTTGTGATAGATGTGGAGTTGAGGTTACAAAAGCGAGTGTAAGGCGTGAACGTATGGGTCACATTGCACTAGCAGCTCCAGTTTCCCATATCTGGTATTTCAAGGGAATACCAAGTAGAATGGGACTCATCTTAGATATTTCACCTAAGACTTTAGAGAAAATCCTATATTTTGCGTCTTATATCGTACTTGATTCAGGAGAAACAAACTTAACTTATAAACAAGTACTTTCAGAAGCTGAATATCAAGAAGCAATTGATACTTTTGGTTATGGCTCTTTCCGTGTGGGAATGGGTGCAGAATCTATCAAAGAATTACTAGAAGGTATTAATCTAGATAAAGAATATGAAACTCTGCAAAATGATCTTGAGAGTGCAACTGGACAAAAACGAGCAAGAATCGTTAAACGTCTAGAAGTAATCGAAGCTTTTAGAGAGTCAGGCAATAAACCAGAATGGATGATTCTAACAGCGATACCTGTTATCCCACCAGATCTTCGTCCTATGGTGCAATTAGATGGTGGCCGTTTTGCTACCTCTGATTTAAATGATTTATATAGAAGAATTATTAATAGAAATAACCGTTTGAAGAGATTACTGGAACTGGGTGCACCAGATATCATCGTTCGCAATGAAAAAAGAATGCTGCAAGAAGCAGTAGATGCTCTTATTGATAATGGCCGTCGTGGACGTCCAGTAACTGGACCTGGAAATAGATCACTTAAATCTCTTTCTGACATGTTAAAAGGTAAGTCTGGTCGTTTCCGGCAAAACTTACTCGGAAAACGTGTTGACTATTCCGGACGTTCGGTTATCGTAGTCGGACCAGAACTTAAGATTTACCAATGTGGTCTACCAAAAGAAATGGCTATTGAATTATTTAAACCGTTTGTTATGAAAGAGCTTGTCCAAAATGAAACTGCTCATAATATAAAAAATGCGAAAAAGATGGTGGAGAAGGCACAACCAGAAGTTTGGGATGTTTTAGAAAAAGTTATCAAAGAACATCCAGTTATGCTAAACCGTGCCCCTACACTTCATAGACTTGGTATTCAAGCTTTTGAGCCAATCCTTGTAGAAGGTAAAGCAATTAAGCTTCATCCACTTGTATGTACTGCTTACAATGCCGATTTCGATGGAGATCAGATGGCTGTCCATCTTCCTTTATCTGTAGAAGCGCAAGCAGAGTGTAGATTCTTACTTCTTTCACCAAACAACTTGCTAAAACCTTCTGATGGTGGACCAGTTGCTGTTCCTTCTCAGGATATGGTTCTTGGTATCTACTATTTAACCCAAGAAAGACCAGGTTCAAAAGGGGAAGGAAACTTCTATAAGAGTGTCAATGAAGCAATCTTAGCTTATGAAAACCAAGTACTAACATTACACTCAAGAATTAAAGTGAGAATTTCTAAGAAACAACCAGATGGTAGCACTTTGACGGGAATGGTTGAATCGACTCTCGGAAGATTTATTTTTAACGAGATTATTCCTCAAGATCTAGGTTTTGTAAACAGAGAAATTGAAGAGAATAAGTTGTTACTAGAAATTGACTTCCACGTAGGTAAGAAGCAATTAAAACAAATCCTGGAAAAAGTTATCAATAACCATGGCTCAACTGCTACCGCAGAAGTACTTGACGCGGTTAAAGCAATTGGTTACAAATATTCAACCAAAGCAGCCATGACCGTTTCTATTTCTGATATGACCGTACCACCGGAAAAACCAGAAATGATTGAAGCTGCTCAAAATACAGTAGATAAGATTACTAAGAACTACAAACGTGGTCTTATTACTGAAGAAGAAAGATACAAAGAAGTTGTTGAAACTTGGAAAGCAACTGATGATAAGCTAACCGAAGCACTATTATCAGGACTTGATGAATACAACAACATCTACATGATGGCGGACTCTGGAGCCCGTGGTTCTGATAAGCAAATCAAACAGCTTGCTGGTATGCGTGGACTGATGGCCGATACAACGGGACGTACTATCGAACTTCCTATTAAATCGAACTTCCGTGAAGGTCTTGACGTACTGGAATACTTTATGTCTGCCCATGGTGCTCGTAAAGGACTTTCTGATACAGCCCTTCGTACAGCCGATTCAGGATACTTAACCAGAAGACTTGTTGATGTTTCTCAAGATTTAATTATTAGAGAAGTAGACTGTGCTAAAGGTGGAGAAATTCCAGGAACTTATGTAAAAGCGTTTATGGAAGGCAATGAAGAAATTGAAAGCTTACAAGAACGTATTACTGGTAGATATTTATGTGAAGACATTGTTGATAAAGATGGTAATGTCCTAGTTAAAGGCAACCATATGGTTACCCCAAAACGTGCCGAACTGATTATTAAAAAAGGCGTGGATAAAAACGGTGAACCATTAAAGGCAGTAAAGATTAGAACTATCTTAACTTGCCGTTCACATTCTGGCGTTTGTGCTAAATGTTACGGTGCCAACATGGCAACAGGAGAACCAGTTCAAGTGGGTGAAGCAGTTGGTATTATTGCGGCTCAATCAATTGGTGAACCGGGTACACAGCTTACTATGCGTACTTTCCATACCGGTGGTGTTGCTGGTGACGATATTACTCAAGGTCTTCCTCGTGTTGAGGAGCTCTTTGAAGCAAGAAAGCCAAAAGGTCTTGCTATTATCACAGAATTTGCCGGAAAAGCAGAAATTAGTGATTCGAAG
>DXHJ01000024.1 GCA_019113475.1 Candidatus Dorea intestinavium | reverse complement strand
CACGGCGAAACAAATTGGAATAAAGAAAGAAGAATACAAGGTCGAGCAGATATTCCCTTAAATGAATATGGAATTTATCTAGCAAAAGAAACGGCTAAAGGACTAGACGCAATTACCTTTGAGCGCTGCTATACAAGTCCGTTAATAAGAGCTGTGGAGACGGCAAATCTTTTGCTAGCAGGAAAAGATGTACCAATTGTGGTAGACAACCGAATTATAGAAATGTCCTTTGGCGAATATGAAGGCTTAAGCGTTATTGGAGATAAACATAGAGCCCCTGAATCTTTTCAGGCTTTTATAAAGGCTCCGCAAAAATATCAGGCGCCAAAAGACGGTGAGTCTTTTGAAACAGTAAAAAAACGAACAAAAAGTTTTATAAATGAGCTAGTAGAAGATCAAGAACTGGCAGATAAAAACATCCTAGTTACAACCCATGGAGCAGCGCTTGCTTCCATTTTAAACACAATTAAAGCAGAACCTCTCTCGAAATATTGGGGAAAAGGGGTGAGCAAAAATTGTGCTGTTAGTACGATAGAAGTTAGGGATGGTCAGTTTAAAATTTTATCAGAAGATGTGATTTACTATAAGGAGGATACCAATGTTAAACGATAAAAAAGTATTATTTAGTGGAATGCAAGCAACAGGAAACTTAACGCTAGGAAATTATCTAGGAGCTCTTAAAAACTGGATTACCTTAAGTGACGAGTATGAATGCTTTTATAGTGTGGTTGATATGCATTCAATAACTGTTAGACAAGATCCAGCAACTCTTAGGAAAAGAGCAAGAGCACTTTTGACTTTATATATTGCTGCTGGATTGGATCCAAAAAAGAATTGTATCTATTACCAGTCTCATGTTAGTGGCCATGCTGAGCTTGCCTGGATATTAAACTGTTTTACCTATATGGGCGAATTAAGCAGAATGACTCAGTTTAAAGATAAGTCCGCAAAACATGCCGATAATATTAATGCTGGTCTTTTTACTTACCCAGTTTTAATGGCTGCTGATATTTTGCTTTATCAAGCCGATGTTGTGCCAGTAGGAGTGGATCAAATGCAACACCTTGAACTAACCCGTGATATTGCAATGCGTTTTAATAATATTTATGGGGATGTCTTTACGATACCAGAGCCTTATATTGGCAAAATCGGTGCTAAAATTATGTCTTTACAAGAACCAACTAAGAAAATGTCAAAATCAGATGAGAATCCTAACGCTAGTATTTATTTAATGGATTCACCGGATGTAATTTTGAAAAAATGTAAGCGTGCAGTAACGGATTCAATTGGTGAAATCAAATATAATGAAGATCAACCAGGAGTTAAGAATTTAATTGATATTTATAGCTCTTGCACAGGAAAAAGTGTTAAAGAAATAGAAAAAGAATTTGAAAATGAAGGCTATGGTGTCTTTAAAGAGGCAGTAGGGGAAGCAGTAGTAAGCGTCCTTGAACCACTTCAAAAAGAAGCAGCAAGACTAGAAAAAGATAAAGCATATCTTGATGGAATTATTAAAGAAAATGCTGAAAAAGCGACTTATTTCTCTAATAAAACTCTTAGAAAAGTAAAAAGAAAGATCGGTTATCCCGATATGATTAGGTAGGAGTTAAATTATGGAAGTTTATTTATATCCTATTAAAACGGCTGCTCTTTGGTTTTTATTAGCAGCCTTTTTACTATCAGTTCCTTATATGATTTATTGCTACCGTAAATACGGCGAGGTTTCGATTCTTAGAACTTTTGTCGTATTTGCTTTTATTTATTATTTAATTAGTGCATATTTTTTAGTTATTTTGCCGCTTCCTAGTAAAGAAAGTGTAGCAGCAATGGCTCCTTTAAAGCCACAACTTACGCCTTTTGCTTTTATAGGAGATTTTTTAAAGACCACTGGTTTTGACATCCATGATCGTAGTACTTATCTTAATGCCTTTAAATCAGCAGCGTTTTTTGAACCGGTTTTTAATGTGTTTTTAACCCTTCCGTTTGGAGCTTTCTTAACCTATTATTTTCGAAAGAATATAGTAGCTGTTACGATATCAAGCTTTTTTCTTAGCCTCTTTTTCGAGTTAACCCAGTTATCGGGTCTTTATGGAATTTATCCGAAAGCTTATCGCCTTTTTTCGGTAGATGATTTGATTTTAAATACCTTAGGTGGCATGCTTGGTTTTTTTGTAGGGCTTTTTATTTTATCCCTTTTACCATCAAGAGATAAAATGGATAAGAAAAGTTATAAAAAGAGTTTAAAGGTTGGTTATATTAGGCGATTTTTAGCGGATATTATTGATTTAGTGATTACAAATATTATTTATAGTGTTCTAAATTTTCGGTTAGATCTGCCTTTTCATATTTATTACATCATCGCCTTTTTGTATTTCACCTTATTTGCAGTGCTAACAAAAGGTAGAACGATTGGTAAATTGCTAACGAATATAAAGGTAGGAGTAGCAGGCGAAAAAATGAACTTGTATCTGGGCACTGTGCTTCGTTACATATTAATTTTTGGCATGTTAATAGGGCTCTATTTTGCTTCTTCTAAAGTTCAAGATACAGCTGTTACGAAGCAAATCTATTATCTAGGAGTTGTTACAGCTATTTACTTGGTAAACTTGATTAACTGGATGCTTGGATTTTTTAGTGAGAAAAGATTTTGGTATGAATACCTAAGTGGAACAAAGCTTGTTAGTACTTTTAAAACAAAAAAATAAATGAATAATATATATCTTAATTGAAAAGAACCTTTTTGGAAGAGAGGGTTCTTTTTTTGTATATAAAGTAAAAGAAAGTCAATTGTGTCTTAGAGTTAAATAGTAGTCTTGAAAATACTACGATTTAATTACAATTTATAAATATTTTATAAATCAAAATTATTACTTTTATAGTGGAAAATTTACTGAATACTTAAGTTTATAAATTAATATTTACAATTAAAAATTTTGTGATATACTGATGATATTAAAATATACTCTTAATAAATAAATTGTGTCAATTGTATAATAATATTGCAAAAATATGTATTAATTAAAAAATAGATACACGTATTAAGAAAGACATAATTTAGCGTATTAAGCAAATAAAATGGAAAGGACTTAAGGAAATGAGAAGAAAATGGAGGAGAATCAATGCTATTTTATTGGCATTTTTAATTCTAACGGATGGATTCTCAGGGTTTTTTACAGAAAACAGAGTATTAGCAAATGAAGGCTATCCAGGGTCTGATTTAGTTGAAAGTTTGGAAGTAAACACCACAGAAATTAATAGTGGAGATACCTTTAATGTGGTAGCTAAGCTTAGCGGACAAACCGAAAACCCTGAGGGAGAAAGATATATCAACTCAGAAAAAGAGATTTTAATTCCACTTGAAAAGGATAAAAATGCTGAAGCTGAGTTAAATCTTGATCAATCACAAATTGAAAAAGTTGATGTTACTTTAGAAAATGATGGAATCAAGATTAAGTTTTTAGAAGGAGTTGAAGAAGAGCCACAAGTCGTAGCAAAACTCAACTTAACTTTTAAAGGAGTAAATACAGATGCTGAGGCTGTTCATAAAATAGTGATTGCTAATGAACATGAAATTAATATTCAGCCTAATAAGGACGAAGAAGTAAAAAGCCAAGAAACAAAAGAAAATGAAGAGGGCTTTGCAGGTTTTCGTAATGCAACGCCTACTAACGTAGAAACAGTAACCAATACTTTTGAAAGTGACGGAGGAGAGTATACACTTGATTATATCTTAAATAATTACAATGTGTTTGTAAGTGGTGACTATATAGGTCAGCATGTAGTTGGTTCTGTTGTTACAGGAGGAATGTTTAAAGGTTCTTTAAGTGGATTGTCCACGGGTGGTGAATATTTTCATAAATCACCCTCTTACATTAGGGGCAATTTTGAATCTGGTAACACAATTTATACAAATACTGATGTCTACATGGGAACCGTGAATAATAATGGCAACAAAATTTACTTGGTAAATGACAAAAATGAACAGAGAGAAGATGCAGTCTTATATACGGATTCGTACATTGATTTTAATCAATG
>DXHJ01000180.1 GCA_019113475.1 Candidatus Dorea intestinavium | reverse complement strand
AGATAGCAATTAATATTGGCGTGGAATTAGGACTACAACCGGGTTGCGGTAAGGTGTTTTTACCCTTAGTTAAAAACAATCCTTTTGAATTTATTATTGGTTCGGTACATGTTTTTAAGGGTAGAGATTTAGCTAAAGGCGAGGTTTTTATTGGCAGAAGAGAAGAAGATGTCTACCCAGAGTATTTTGAAGAAGTTTTGCAAAATATCAAAGAATATAAAAAATTTAATGTTTTGGGACATTTAGATTATCCTATTCGTTATAGCAAAGGGAAAAACACTACTTATCATTATAAAAATCATAAAGAAGTTCTGGATGATATTTTAAAAGAATTAATCGATACCGGACGTGGTTTAGAGGTAAATGCGGCAGGTTTAAAATATGGCCTACCTTTTGCTCATCCAAGACAGGAAATCTTAAAACGATATGTAGAACTTGGCGGAGAAATACTAACGATTGGGTCGGATGCACATCGGCCTAATCACATTGCTTATGATTATGAACGGGTAAAAGAGTATTTAAAAAGTTGCAATGTTAAAAATTACACAATTTTTTCATCAAGTGGTATTAATTTTTATCAACTTACCTAATAATGAAAAAAAGAGAGCAAATTGCTTGAAATAATGTACTTTCTTTAGTACAATAAAGTTTGAAAAGCAATAATTAGTTAATTTAACTTAGGAGGAATATAACATGGCAGTAAAAGTAGCGATTAATGGTTTTGGACGTATAGGACGTCTAGCATTTAGACAAATGTTTGTAGCAGAAGGATATGAAGTTGTAGCAATCAACGATTTAACTTCTCCAGAAATGCTTGCTCATTTGTTAAAGTACGACACCACACAAGGTAAATTTGCTATGTGGGATAAAGTTTCAAATACAGATAACTCAATTAAAATCGGCGACAAAGAAATTAGAATTTATGCAGAAGCTGATGCTTCTAAACTTCCTTGGGGAGATTTAGATGTAGACGTTGTTCTTGAATGTACAGGTTTCTATACATCAAAAGAAAAAGCATCTGCTCATATTACTGCAGGCGCTAAGAAGGTGGTTATTTCAGCACCAGCTGGAAATGATCTTCCAACTATCGTTTACAATGTAAACCATGAAATCTTAAAACCAGAAGATACTATCATTTCTGCAGCTTCATGTACAACAAACTGTTTAGCACCAATGGCTGACACACTTAATAAGTTAGCACCAATCCAATCAGGAATTATGGCAACAATCCATGCTTACACAGGAGATCAAATGACTCTTGATGGACCACAAAGAAAAGGTGATAAGAGAAGATCTCGTGCTGCAGCAGAAAATATTGTTCCAAACAGTACTGGAGCAGCTAAAGCAATTGGTTTAGTTATTCCAGAATTAAACGGAAAATTAATCGGATCTGCTCAACGTGTTCCAACTCCAACTGGTTCAACAACTATTCTTATGGCTGTTGTTAAAGGTGAAGTTACAGTTGATGCAATCAACGAAGCAATGAAGGCAGCTGCAAATGAATCTTACGGATACAATACAGATGAAATCGTATCTTCAGATGTAATTGGTATGACTTATGGTTCACTATTTGATGCAACACAAACTATGGCTATTCCAGTAGGTGATGGCAATACAGAAGTACAAGTTGTATCATGGTATGATAATGAAAACTCATACACAAGCCAAATGGTTCGTACAATCAAGTATCTTGCTGAATTAAAATAGGTAGACTCAATATAAAGGAATAATGGGTCCGGTCATTCCTGGCCGGGCCCTTTTTTAATGATAAAACGGAGGAACTAAAATGTTAAACAAAAAAACTGTAGATGATATTAATGTAAAAGGTAAAAGAGTCCTAGTAAGATGTGACTTTAATGTGCCTTTAATTGATGGTAAAATTACAGATGAAAATCGCCTTGTAGCAGCTCTTCCAACCATCAAAAAGCTAATTAATGATGGCGGTAAAGTTATTCTTTGCTCTCATCTAGGAAAACCAAAGGGCGAAGCAAAAAAAGATCTTTCTCTTGCTCCAGTTGCAGCTAGACTTTCTGAACTTTTAGGTCAAGAAGTAGTCTTTGCAGCAGATGATAATGTGGTAGGAGAACATGCTAAAGAAGCGGTAGCAAACATGAAAGACGGCGATGTTGTTTTATTAGAAAATACTCGCTTTAGACCAGAAGAAACTAAGAATGAAGATGCTTTTTCAAAAGACTTAGCTTCTCTTTGCGACATCTTTGTAAATGATGCTTTTGGTACTGCTCATAGAGCTCACTGCTCAAATGTTGGTGTAACAAAATTTGTCGATACTGCAGTAGTAGGCTACTTAATGGAAAAAGAAATTGCCTTCCTAGGAAATGCAGTTAATGATCCCAAAAGACCTTTTGTTGCTATTTTAGGAGGAGCTAAAGTTTCTTCTAAGATTTCTGTTATTGAAAATCTTTTAGACAAAGTTGACACCCTTATTATTGGTGGTGGTATGATGTTTACCTTTATTAAAGCTATGGGTGGACAAATTGGTAAATCTCTTTTAGAAGAAGATTACTTAGACTATGCCTTGAAAATGATTGATAAAGCAAAAGAAAAGAATGTAAATCTTTTATTACCTGTTGATGTAGTAATTGCAGATGATTTCTCAAACGATGCTAACAGACAAACTGTCAAAGCAGATGCTATTCCTGATGGTTGGATGGGACTCGATATTGGACCTGAAACAGAAAAGATTTTTGCCGATGCTGTAAAAGATGCTAAAACTGTAGTATGGAATGGTCCAATGGGAACTTTTGAAATGCCAAACTTTGCTAGTGGCACAAAGGCAGTAGCTAAGGCTCTTGCTAATACTGATGCAACAACTATTATTGGCGGTGGTGATTCTGCAGCAGCTGTAAACCAACTTGGTTTTGGTGATAAGATGACTCACATCTCTACTGGTGGTGGTGCTTCTCTAGAATTCTTAGAGGGAAAAGAACTTCCTGGCGTTGCCGCAGCAAATAATAAATAATAAATAATAAATAGGAATAAAGAAGATTGGAGATATAGACAAATGGCTAGAAAAAAAATAATTGCAGGAAACTGGAAAATGAATAAAACACCTACAGAGGCAGTAGCTTTAGTAGAAGAGTTAATTCCACTTGTAAAAAATGAAGAAGTAGACGTAGTATTTTGTGTACCAGCTATCGATATCATACCAGTAGTTAAAGCAAGCGAAGGTACAAACATTAAAGTAGGTGCTGAAAACATGTATTTTGAGGAAAGTGGTGCTTATACAGGTGAAATTTCCCCGGCAATGCTTACCGATGCCGGTGTTGAATATGTAGTTCTTGGTCACTCAGAAAGAAGAGAATATTTTGGCGAAACAAACCTTACTGTTAACAAAAAGATGTTAAAAGCATTTGAACATGGTTTAACACCAATTATGTGCTGTGGTGAAACACTAGAACAAAGAGAACAAGGTGTTACTATGGACTTTATTCGCCAACAAGTAAAAGTTGGTTTCCAAAATGTAACAGCAGAACAAGCAAAAACAGCTGTCATTGCTTATGAACCAATTTGGGCAATTGGCACAGGAAAAACAGCTACAACTGAACAAGCTCAAGAAGTTTGTGCAAATATTAGAGCTTGCATTAAAGAAGTATATGATGAAGCAACTGCAGAAGCAATTCGTATTCAATACGGTGGTTCAGTAAATGCCAATACAGCAGCTGATTTATTTGCTCAAAATGATATTGATGGTGGCTTAGTAGGTGGTGCTTCACTTAAAGCAGATTTTGGTAAAATTGTTAACTACAAATAGATTTGGAGAAAAGCAGATGAAGAAAAAACCAACAGTATTAATGATACTTGACGGATATGGACTAAGTGATGAGAAAAAAGGTAATGCCGTAGCAGAAGCGAAGACTCCCGTTATGACTGAACTGATGAATACTTATCCTTTTGTAAAAGGAAATGCATCTGGACTTGCTGTAGGTCTTCCAAAAGGTCAAATGGGCAATTCGGAAGTAGGTCACCTTAATATGGGTGCAGGAAGAATTGTCTACCAAGATTTAACGAAGATTACAAAAGCGATTGAAGATCGAAGTTTCTTTAGTAATGAGGCACTTCTTGCTGCTTGCAATAATGTCAAGAAAAACGATTCAGCTTTGCATTTAATGGGTCTACTTTCTGATGGTGGTGTTCATAGCCATATAGATCATCTATTTGCCTTATTAGAGCTTGCTAAAGAACAAAATATTGAAAAAGTCTATGTTCATTGTTTCTTAGATGGTAGAGATACACCTCCTGAATCAGGAAAAGATTTTGTGGCTGAGTTAGTAGCAAAAACAAAAGAAATAGGTGTTGGTGAAGTGGCAAGTCTTATGGGACGTTATTATGCTATGGACCGTGATAATCGCTGGGAGAGGGTAGAATTAGCCTATCAAGCGATTGCTAATGGTACTGGTATTATGTCACCAGATCCTATTTTAGCTATGGAAAAATCTTACGAGGATGGAAAAACAGATGAGTTTGTCATCCCAACCGTTATAACAAAAGAAGGAATACCAGTAGCAGAAGTTAAAGACCATGATTCGATTATCTTTTTTAACTTTAGACCGGATCGCGCTAGAGAAATTACCAGAACGTTTTGTGATGAACAGTTTGATCACTTTGAACGAGGTAAACGTCTTAAAACAACTTTTGTTGGCTTTACCAACTATGATGTAACCATTGAAAACAAGTTAGTAGGATTTTATAAAGATGAGCTTAAAAATACTTTAGGTGAATTCTTAGCAGATAGAAATTTAAAAGAAGCTAGAATTGCTGAAACAGAAAAATATGCTCATGTTACCTTCTTTTTTAATGGTGGTGTAGAAGAGCCAAATAAAGGCGAAGATCGTATCCTAGTTAAATCACCTAAGGTAGCAACTTATGATCTTAAACCAGAGATGAGTGCTTATGAAGTATGTGATAAGTTAGTAGAAGCTATTAAATCAGAAAAATACGATGTTATCGTTATTAACTTTGCTAATGCTGATATGGTTGGTCATACAGGTGTAGAAAGTGCCGCTATTAAAGCTATTGAAGCGGTTGATGAGTGTGTTGGAAAGACTGTAGCAGCAATTAAAGAAGTAAATGGACAGATGTTTATTTGCGCTGATCACGGAAATGCTGAACATTTAATCGATGATGAAACAGGCGAACCATTTACCGCTCATACAACAAATCCTGTTCCTTTCATCTTAGTTAATGCCGATCCTAAGTATAAACTAAGAGAAGGTGGAGCATTGTGTGATATCGCTCCAACGTTAATTGAGCTAATGGGATTAGAAAAACCAAAAGAAATGACAGGAACTTCTTTATTAATAGAAAAATAAGAAGACTAAAAAGACAAAAAGAGAACTGGAAATCAAATATGGTTTCCAGTTCTTTTTTGTCTTTATTTATTTTGTTTAAGATTTTTATTCGCAGCGGCAAGCATTAGTTTTAATCTATTTAATTGGTTAACCTCACTTGCGCCAGGATCAAAGTCAATTGCTACTACATTTGATTCCGGATGTCTTCTTCGTAAGTCTTTAATAACGCCTTTTCCGACCACATGGTTTGGTAAACAACCAAAAGGCTGGGTGCAAACGATATTAGGAACCCCGTTATCAATTAGTTCTAGCATTTCTCCAGTTAAGAACCAACCTTCACCAGTTTGATTACCAATAGAAACAATGTCGCCAGCCATTTCCGCTAAATGTTCTACCGGTACAGGTGGTTCAAAGTGTTTACTTTCTCTAAAGGCGTCACTAGCTGGTTTCCTTAGCCAGTTAAGAGTTTTGATTCCCATATTTCCAATCGTTGCCTTTGATTTTTTAAAGCCAAAATGTGAGACTTTAAAGTTTTGATTATAAAAACAATACATAAAGAAATCAATCAAATCAGGAACCACTGCTTCAGCGCCTTCTTTTTCGAGTAGTTCTACTAAATAGTTATTAGCAGCTGGTAAAAACTTAACTAAGATTTCACCAACAATACCAACCTTTGGTTTTACTTCATCAGTAATAGGTAAGTTATCAAAATCATTAATAATATCTTTACACATTTGGTTAAAAGTGCTTCTAGAAACATTTTTAGCACTAACAAACTCAATGCACTTTTCTTCCCATTTCTTATGAAGAGCATTAGTAGATCCTGGTGTCACCTCATAAGGACGCATACGATAAACACATTTCATAAAGATATCGCCAAAAATCGCTGCATATACTAAACGAAAAGCGAGAGTCGGGGTGATTTTAAAGCCGGGATTTTTCTCGAAGCCACTTAGATTCATGGAAATAACCGGAATATTTTCGTAACCGGCTTTTTTAAGTGCGCGTCGGATAAAGCCGATATAGTTTGAAGCTCGACAACCACCACCTGTTTGAGAAATAATAACGGCAATTTTATCCTTATCGTATTTACCAGATAAAATAGCTTCCATAATTTGGCCAACTACCATAAGAGAAGGGTAGCAAGCATCGTTATTTACATATTTCAGGCCTACGTCAACAGCTTGTTTGTTATCGTTTGGTAAAACCACTAAGTTATAGCCACTAGCTCTAAAAGCTGGTTGCAATAAATTGAAATGTATCGGTGACATTTGTGGGCAGAGAATGGTGTAATCTTTTCTCATTTCTTTCGTGAAAGGAACTTTGGTAATAGCAGAACTTTTAATGACTCTTGGTTCCTTACGATCTTCACGAACCTTAATAGCGGCAAGTAAAGAACGAACACGGATTCTAGCAGCGCCAAGGTTGTTAACCTCATCAATCTTTAAGGTAGTGTAGATCTTATCAGAATCCACCAAGATATCAGACACCTCATCTGTTGTTACCGCATCAAGACCACAACCAAAGGAGTTTAATTGAATTAAATCTAAATCATCTCTGGTTTTTACGTAATTTGCTGCAGCATAGAGCCTTGAGTGATACATCCACTGATCCATAACATTTAGCGGATATTCTAAGTTGCCTAGATGAGAGATACTATCCTCTGTTAAAACAGCAATATTATAGGAATTAATCATTTCTGGTAAACCATGGTTAATTTCTGGATCACAGTGGTAAGGACGTCCTGCTAAAACAATTCCTCGATTGCCGGTTTCCTCCAAGAATTTAAGGGTTTCTTCCCCTTTTTTTTGCATATCAGTACGGGCTTTTTCTAGTTCTACGTAAGCCAAATGAACAGCCTTTTTAATTTCCTTTTCGGGAATATTGTAAGCGACTGAAAATTCTTCAATTAAACGTTTGCTTAGTGTGTCTTCACTTTGGAAAGACATAAAAGGAGCCATAAAGTTTACTTCTTTATTAACGATTGCATCAATATTGTTTTTGATATTTTCTGGATAAGAAGTAACAATTGGGCAGTTGTAATGGTTGTTAGCTCCGTCAAACTCGTTTCTTTCATAAGGAATACAGGGATAGAAAATATCTTTTATACCTTCATTAATAAGCCACTGAACATGTCCATGAGCAAGCTTTGCGGGATAACATTCAGATTCACTAGGAATGGATTCAATACCAAGCTCATATATTTTGCGAGTGGAGAGGGGTGATAAAACAACTCGAAAACCTAAAGTTGTAAAGAAAACATGCCAAAATGGATAGTTTTCATACATATTTAGAACCCGAGGAATACCAATAACACCGTGAGATGCTTCCTCTTCGCTTAAGGAGTCATAGTTAAAATAACGATTTAGCTTGTAATCAAATAAGTTTGGTAGTTTATTTTCAGTCTTTTCTTTGCCGATTCCTCGTTCACAACGATTACCACTGATGTATTTGCGACCACCACTAAAATGATTAATGGTTAAACGGCAATTATTAGTACATTTACCACACTTTGTCATGGTGGTTCGATATTCCATAGCTTCAATCTCAGCAATGGATAACATGGTGGTTTTATTTGCTTTGGGGTAACGCTCTCTAGCAATTAAAGCAGCACCAAATGCGCCCATAATACCAGCAATATCTGGTCTTACAACTTCACAGTTAGCAATGCGTTCAAAACTTCTTAGCACTGCATTGTTATAAAAGGTTCCACCTTGTACAACAATATGGTTTCCAAGTTCTTTAGCATCAGAAACTTTAATAACTTTATAAATAGCATTTTTTATAACAGAATAAGCAAGGCCAGCCGAAATATCAGCAACTTCGGCTCCTTCTTTTTGTGCTTGCTTTACCTTGGAGTTCATAAAAACAGTACATCTGGTGCCAAGGTCAATAGGGTTTTTAGCAAAAAGAGCTTCTCTAGCAAAATCTTCAACGGAGTAATTTAAAGACTTAGCAAAAGTTTCAATAAAAGAGCCGCAACCGGAGGAACAAGCTTCATTTAGTTGAACAGAGTCCACCGTTTTATTTTTAATCTTAATACACTTCATATCTTGACCACCGATATCGATAATACAATCTACATCAGGTTCAAAGAAAGAAGCAGCATAGTAGTGAGAAATGGTTTCTACTTCCCCAATATCTAAAAGAAGAGCGGCTTTAATAAGCGCTTCACCATAGCCGGTAGAAGCCGAGTGAACAATTTCGACGCCCTCTGGTAGTTTACTATAAATATCTTTAATGGCGCGAATGGTTGTTTTTAAAGGATCACCCTCGTTATTACTATAGAAAGAATACAAAAGAGTTCCGTCTTCACCAACTAAGGCAGCCTTAGTTGTTGTTGAACCGGCATCAATACCCAGAAAAGCCTTTCCTTTGTAAGTGTCTAATTCTTTAAAAGGAACTTGATTTTTTTCATGACGATTAATAAAGGTATCAAAATCCTTATTTGTCGCAAAAAGAGGTTCTAAACGGTCAACTTCAAACTCCATTTTAATTTTCCCAGAAAGTCTTTCTTGCATCTCTTGCAGAGAAACAGGAGCAACTTTTTCTTCTCTTGCATGCATGGCAGAACCCATAGCAGCAAAAAGGTGAGAATGAGTTGGGGCAATAATATGTTCATCATCTAATTCCAAAGTACGAATAAAGGATTCGCGAAGCTCAGAGAGGAAGTGAAGAGGTCCGCCTAGAAAGGCTACATGTCCTCGAATAGGCTTACCACAAGCTAGTCCACTAATTGTTTGGTTTACAACGGCTTGGAAAATAGAAGCAGCCAAGTCTTCTTTTGCTGCGCCATCATTGATTAGGGGTTGAATATCAGTTTTGGCAAAGACACCACACCGTGCAGCTATGGTGTAGAGGGCTTTGTAATCTTTGGCATATTCATTAAGTCCGGAAGCATCAGTTTGTAAAAGAGAAGCCATTTGATCAATAAAAGAACCCGTTCCTCCAGCGCAAACACCATTCATTCTCTGCTCGACATTACCTCCTTCAAAATAGATGATTTTCGCATCTTCACCACCCAGTTCGATGGCGACATCTGTTTGTGGAGCATAGTCAGATAATGCCGTTGATACGGCAATAACTTCTTGCACAAAAGGCACTTTTAAATGTTTTGCAAGAGTAAGGCCACCAGATCCTGTAATTACAGGTTTTGCACTAATGGGTCCTAGTTTATATATGGCACGACCTAAAAGGTCACTTAAAGTCTCTTGGATATCGGCAAAGTGTCGTTCATAGTCAGAAAAAAGAAGATCATTATCTTCACTTAAAATGGCAATTTTTACTGTAGTAGAGCCGATGTCTATTCCAAGAGTATAGTCAGGTTTATTATTCATTTGTTGTACTCCTATACCTTAAAAAAGTATGTTGCTTACAATTAAGCAATCTCTAATAGTATACACTATAAAAATAGGAAAAACAAACGTTCCTCATAATTGACAAAAACTAGTGAAAAAGGTAAGATAGCATTAGATATATAACATTTATTCACATGAGAGTAGGTAATAATTAATGAATTGGTTAGACAAATTAGAAAAGAAATTTGGTAGATATGCAATAAATAATCTAATGTTTTACATTGTTATTCTATATGCTTTAGGGTTTGTGCTACATTTTATCAACCCTAATTTTTATTTTAATTGGCTTTCACTAAATCCTGAAGCAATTTTACGCGGTCAGGTGTGGCGTATTTTTACTTTTATTATCCAGCCACCATCTTATAGTGTTTTTTGGGTACTTATTGCTCTTTATATGTGCTACCTTATCGGTAGCAATATCGAGGCAGTTTGGGGATCTTTTAAATTTAACATCTATTTTTATTCTGGAGTTTTATTTAATATTATCGCAGGATTTATTACATACTTTATTACCGGAACAACAATTTATAGTGAGGCTCTTGGTACCACTTACATTTCTCTATCCATGTTTTTTGTATTTGCGTCCCTTTTTCCTGAGACTCAATTTTTACTATTTTTTGTAATTCCGGTTAAGGTCAAATGGCTGGCGGTTTTTCAAGGAGTAATTTACGGATACTCCGTTTTACAAGCTTTTATGCCAGCTTATGGCGGCTCTATCTATGGTATTCAGTATAAAGCAAATGCTCTTGCCATTGTGGTATCTTTGCTAAACTTTTTTATTTATTTTATGGGGTCAAGACACATGAAAAAATACAGACCTTCACAGCTGAAAAGAAAAAGAAGTTTTGAGCAAAAAGCGAAGTCTGCGGCTAGTACAAATCATTATGAGGGCGGCGCCAAACACAAATGTGCAGTTTGCGGTAAGACCGAACTTGATGATCCAAACCTTGAGTTTAGATATTGCTCTAAATGTCATGGAAATTATGAATATTGCCAAGAACACTTATTCACTCATAAACATGTAGAATAACTAAAGGAGAAGAACAATTTATGAAAAGAACAAAAGTAGTTTGTACCATGGGACCTAACACAAATGATGAAGAATTAATGAGATATCTCATTAAAAATGGTATGGATGTAGCAAGATTTAATTTTTCCCATGGTGATCACCAAGAGCATAAAGGAAGAATGGATATGCTCAAGAGAATCCGTGAAGAAGAAGGAAAATATACGGCTATATTATTAGATACTAAAGGTCCGGAAATACGAACAGGGCTTTTAAAAGAGGGAAAACCAGTAAATCTTGTAACAGGAGAAGAATTTGCACTTACCACAAAAGATATCCTTGGTGATAACCACATAGTAAGCATTTCCTATAAAGGACTTTTAACTGATGTTAGTAAAGGAAACATTATCTTAATCGATGATGGACTTGTGGGGCTAGAAGTTGAAGAAATTACGGAAGATTTAATTAAATGTCGTGTAACAAACGGTGGTGAGCTGGGAGAAAAAAAGGGTGTTAACGTACCAAATGTTCCAGTTAGATTACCAGCTATAACCGAAAAAGACAAAGAAGACATACGCTTTGGTGTGCAAGAAAAAATTGATTTTATCGCAGCCTCTTTTGTTAGAAATGCCGAGGGAGTTCTAGAGATAAAAGCGTTCTTAGATGAGCTTGGTGCTCCCTATATTCCTATTATTGCGAAAATTGAAAATGCCGAAGGTATTAAAAATATTCATGAAATTATTAGAAGTGCCGATGGAATTATGATTGCTAGGGGTGACCTTGGTGTGGAAATTCCAGCTGAAGAAGTTCCTTACCTGCAAAAAATGATTATTAAAGAATGCAACGTAAATCATAAACCAGTAATCACGGCTACTCAGATGCTAGATTCTATGATTCGTAATCCTCGCCCTACAAGAGCAGAAGCAACAGATGTTGCTACCGCTGTCTATGATGGAACGGATGCGGTTATGCTATCTGGTGAGACGGCTCAGGGAAAATATCCTAGAGAAGCACTTGATATGATGGTACACATTGTTGAAAGCACTGAACCTCATTTAGATTATGATACTTATATAGAACGTTTAAAGGATATGCATATGCAAAGCATCTCTAGTGCTATTAGCCACGCTTCCGTATCAACGGCTTATAACTTAAATGCAAAATGTATTGTAACACCGACAGCTTCAGGAGCTACAGCAAGGGTTGTTTCAAAATTTAAACCTAAGATGCCTATTTACGGAGTATCGCCTAATAATAGTACACTGCGAAGAATGCAACTTTACTGGGGCGTTGTACCGCTTAGAAGCATTGAATTTTGCACCACTGAGCAAATGTGTAATGGGGTCTTAGATCTTGTTCACTCAAAAGGTTTTGCTGAACTTGGCGATATCGTTATCTTAACAGCAGGTATACCCGCAAGTACAGCAAAGATTAAACAAGAAGGCATTAGTAATACCATGAGAATTGCCGTAGTACAATAAAATACGAATAGAAATTTTAAGCATGAGAGACATTGACTCTCATGCTTTTTTCATGTATAGTATCCCTATAATGTACTACCGAAAAAAGAGTGAGGTGACAAAATGAGTAATAGTAATTTTATAGAACACTTAATGAATTTTGCCTTAACAAGACAAGAAGCCTCCATTTACGAATGTCTGTTAATGGAAGGCAAAACCACTGGCTATGAAGTGGCAAAGCAATTGGGAATTTCTAGATCTAACGCTTATAATTCTTTAGCAAGCTTAACGGAAAAAGGTGGTTCCTATGTAGTAGAAGAAGGAAAAACAAAAAAATACGTTCCCGTTGCTATGGATGAATTTTGTAAAAATCATATTAGCGAACTAGAAGAATCAAGAAAATGGCTCATTAAGCATGCTCCTGACGAAAAAGAAGAAACGGAAGGGTATATTACGATTGAAGGGTATACCAATATTTTAAATAAGATAAAAAACATGCTAGATACAGCAAAAGATCGAGTCTATATTTCTTGTACCAGAAATTATCTACTGTATTTAGTGAGAGAACTACAAGAATTGAGACAGCGTAATGTAAAAGTGGTGATTGTAACTGATCAACCCATGCAGATGGAAAATTTTAAAATCTATTTTGGTGAACATCGAGGAGAAACCATTGGCGTTATTATTGACTCCAAAGTAGTTTTAACCGGTGAGTTTGGAGAAAACAGTGCTAACACCTGTCTTTATTCCGGACAAAAATTCTTTGTCGATTTATATAAACGAGCACTAGGAAATGAAATTAAATTATTGGCTTTAAGAGAAAGAAAGGAAGATTAGGTGATGGAGAAAAGACCTTTTTTAACAAAAGAACAAGTAAAGGAGATTAGTGAAACTTATCCAACTCCTTTTCATATTTATAACGAAAAAGGAATTAGAGAAACAATAAAAGCATTAAAAGAGGCTTTTTCTTGGAATAAAGGATTTAAAGAGTACTTTGCCGTAAAGGCTACACCTAATCCTTATTTAATGGAAATTTTAAGAGAATATGATTGTGGTTTTGATTGTTCTTCTTATGCAGAATTAATGCTTTCAGAAGCACTAGGACTTAAAGGTCATGACATTATGTTTTCTTCTAATAATACCCCGGCTAAAGACTATGCTTATGCTAATAAACTAGGGGCTATTATTAACTTAGATGATATTACCCATATCGACTTTTTAGAAGAAACCATTGGGAAAATTCCGGAAACCATTAGTTGTCGTTTTAATCCTGGTGGGCTCTTTAAGATTAGTACGGATATTATGGATAATCCAGGCGATGCTAAATATGGCATGACGCCAGAACAAATTGAAGAAGCTTTCATGATTTTAAAAGAAAAGGGAGCTAAAAACTTTGGCATTCATGCTTTCTTAGCTTCTAATACCGTTACCAACGAATATTATCCAACCCTAGCTAAAGTTCTCTTTGAAGAAGCTCTAAGATTAGCTAAAAAATGCGACGTGCATATTAAATTTATTAATCTCTCTGGTGGCATTGGTATTCCTTATCGTCCAGACCAAGAACCAAATGATATTAAAGTTATTGGTGAAGGAGTACGAAAGGTTTATGAGGAAGTATTAGTGCCAGCTGGTATGGGCGATGTGGAAATTTACACAGAACTTGGTCGTTTTATGCTAGGGCCTCATGGCGCCCTCGTAACCACAGCTATTCACGAAAAAAATACTTATAAAAACTACATTGGTGTAGATGCCTGCGCGGTAGACTTAATGCGACCGGCAATGTATGGTGCTTATCATCACATTAGTGTATTAGGAAAAGAAAAAGAAGTAGCTACTAGAACTTATGATGTTACGGGCTCTTTATGCGAAAATAATGACAAGTTTGCTATTGATCGACAACTCCCAGAAATTGAAATGGGTGACTTTCTCTACATCCATGATACCGGAGCACATGGTTATGCTATGGGCTATAATTACAATGGTAAGCTAAAATCAGCAGAACTACTTTTACAAGAAGATGGTAGTGTAAAACTTATTCGCCGAGCAGAAAAACCTAAAGATTATTTTGCTACTTTTGATGAAAGTCCCTATTATGAAAAATTAGTAAGAACGGGAAGAATGGAAGAAATGAAATAA